>JAVEUP010000390.1:0-3256 GCA_034005525.1 Thermoguttaceae bacterium | reverse complement strand
GACCATCACGGCCGCTGAGGAAGTGCGCGACACCTCGGCACAAGCCCGCATTGAGTATCTGAAGATCGGCCTGCAGATGTGGAGCCGGCGCCCGTGGGGCGTTGGGGCAGGCAACTTCCCGCAGTTCGCAGGCGGTTACGACCACAGGCGCGCTGGTCGTGATGCGCACAGTACCTATGTGCGCTGCTTCACGGAACTGGGCACCCAGGGATTCATACTGTTCATGGTGGTGGTCGGCAGTGCGTTGCTGATGCTGTACCGGATGAGGCACGACTTGCGCGGGCTATCGGAGGAGCAGCAGAGGGACGTGATGCTGCTGTCCGTCGGACTGATGTGTTCGCTGGCCGTCGTTATGGGCGTTGGTCTGACGCATACCCTATTGTATACCGAATTCACCTGGTGGTTCCTCATGCTGCCCGTATGCCTCTGGCGCGCCATGGACAACACACGGGGCGTTGTCATGCCGCGCGACCGGCCCGTGGGAGCGATGTTCCAGGGATAGAAGAAAGTGGCTAGTTGCTAGTTGCTAGTTGCAGGAGAGGTATTGTGGATTTGGGATGTCTTTCGACATTGGGCTTTCGATATCTATCTACCCGTCATGGACCATCTACCGGTTGCCTCACCGCGCCAGCGCGTCCACTAACAACTAGCAACTAACAACTAGCAACTAATCGTGTGCGGCATCGTTGGCATATTCGATTCGGTGGGCAAGCGCGACATTGATCGGGCGCTGCTCGGACGAATGAATGAAAGCCAGTTTCACCGCGGCCCGGACGAAGGCGGGCTGCACACCGAACCCGGGTTGGGGCTGGGCCACCGAAGACTTTCCATTATCGACTTGTCCGGCGGGCGCCAGCCCATGCACAGTGCCGACGGCAACGTCGTGCTCACCTACAACGGCGAAGTCTATAACTTCCGCGAGCTGCGCACGGAATTGGAGTCGCTGGGCCATGCGTTCCGCACCGCGTCCGATACGGAAGTGATCCTCGCCGCGTGGCAGGCGTGGGGCGACGCCTGCGTGGAGCGGCTGCGCGGCATGTTCGCGTTCGTCATTTGGGACAGAGGGCGGGAAACGCTTTTCCTAGCACGCGACCGGCTGGGCATCAAGCCGCTCTATTACGCGGCGCTGCCGGAGGGACAATTCCTGTTTGCCTCGGAACTGAAGGCGCTCCGCTGCCATCCGCAGTGCCCCGGCGCCGTCGATCCGACGGCGGTGGAAGACTACTTCGCATTCGGATACATCCCAGAGCCGAAGACTATTTACAGGAATGTATTCAAGCTGGAGCCCGGCCACACGCTCACGCTCCGGCGCGGCGGGACCGATTGCACTCCCCGCCAGTATTGGGACGTCCGATTCGACGCGCGCGCCTCCGGCAGCGAGCAGGACATTGCCTGCGAACTCATTGAGCGGCTTCGCGAGGCCGTGGCCGCGCACATGGTGGCCGACGTGCCCTTGGGTGCGTTCCTTTCCGGCGGCGTCGACTCCAGCGCGGTCGTGGCAATGATGGCGGGTGTTTCCGACCAGCCGGTCAATACGTGCTCCATATCGTTCGGCGATCCGACCTTCAACGAAGCCGGCTACGCGCACCTAGTCGCCGAGCGCTACCGTACGGCCCATCGCGTGGAGCAGGTTGAGCCGGATACATTCGACCTTCTCGACCGCCTAGCCGGACTTTACGACGAACCCTATGCCGACAGCTCGGCCCTGCCCACGTATCGATTGTGCGAACTGGCGAGGCGGCACGTGACGGTGGCCCTTTCCGGCGACGGCGGCGACGAAAACCTGGCCGGCTATACGCGCTATCGCTGGCACACTCAGGAGGACCGCCTGCGCCGCCTGTTGCCCGACGCGCTGCGCCGGCCGCTGGTCGGCCTCTTGGCGCGGGTGTACCCCGATGCCGGCTGGATGCCTGCGCGATTGCGGGCGAAGAAGACCCTTCAGTCCATTGCTCGCGGGTCGCTGGAGGGCTATTTCCACAGCGTTGCCGTGAACCCAGATAGTATCCGCCGCCGGCTGTTCAGCGGCGAGCTTCGGCGCGATTTGCAGGGCTACCGCGCGCTCGAGGTATTCCAGCGGCACTGGCACCAGGCCCCGCGCGGCGATGCGCTTTCGATGGTCCAATACCTCGATCTGAAGACATACCTGCCCGGCGACATTTTGACCAAGGTCGATCGTGCCAGTATGGCACACGCCCTGGAAGTGCGCGTGCCGCTTCTGGACCACAAGCTGGTCGGGTGGCTTGCCACGCTTCCACCCTCGGTGAAGTTGCGCGAACGGGAGGGCAAGTACATTTTCAAGAAGGCATTGGAGCCCTACCTGCCGGCCGACATCCTCTACCGGCCCAAGAAAGGCTTCTCCGTGCCCTTGCGGGCCTGGTTCATGGGCCCATTGAAAGAGAAGGTGGAAGCCGCATTGTTGGGCGGCGTCATGGCCGATTCGGGTTACTTCAACCAGTCCTTCATTGCGCACATGCTCAAGGAAAGCCGGCAGGGCCGAGGCGACTACACCGGCCCGATATGGTCGCTACTCATGTTCGAGGTGTTCTTGAGGAGGACGGAAGGAATGAACAGGAGGGAACAGAGGTAACAGAGACTTGACCAGATTGCTTCTTCCCCGGCAATAGCACGCTACCATCTCTGTTTCCTCTGTTGCCTTCTGTTCGTCTTCCGTCACTTTTGGATCGGGGAGTGAAAGAATGAACAGGAGGGAACGGAGGTCACAGAGAGTTAACGAGATTGTTTCATCCAGGCAATAGGGATGGATCGCTTGAGAAGCCACTTCCAGTTGAAGCAGAAGCCACCAAGCTACCGTCTCTGTTTCCTCCGTTGCCTTCTGTTCCTCCTATTCAGAACATTGACCATCACCAACTTATCTAATGCCCAATTCTGATGTCCGGTCGTCGTTATCCCACGTGCATGTCTTGCATGTTGTTCCGGGCCTATTGGCGGGCGGCATGGAACTGACGATGGCGCGAGTGATTGCGGGCCTGAGCGGGCAGGGGATACGGCATACGGTGGCGGCGCTGCGGGAGGAGCCGCAAATGGCCGAACGGCTGCCGCCGGATGTGCCGGTCCATATGATGCACTCGCCGCCGAACGAACTGCGACTCCCGCTGCGCCTGGCTCGGCTGATCCGGCAGGTGCGGCCGGACGTGATCCACGCACGCAATTGGGGCGCATGGCCCGATACCGTCGCCGCGAGCCTGCTGGTACGCCCGCGCGTGCCGGTCGTGCTCAGCTTCCACGGGCTGGGCCG
>JAVEUP010000034.1:36176-52080 GCA_034005525.1 Thermoguttaceae bacterium | reverse complement strand
GCGTCGAGCAGGTCCCATTGCGGCACGAGCATGTTCAGTTCCAGCCGGTCCAACGCCGGCAGGTCAAGTTCCGCCAGCCAGGCTCGAACCTTCTTGGTCTGAAACTCCCTCGTCGGCTGGAATTGCCCGAGGTTGTGCTTCCGGAGCAGCTTGTGGATGCCGTTGAGCACGGCCGTGCGCTGCCGCGTCAGGCGGGCTCGCAGCGCGGTCAACTGCCGGTCGTCGGCCTCTTGCGCGCTGGGCGGCAGAATCCGACGGACGCCCAGAGGATGCTCGCCGCCCAGAAAGTTGCGCCGATGCACCCACAGCAGGTGCGACAGTTCAGCGGCATCGCGGCCGTCGGTCTTCTGCAAGGATCGCTTGGCCGGCTGGATGACCACGATCTCGCGGCAACCATGCTCCTTGAGCACGGCCAGCAGCCAGGGATTCATGCCGCAGACCTCGAGGATGGCCATGAAGCCGTCGGCAGACTTTGCCTTCTCGGTAAGATCGGCAAAGAAGGTACGAACCTTCTCCCACCGGGTGCTCACCTGCCGCTTGAGGATCACGGAACCGTCTTCGTTTCGCAAATTCACCGTCAATTGCCGCTTGTGCTGGTCGATACCAAGGTACAACATGCTGGGGTCTCCTGGAAAGAGTAAACGTTGGGTTTGTAAACGCTCCCAAGCGTACTATTCTTGGAGACCCCGGCTCTTTCATGGTATCTTTTAGAACGTCCCGTGAGCAACCTGCGGCGGCAGCCCCTTGACATGCGCGGTGGGCGGTCCACAATCAGAAGTACGTGGAGGCGGCAGCCACGGTCGAGTCGCCATCTGAAGGACCTCCGCGACGAGTAAGAAGCCCGAACAGCCTCCGGCGCACGGTGCGGTTCGCTTCCGATGCTGTTTGCTTGTATCGGTTGAGTCAGGGCCGTGAAGAATCGGGACTCGTCCATCTGTGACCACAGAAAAGGGAGGTTGCCATGAAGTCATTTGTCGATGGCCGTGAAGCGGTCGGTGTTCGTCCGAGGTTGTTCCGTGCAATCGTTGCGTTCCCTCACATTCTGTCGGCGGCGACAGCACTTTGTGCGAGTACGCTGCTTCTATCTGCGCCGTTGGCGGCCGATGTGCCAGAATTGCCTGCGCTTCAAGGGCAACCGCCTGACACCTTGACGCCGTCGCAACTGATGTGCTTCCTCGCGGAACGGAACAAGGAGTACCAGCAGTTTCTCGAAGCCCGCCGGGATGGGCGAACCAACACGGAAGAGTATCGCGACCTGCTCGCACGATTCGGCAGCTACGACAACCTTGCCGCCGCATACCAGAAGTACGGCAAGGATTACAACATCCGCTGGGATTACGCCTTCTTTCAGATGTTGCTGGAAACCGCCGACCTGACCTATCCGGGCGAAGTGCAACGGGAGCAAAACAACTTCGCAGGAGTTGGTGCGGATGGATTCTGGCGGCGCAAGAGCGACGGGCTGCGGGTACGGATTATCGAGAAGGACGGCCAGTGGAAGGGCATCGCCGCTACGGGGAAATGGGCCAACCGCACGCTCTATCGCTTCATAGCATTAGGAGACAATCAGTTCCAGGTGATCCGCCGAACGAGTGAGGAAGACTGGGTAACAGACTCGACGGTTTCTTTGATCGGCCGGGGTGAACTACGCCCGATACTCCGCGAAGCGGGGCAAGAATGGTACTCAGGCGACACGTTCAGCAGTTTGGAGCAAGGTGTGGAGGCTCACATTCAGCACCTTTCGCTCTATGCCGGCACGATGCGTGCAGATCGATCGCTCATAGCGTCCAAGTCGAGGAATAGCCGCAGCCTGATCGAAGAAATGCGAACGGCATGGGGGCGCCCGATCGCCTGGAGTGACATTGGAAAACCTGTCGAGGCCGTCACGGTCAAAGACGGGAAACACCCTTCGATCTGGGCATGGGAGAATCCGGAGAAACCGGAAGCCGTGGGCGGCTATGCGCGGGCACTGGACCGCATGGCCCAAACGTTCGCCAGAGACTACGGCCCGACCCCAGCGGTGCAGGCTGCCCTTGCCAAGTACGATGAAATCAACGCCGCCTACATCGCGAACCTCAAGCGCCAAATCGCCGAACAGCAGGCACTCAAGGCAAAGTTCGATGAGCAGCAGGCAAATGCTCAGAAAGTGCACGAGTTTCAGCAGCAGGCGCTTCGCGATGAACTTGCCAAGGCATTGGAGGCGTATTCCAAGCGACTGGCCGTTCTGCGGGAGCAATCGAAGAACGCCAGAAACGACGATGAAGCCGAGCTTCGCGGCACGGAGGCCGAGCAACTGCAGCAGAGCATCGCGGACCGCACCATCGTTGTCTGGACTGGCGGGGAAGGCCGGTCCTACAAAGACTGGGAAACAACGCTTGCGCTGCGGGAGAAAGCCCATGCAGACTTGATGGCAGCCTATGCCCGCGGCGAGGCGTTCATGTATTCGCCCTACGGTTCCTTTACGTGGAAGATGACGTTGGCCCGGATCAAGGAACTTGAAACACTCCTGGCTACTGCTACTGAAGGTCGGGCGCCGCATGTGCTTGGCATCATGTCACCAGCGGTTACGCGTGACCAGCTTCTCGAACAATTGCGCCAGGGCGGCCCAAAGAGCGAGGCCTGCCGGCAACTCATGGGGAAATGAGGGCCCCGGGGGCGCCGCCTCGCTATGGTTGCAGGGAGTGCGAGTTCATGCCCCGGTGACAGGAAAGACGTCCGTACCGGGATAACAGGTGCGGCCGTGAGCGTTTCGGCGAGGGCGCTGCACCGACGATCCGTTGCTCACGGCCGGTTCGGGGCAGCGATCGCGTGGCCTTGAAGGGATAGGAAATTTGATTTCCCACAAGGTTGAGTCTAAGCAAGGGAGTCCTGGTTATCAAGGGGGTGCAGGAGGGAGAGGGCGGCTAGCCGCCCTCTCCCTCCTGCACCCCGCCGCCCGTCTTCGGGTCCTGTTGGGGTAGGACTTGCCGGCCAGGCCGCGTGCTGACGGTGTTTGCGCGGCTTTCTGGGGGGCAAATCCCGCGGCACGGACGCACCGTCTCCCCCGCCCCCTGGCGTCACTGGGGGCGCTGCGGCGATCAGAACTCGGACCAGAACGTGTCTTCATCGACGAATATCCGCTCCCCGGGCTCCTGGTCCGTCGGGTGACTGCCCCAGTCGTCGACTGACTTGCCATCGGCCGGGGGTGCGCGCGGCGAGGACGCACACCACAGTCCGCAGTGTCGTAAGATCTTCTCGATCACGTCGGTTTGGGGCGGCTCGATGAACGCGATCACCTTCATCGGGCCGCCGCACCGACTGCATGTGAGCGGGTCGACCTCGTACACCCGCTTAATCAGCATGGCCTACGTCTGGCTCGCGCGGCTGGACACTGCAGTAATATCGTCCTGGTACACCTCGATCTGCCGCACCTGCTCTCCGAACCGGATGACCAATTTCCTCGGATAACTGCGTCGTTCTCCTGATTGCGTCATCAGCGTCAATGAAACCTGCGTCATTACCCCAACCACTTAATGAGCGAGTTCCGTTGGGGGTTGATGCAACTGTCTTTCTACTCGGAACTTTGCCGAGACGAGACTCGGCAGCCCTTGCCTGATCAACAAGTGCTTTTTCGAAGCTAAATGGCTTTTCGTGATTTCAGGAGGTTCGTCCTGGCTCGCAGCATCCTCCGCACGGGGTTGCGGCTGAATCTGAATCTCCTGAAATCGTGCAACTCCGTTTAGATGCGAGATTACCTTTCCCAATGGCAGGGTTGGCCAGAATAACATCGCGGTTGATTGTATAACGCCTAAGTTGACAAGCGGCTTCACCGTGTGTACGATGGCTTTGACAGGCTTAGCAGCCTACGCAGTTCCAACACGAGAGCCGGCGTGTACCGCGTGTGTGCCGACGACTCAATGACCGAGGGGTGCCAGTTGGGCCGGTATGGTTTGGGCTCGGCACGCTGAAGCGTGAACTCCAACACCCGAGGGCGTCGGTGTCACAAGCCCGGTTCCGCGCAGAAACATCCCCACAACGTCCCACCTTATGAGGAGATTTCCGTAACGATGTGTTTCCGAATCCGAATCCTGGTGATGGTAGCTTCAATTCTTTCGGCCGGCAGTGTAACGCTTTCGACCGGCGAGAACCTGCTGGTGAACCCCGGCTTTGAGCAGGAACTCGAACCGGCGTGGGAAAAACGTACGCCGGAGGACGCACAACGGAAACTGTACCGCGCGGAAGGGGCCGGACGTACCGGCGCGGCCGTGGTGCTGGAGAATATCGAGCCCGCGTACACACGGCTTCGCCAGGGGCACGACCGGTCGATCGTTATCGAGCCGGGCAGCCTGATTGAACTGTCGGCGTGGGTCAAGTCGGAGCAGGATGATGCAGGCGTGGCGATGCTCCAAATCTACTGTATTGACGATGAGGGCCAGATCACTGCGCAGCCGACCTCCCGGCCGGTTCCGGGCCCGTTCGACTGGACCCGCCTGCGCGTGCAAACGACCGTGCCCGAGCAGACGGCGTACGTCATGGCTTACCTGCAAACTCGCGACGGCGCAGGCCGCGTGTGGTACGACGACGTGGAGTTGCGCGTGCGTCGGGGCCCGACGCCGCGGCAGCCTGCGCCGAAAATCGCACTGCTGACCGACCTGCCCGACGACCACGCCGCCATCGGCGAGGCCCGGGTTCTGTTTGAAGGGCTTACCGCGGCCGATTCCGCCCGCGCGGAGGCCCTTCGCGACGCCGTCGGCGCGCTGGTGCTCTACGAGGGCGGCGTGCCGGACGGGACGTGGCAGTCGCTGGCCGAGTTCGCCCGCGGCGGCGGCCGGGTGTTCATGGACATTCGTTCCTTTGCTCGCTGCCACGGCGCCGAGGCTGTGGCGGTCGAGGTGGGTTCGGTCGAGAGTCAGCCGCTTGGGGCCCGTATGGCCGCGGGACTGCGCGTGGTGACGGCGTCGGATGCGACCGCCGGATTCGCGGTGGGGCAGGTCATGCCGCGTGCAAGCTGGCCGGACGGGAAGCTGTTCGTCCTGCCGGCGGACTTCACCTTGCCCGGGCTGGAAGTGCTGGCCGTCGCGCCCGAGGAGCGGCCCGGGCTGGTGCAACTCATTGTGGGCGAAGGCTCCATCACGGCCTGCGACGTGCTCTCGCTGCGGGAACCGTACTGCCGGAATGTGGGCTCGTATTACAAGTTCACGCCGGTCAGCGGCGCGCTGGGCAACCCGGTGCGATTCGGGCAATACTATCCACGGAAGCTGTCCTACGACGGCGTGGTCGAGGAGATGAAGCGGCTGGCCGAAACGTACGAGGCCATCCGGATCGAAGAGGAAGGGCCGGCGTCGGAGGACTATCGGCTCTGGAGCCTCAACCTGGGCACGCCGGGCAAGCCGCTGTACTTCCTGTATTGCGCCGCACACGGCAGCGAGTGGGAGCCGGGCTACGGCCTGATGACGTTCGCCCAGCGCCTGGCCGAAGGCGAGTTCGCCGACGTCATCGACCTGGCGAAGGTCGAGATCAAGATCATTCCGCTTCTGAACCCGTGGGGTTACGACCGGATGCGCCGGCAGAACGCCCAGGGAGTCGACCTGAACCGGCAGGGCGATTACCGGTGGGAGCAGTTCCAGGGCCGCGATAGCAACGAGGACGGCGTATGGGGGCCGGGCGATTACGACTGGAAGGGGATTGCGCCGCTGACCGAGCCCGAAGCCGAGGTCTACCGGAAAATCGCCGAGTTGCCCAACCTGTACTGCATTCTCGACTACCACGGCAACACGAGCGCGCGGAGCAACAAGATAGGCATTCTTCCCGCAACCGCGCATCCCGACAACGAACTGCTGGCCTTCGACATGCAGCACATTGCCAACGAGCGGCTGCGCGGCCGGCACCTTCTGCGTCAGAACGACGAGGAGGCCGTTTCCCAGTACCTGCTCGACCGGGTCGTCATGGGCAGCGGCACCCCCTTTCTCATGAATACCAGCGCCCGCGGCAAGTTCGGCCTGCTGATCGAGTTGACCGCCGGCTACGGCGAAACGTACGGGATGATTCTTCAGACCGACGTAACGTGCGAGCTGTGCCGCGCGTTGTTCGTCGCCTATCCGCCGCCGGCTGAGTGGCCGCGGTAGAGTCGCCCGTGACGTGCCTTCAAGAGTCACGTAAGGTTTCCCGTCTACCGCCCGCCCCCACACTTCTCGGTTCCCGTTCATGTTGCCTTCGAGGTAGTTGCCCGCCGTGCCGTCGGACGGATCGACCGCGTGGGTGCAGGTCCGGTAAACATGCTCCCGGTCGTTGGAGAACGTTTCTTCGCGGGCGAGGAGCACGTCGTCCAGGTCGACCGTGCCGCCTTCGGCATACTGGCCGTCGCCGTCACCGTCGGCGTCATGGTGCCGTTCGACCATGACGAGCCGGTCGAGGTTGTCGTAGTAGTCCTTCGTGTACGTCTGCCGGCCCTGGTCGTCGAGGTCGGGAATGACGTACTCCTGCCGGCCCAGCGGGTCGAACTCGTACCGGCGAGCGCCAGCCTCGCCATCCTTGACCTCGTGTTGGGGCATTGGCATCGGGCTAATGACAAAGTGCGCTCTGACCCCAGGTGGCTCTGGTAGTCAATAGGGCGTCCAGTCAATATGCCCGCCGTGGGGTAATTGAAATTCCATAGGTGGGGTCTTGACCGTAATTCAAGAACCGTATAAATTAGATCATGTAACTCCGACTCATTCGGTCAGGGGCATCGGTTTTGTTGACCAAGACGACGATTTCTGCTGTCCGCACGCTCATTTATCTGGGCCAACGCGTCTCGGCAGCCCCTTCCGCGCCGAGGCTCATTGCCGAGGAACTCGGCGAGTCGCCGACGTACTTGGCCAAGGTCACCCACCTGCTCGCCCGGGCTGGCATTTTACGCACGCAGCGGGGCATGGCGGGCGGAGTCGTGCTCCACCGTCGTCCCGAGGAGGTCAACCTGCTGGCGGTTGTCGAGACATGTCAAGGCGCCGTTTGGAGTGACTTTCAGGATGCCAGCTCAGACGACTTGGAGCACGGCTGCGCGTTTCATCGGGCGGGTGTGGAATTGCAGGAGGCCATCGCTGGGATCCTGTCGCGATGGACCCTGGCCTGTTTGCTGGAGAAGCCCTGCCCGTCGGTGAAACACCTTTGCGAACGGTGCCTGCTGATGCAGAGGTCGTTCGCCGTACTCAAAGATGGAGAGAAACAGGATGACTGAAAAACAGTCGCGGCGAGGGTTTTTGGGCACTTCGCTGGCCGCCTTGGCATCGGCGGGTTCAACCGAACCCCTGCTGGCATCGCTTTCGTATGTCACGGAAGTGGACAACCCGCTGGAAGCCTATCCTAAGCGCGACTGGGAGCGTATCTATCGTACGCAGCACCACTACGACTCTCATTTCCACTTTTTGTGCGCGCCGAACGACACGCACAACTGTCTCCTCCGGGCGTACGTGAAAAACGGGGTGGTGACGCGCATCGGCCCGAGCTACGGCTACGGGAAGGCGACCGACATTTACGGCAACCGGGCTTCGCACCGCTGGGATCCGCGCCTCTGCCAGAAGGGGCTGGCCATGGTGCGCCGCGTGTACGGGCCGCGCCGCGTGAAATACCCGATGGTCCGCGCGGGCTTCCAGCGCTGGGCCGACGCCGGCTTCCCTCGCGATGCCGACGGCCGGGTTGATCCACAATACACCCGGCGCGGCAAGGAGGATTTCGTGCGCGTCAGTTTCGAGGAAGCCTTCGACCTGATGGCGCGCGTGGCGGTCAACGTGGCGACGACCTACAGCGGCGATGAGGGCGCCCGGCGGCTGGCGGCCCAGGGGTACGATCCGGATATGATCGATGCCATGAAAGGGGCCGGCACCCAGGCAATCAAAGTACGCGGCGGCATGCCGCTGCTGGGCGCCACGCGCATCTTCGGGATGAACCGCTTCGTCAATTCATTGGCGCTGTTGGATGTGCACGTGCGCGGCGTGGACCCCAATCAGGCGTTGGGCGGACGCGTATTCGACAGTTTCTCATGGCATACCGATCTGCCGCCCGGCCATACCATGACCTGCGGGCACCAGGCCATGGAGTTCGATTTGGCCACCGCCGAGAATGCCGGCATGGTGATCTGCTGGGGCATGAACTGGATATCGACCAAGATGCCGGATGGTCACTGGCTGACCGAGGCGCGCCTGAAGGGGACGCAGGTCGTCACCATCGCCTGCGAGTACCAGTCGACGTCCAACAAGGCCGACCGAGCCATCGTTGTGCGGCCCGGCAGCGATCCGGCGCTGGCGTTGGGGATAGCCCATGTTCTGATTCGCGACAAGCTTTACGATACCGAATACATGCTCGGCCATACGGATCTGCCGCTTCTGGTACGCATGGATACGCTGGAGTTGCTGAAGCCACAGGATTTATTCGAGGACTACCAGCTTCAGGATCTGAAAAATCTGCACATTGTGAGATCAGGCGAGACGGCGCCCGCCTCCATTAACCAGGATCGCCAGGTTACGACTGAGGCATTACGTAATGAATGGGGCGATTTCGTAGCTTGGGACAGCGAAACCGGAGCACCCCGCGTCGTGACTCGCGACGCAGCCGGAGAAGCACGTTCATTTGCATTGGAAGGGCAATATGAGGTCACAACGGTCGCGGGCGAACGAGTGAGCGTCCGGCCGGTTTTTGACCTGGTAAAAGAGCAGGTCGGTCATTACACACCTGACGTGGTCGGCGATATTTGCCACATGGCTCCGCAAGCCGTTGAGTGGCTTGCAACCGAGATGGCGCGTCACAAATCCAAGACCCTGGTCGCGGTCGGTATGGGCCCCAACCATTTCTTCAACAACGACCAGAAGGACCGGGCGATTATGCTCGTGTGCGCCATGACGGCCAACATCGGCCATTTCGGCGGCAATGTGGGCAGCTTTTCCGGCAATCATCGAGGGGCGTTGTTCAATGGCTTGCCGAACTATGTAATCGAGAATCCCTTCGACATTGAACTCGACCCGGGCAGGACGCCCCGCCAACATTACTATGCGAAGTATGAATCGGCCCATTATTTGAACTACGGGGACCGTCCTTTGCGCGTCGGGAACAAGAACTTCACCGGCAAGACGCACATGCCCGTGCCGACCAAGTTCTTCTGGTTCAGCAACGGCAACTCGATCCTCGGCAACATGAAGTGGCATCACGACTTTGTCGTCAATACGTTGCCGAAGATCGACTGCGTTACCGTCAGCGAATGGTGGTGGACCGCCTCCTGCGAGTATGCCGACATTGTTCTCGGCGTCGATTCGTGGGCCGAATTCCACTATCCGGACATGACCGCCGCGGTCACCAACCCGTTCCTCCAGATATTCCCGGTCTCGCCGCTGGAGAGGCTGCACGACACGCGGGGCGACATCGAGATGCTGGCGGGTGTCGGCAATGCGTTGGCGCGTCTGACCGGCGACCGCCGGTTCTCCGACTACTGGCACTTCGTCAACGAGGGGCGCGTCGAGGTCTATCTCCAGCGCATCGTCGACGGATCGACGTCGCTGAAGGGATACGACGTACAGCGGCTGCATGCGCTTGCGAAAGAGGGCATTCCAGCCCTGCTGCTTACCCGCACCTACCCGAAGATCATGGGCTGGGAGCAGTCGCACGAGCAGGCGCCGCACTACACCAAATCCGGGCGGCTCGAATTCTACAGGGCTGAACCAGAATTCATCGAGCACGGCGAGAATCTGCCCGTGCACCGCGAGCCGGTCGAGGGCACCTTCTATGAGCCCAACGTCATCGTGACGGGCGCCCCCGGCCTGATTCGTCCCAGCGGCCCAGAGGTATACGGGCTGTCGCGGGACGACCAGTCGGCCGAGGTGCGCCAGGTGCGCAATGTGATTGTCGCCCCCGCGGTCTTGACCAAGACCCGCAACCCGTTGCGCGAGATCGGCTTGTCGCTGATCTATATTACGCCCAAATACCGGCATGGGGCGCACACCACGCCGATCGACACGGACGTCATCTCGATGTGGTTCGGCCCCTTCGGCGACGCCCATCGGCGCGACCGGCGCATGCCCTGGGTCGGCGAGGGCTACATCGATATCAACCCTCTGGATGCCCGTGAATTGGGTCTCGAGGATGGCGACTATGTGTACATCGACGGCGACCCGGCCGACCGCCCGTTCCGCGGCTGGCGCGACAAGCCCGACGACTATCACGTTCACCGCGCCATGATGCGCGTGCGCTACTATCTGGGACTGCCGCGCGGCGTAGCCCGCTCCTGGTTCAATATGTACGTCGCGACCTACGGCTCGGTCGAGGGTCACGAACGAAATGCCGACAAGCTGGCGCGCAATCCTCGTACCGGCTACCAGGCCATGTTCCGCTACGGCTCGCATCAGTCCGCGACCCGCGCCTGGTTGCGTCCTACCCTGATGACCGACTCGCTGGTGCGCAAGGACATGTTCGGACAGAACATCGGCAAAGGATTTGCGGCCGACATCCACTGCACGGTCGGGGCGCCCAAAGAATCGTTTGTCAAGGCCGTCAAGGCCGAGAACGGCGGCGTCGAGCATCGGCTGTGGCGGCCGGCGCGGCTGGGACTTCGGCCCGGATACGAAAGCGAGGCTATGAAACAGTTTTTGGAAGGGGGTTTCATCTCGTGAAACACAAAGTCTACAACTGGCAAATCGGCCGCGACATGGAGTACAAGTACCCCGCCGCGCGGCCGACGAGGCAGGCGACCTGGATCTTCGACACCAACAAGTGCATCGCCTGCCAAACGTGCACCCTGGCGTGCAAGAACGCCTGGACCTCGGGCCGCGGGCAGGAGACCATGTTCTGGAACAACGTCGAGACGAAGCCGTGGGGCTTTTACCCGACCGGCTGGGACGTGCGCATCCTGGAGAAGCTCGGCCCCCAGCAATGGGACGGCGACCGGTACATCGGCAAGACGCTGTTCGAGAGCGCTCCGTACGGCGAGGAGATGCTCGGCTGGCTGCCCGACCAAGAAGACTGGGCGCACCCGAATCTGGGCGAGGACGAGGTGAGCGAGCAGATTGCCGAGAAGGCCGTCTTCAGCATGCCGCACAGCAGTTGGATGTTCTACTTGCAGCGGATCTGCAACCATTGCACGTATCCGGCGTGCCTGGCAGCCTGCTCGCGGAAGGTCATCTACAAGCGGCCTGAAGATGGCATCGTACTGCTCGACCAGAGCCGTTGCCGGGGGTACCAGGAATGCGTGCGGGGCTGCCCCTATAAGAAGTCGATGTATCGGGCCACGACCCGCAAGTCGGAGAAGTGCATCGCCTGCTATCCGGCGGTCGAGAACGGCTATCAAACCCAGTGCAACGTGACCTGCATCGGCCGCATCCGGCTGTTTGGGTTCAAGAGCCCCTGGGACCGCCCGCGTGCCGACAATCCGGTGGACTACCTGATTCACGAGGCCAAGGTGGCCCTGCCGCTGTACCCGCAATTCGGCCTGGAGCCGAACGTGTACTACATTCCACCCATCCACGTGCCCACAAAGTTCACCCGCCAGATGTTCGGCCCCGGCGTGGACTGGGCCGTCGAGCGTTACCGCAACGCCCGCGACGATCAGCGGCTGATCGGGTTGCTCATGCTCTTCGGCGCCACCGACCGGGCGATCGACTCGTTCAAGGTAACCGGCGACGTAGCCACGGGCCAGTGCGCCGGCTACGACGCCGAGGGGCAAGAAGTCGTGAGCGTGCCGATGACTGAGCCGACGTTTCTCCGGGACCCGTATGACGAGGCACTCAATGTCCGCCGATTCAGCGTTACGTGATCAGCTTCGCGCCGCGGTCTACAAGAGCCTGGCCGTTGCCTTCTCCTACCCGAACGAGGCGCTGCCGGCGTTCTACCCGCAATGCAGCGGCCGGCTCGGCGAGCTTCAAGCGGCGTACGACCGCACATTTCGGGCCGGCGACGTCTGGTTGTATGGCGCCGAGCACGCTGGCGGCAACGAGTTCCAGCGGGTCGCGGCGCTGGCCGACGTTATGGGGTTTTACCGAGCGTTCGGGGTGAAGCCCGGCGGGGACCGGCCTGACGCACTTTGCTGCGAACTAGAGTTCATGCACTACCTGATCGTCAAGCGCATCCGGCTCGGCGAGCCCGCGCCGGGCACCGAGGCCGAAGCGAAGGCGGCCGTGTGCCGCGACGCGGAGCGAAAGTTCTTCGCAGAGCACCTGGCCCCGACCGCCCGGGGCATCGCCGCCGGCATTCTCAAGACCCGCCCGCATCCGTTCTATACCGAGGCGGCTGAGGCGCTCGGTGTCTTTCTGGACCGCGAACAGAGGCAGTTAGTGAGGACCGCTGCATGAAGACACGCACCGTTGCCATCATCTCTTGTATTGCCGTCGCGGGATTCGCGGCACTGTTGTGGTACGGGTTTACGCACGCCCGGGGAAGGCCCGTTGTCCAGGAGCCGCCGGGGAACGTGGTGCTGCCGGTGCGGCACCTCGATCGAGAAATCGATCTTAAGGCCGGACTTCTGCCGGAAGTGTGGGACGAGATCGAACCGGTCGAATTGGAACTGGTCTACCAGCTTACCATGCTGCCTTGGCCGAAGGAGCGAGTGCCCGCGGTGGCCGTGCGGGCATTTCACAATGGGCGCGACATCTACTTCCACATGCGATGGCCCGATGCTACCGAAGACGCAATCCCCCGGCCCGGCGCGTTCGTCGACGCTTCGGCCATTATGTTCCCCTTGGGCGATCGGGTCATGCCCGCCTCGGTGATGATGGGGTTCCTCGGACGCGCGAACATCTGGCACTGGAAAGCTGGTGAAGACCGCCTTTACTGGGCACCAGATGCAAAGGAGCAAAACGCCGCCTACGCCGATTATCACTATCCTTTCGAGGAAGAGGAGTTGTTTCCGGTGTCGAACCCCGAAATCGTCTCCCCGGTCGGCGACTTGGTTGCGGTTCGCGCGGGAACGGTCTCGCGGAAGGACGAGCAGGCCGTCCAGGGGCGCGGTACGTGGAATGACGGCCACTGGGAGGTGATATTTGCCAGGCCGCTCGAAGCCGCCGATCCCGAGACCGGCGCCGTATTTGAGCGCGGCGCCGACGGCTGGTGCGCGTTCTCCGTGTGGAACGGCTCGGCCGGCGACCGCGGCGGGCGGAAGTCGATATCCGGCCTGGTCCGATTGGAAATCGAATAGTCCTTGAGTGCAGCGGCTTGACGCCGCTGTGGATGTCTTGCGGCAGCTTTGGTACTTGCCGGAACCGCTCGAGCGGGATGCGATGAAAGAAAGAGGAAAGAAAGCGGCGTCAAGCTGCCGCACTCCAAATGAGGGAGATTGAAACTGCCATGTCCTTGCAGCCTGACAAACCACATGTGCCCCTCTTGTCGGCACGCCGTCTTGGCCTGCTCGCTCTGGGCCTTGCCCTGGCCGCCGGCGCCGCCGCGGTGGCCGGCTACGGCGGCCTGGGGCGCGGCGAAGCGCCGCTGCCGGTGATCGAGCCGGCGCCGCCGTTCGAACTGGTCGATCAGGAGGGCCGCACGGTGCGGCTGGACGACCTGCGCGGGCGCATCAAGGTGCTCACCTTCTTCTACTCGGCCTGCGCCATGCCGGAGCAGTGCCCGCGCACCACGCAACAGTTGCACACGGCGGGCGAAATGCTCGACACGGCGGCGGCCAACGACGCGGTGTTCCTAATGGTCAGCTTCGACCCTCAGCGCGACACGCCGGGAATGTTGGCCAAGTACGCCGAGCTTTACGACGCGACCGGCTCGAACTGGCATTTCCTGACCGGTTCACCCGCAGCCGTCGAAGCGGTTTGCGCCGACTACCAGGTCATTCAAGAGCGGCAAGAGGATGGGACCATCCGCCACTCGCTCATCGTCTTCCTGATCGACGCGCAAAACCGCATCCGACGCTTGTACCTGGCAAATACCTGGAACCCCGACGACTTGGTGGCCGACATCGGCCGGCTAAGGGAGGAACTGCAATGAAGCGGTCGTTTTTCTGCGGGCTTTTCGCCGCCACGGTTCTGTGCGCCGCACAAGCGGCACCCGCGCCGGGAGAGGAGCATTTCTTTGAAATACGGGCGAAGAAGTTCGAGTACGCCCCCAACGTCATCCGTGTCAACCGCGGCGACCACGTGCGCATTCGCCTGCTCAGCCAAGATGTCACCCACGGCATGTACATCGATGGGTACGGACTGAACGTGACGGCTTATCCGGGCGAGGACGGCTCGCTGGCGTTCACCGCCGACCGGACCGGCCGGTTTATCTTCCGCTGCTCGGTCACCTGCGGCGAGTTCCACCCTTACATGATCGGGCACTTGAAGGTGGAGCCGAACACGCCGTTCATCTTCTACGTGGCCATCCTGCTCGCAGCCGGTGCGGGCACCCTGGGAATCGTCGCCTTGCGGAGCCGAAGGGAGACTGCAAATGAGTGAAACATGCAAGAACGGCAATGCACCGTGCAAGCCGGAACGGAAAGAGCGGCTGCTCGGATTGATCGACCTGGACGCCCGGTTTGAATTGACGCAATTCCGGCTGATCCGCGCCCTGCTGAAGTCGCGCTGGATGCCCTTGCTGCTGCTCTTTTTCAACACGTTCATGTTCGTGATCATCCTGGTGGCGGCCCTGTTGGGCGGCTACTCGGCGGGAAATTACAACTTCGGCATCATGCTGGTATGGATTCTCTGGTGGGTGCTGCTGATGTTCGTGCTGGTGCCCGTCTTCGCCCGCGCCTGGTGCCTGATGTGCCCGTTCCCGATCTTTTCCGACTGGTTTCAGCGCAAACGGCTGATCGACGTCGGGCAGGAGAAACCGTGGGGGCTCAACCGCCGCTGGCCCAAGTGGCTGAAGAACATGTGGCTGATGAACGTGCTGTTTCTGGTAACCACGTACTTTTCGGGGTTTCTCACGGTTCGGCCGTTCGCCAGTTTCGTGTTGCTGGGGTCGGTGATCCTGGCGGCGTTCATCGTCGGGCTGGTATACGAAAAGCGGTCGTTCTGCCTATACCTGTGCCCGGTGTCGGGGTTTCAGGGGTTGTACTCGCAGTTCGCCGCGGCCGAGATACGCCACAAAGACGACGAAATCTGCAAAGCGCACAAGAAGAAGACCTGCTTCATCGGCAACGAGAAGGGGCACGGGTGCCCCTGGTTGCTCATGCCGTTTAAGTTCGAGAAGAACACCTACTGCGGCATGTGCCTGGAGTGCTTCAAGACCTGCCCCTACGACAACATGGCGTTCAACCTGCGCCCCTTCGGCGCCGACCTGCTGGTCGACAGCAAGCTGGAGCCCAAGGGACTCGATGAAGCGTGGAAAGCGTTCATCATGCTGGGCATCGCCGTCGTGTTCTACCTCGGGTTTCAAGGGCCGTGGGGGTTCATGAAGGACATGATCCGGGGCACCACGCTGTCGGGGTTCTTCAGCTACATCGTCATCCATACCGTCTTCTGCTTTGCATTCATACCCGCGGTATTCTTTCTGTTCTGCTGGTTGTCGAAGCTCATAAGCGGCGACCGCGAGGTTCCGCTGAAGCAGGTGTTTACCGGCTTCGCCTATACCCTGATTCCGCTGGGGCTGGGCGTTTGGGTGGCGTTCAGCTTCGGGATCATTCTCCCCAACGGGAGCTACCTGCTGCACATCGCGTCCGACCCGTTCTCGTGGGGATGGAACCTGTTGGGCACAGCCAACTTTCCCTGGACGCCCGTGCTCACCCAGTATCTGCCGCACCTGCAAGGCATCGCCATGCTGGTGTTCTACGTGTTTTCGATCGATTACGGCATGAAACTCTCGCGTCGCATTTATCCGAATCCGGCCCACGCGCATCGCGGGTTCCTGCCGATCCTGGCCGTGTTGACGGCCCTGACCTTCCTGTTCCTGTGGCTCTACATGGGGTCTGCACTTTCTGAAAAATGAGACTTGCTAAGCGGCCAAGGCCATGAGGCTTCTGGCCAGTTGGATTATTTTCCGCGGCAAC
>JAVEUP010000034.1:0-36166 GCA_034005525.1 Thermoguttaceae bacterium | reverse complement strand
ATACCAATTACGAACATTTTCTCAGAAAGTGCAGATGGGGTGAATACGCCATGAAACATCGCGAAACGATTGCCCTGGCGCTGATGATCCTTTCGACGGGCGGGACCCTGGCGGCTATCTTCGGATACGAACAATACCGCCGGGCGACCGAGTTCGACGTCCTGCTCATCGCCCGCGCGCCCGAGTACGGCAACTGGGACCCGCGCACGATCACCGTGACCCGCGGGCAGCCGGTGCGCCTGCACATTCGCAACATCGACACGGTAAGCCACGGCTTCGCCCTGCCCGCGTTCGACGTGGCCGTCCGGGAAATCAAGGCCGGAACCGCGACCACGACAACCTTCACGCCCGACCGGGCCGGCGAGTTCCTGTTCTTGTGTACGGTGTGGTGCTCCGAGCGACACCTCGAGATGACCGGCAAACTGGTGGTGCAATGATTCCGACCGGCCCTCCGTCCATGCTTTCCCCGTCCGAGGCGCTCCTTGCGGTAGCCGCGGTGTGCCGGCCGCTGCCCCCGCGGCGCGTCGACCTGCCTGAGGCACTGGGGCTCGTGCTGGCCGAGCCCATCCGGGCCGACCGCGATTGCCCGCCGTTCCCCCGCGCGATGATGGACGGCTATGCGGTGCGGCTTTCGGCCGCGGGTTTGCGAGTGCGGGTGATCGGTGAGGCGGCTGCTGGGCGGTGGATCGACGATGTGCTGGCCGACGGCGACGCATGGGAAATCATGACCGGCGCCGCCTGCCCGCCCGGAACCGAAGCCGTCGTGCCCAAGGAGTACACCACCCGCGACGGCAACTGTGTGGCCATGCCCGCGCGGATCGCTGCCGGTCAGCATATCGCCCCGGTGGGAAGCGAATGCCGCGCCGGCGAGATCGTCATTCCGCCGGGCGAACCGATCGCGCCGATGAGTCTTGCCGTCATGGCCTCGTTCGGCGTGCGGCGAGTGGCCATCGTGCCGCGCCCCCGCCTGGGCATCATCGTGACCGGCGCCGAACTGGCGCCCCAGGACGCGGCGCCGGCCCCGGGGCAGATACGCGACTCGAACGGACCGATGCTCGCCGCGATGGCACAGCCGTTCCTTGCGGAACGCCCCACCGTGGCCTACGCCATCGACACTTACGAGTCGCTTCGGCGGGCGCTGGCCGCGACGGCCGACTGCGACCTGGTGGCGCTCAGCGCCGGCGTGTCGATCGGAAGATACGACCTCGTACCCGAGGCACTGCGCGACTATGGATCTGAATTGGTCTTCCATAGAGTACGGCAGAAGCCAGGCAAACCCCTCTTGCTGGCGCGTCGTGGCCCGCACGTGCTGTTCGGGCTTCCGGGCAACTCGCTGGCGTGCCATTTCTGTTTCCATCGGTACGTGGAAGTGGCGCTGCGGGCGCTGGCCGGCCGCGCCCCGATGCCCGCCATCCACGAGGCCGTCCTGACTGCCGCCGTACCCGCGCGTGGCGGGCGGACCTACTTCATTCCCGGCCGCGCCGTGCCGGGCGCCGGCGGGGCGCCGTGGATCGTCGAGCCGCTGGCCGGCGTCAGTTCGGCCGACATATTCCACAGCCACCGCGCGAACTGCTACCTCGAAGTCCCTCCGCGGCCCCGCGAACTGCCCGCCAGGGAGCGCGTAGCGTTGACCCTGTGTGACCTACGGGGACTCACTGAGAGCCTTGCCACCGACGATCGGCCCTGGCCGGTCGGGCTTGACATTGCGATGCCGCCGGCGAGACTCATTTGCCGGCACGGAACAACCTCCGCCAATGCGTCAACAAGCACGACCACCTTGGAACAGGCACCCCATGCTTGAGATACGAGTTCGTCCTGCCGACGGATTCGAGATGCGCAATCACGCCTGGGCCGGACCCCCGCCCGCACTTTTTATGGCGGTTCTCGCGGGCGAACTTGGCGGCGCCTATCGGGGGAGCCGACGGCTCGCCACCGTACATGTCAAATACGTGCTGGCCACTATCCTGACACTGGCGGGCATACGCTTGATGATCGGATAACGGTTGCGAAAGGAACGGGGAATATGTCTGAGGAATGTGCGGAAACCATGCCGTTACGGTGCATGAACAGGCTGCCCATCGTTGCCGTTTGCGGCTACAGCGGCGCTGGCAAGACCACGGTCTTGTCCGCAATCGTCCCACGCCTCGTCGCCCGGGGACTGCATGTAACGGTGGTCAAACACGATGCCCATGGACTCGATATCGACCGTGCGGGCAAAGACTCCGACCGGCTCTTCAAAGCCGGCGCCGACGTGCTCATCCGGGGCCCCGATCAGCGTGTCCTGCGTCAACATGGCGACGCCGAAGCGGCGCTCCAAACGGCGTTGATCGAGTTAAGCTCGCGCACCGATGTCATTCTGCTGGAAGGACACAAGACCACCCCCGTCGTGCCGAAAGTGTGGTTGCGCGGCGCCGACGGCGCGGCGCCGCCGTCCGAAGTGACCGGCATCGTCTGCGATTTGGCCCGAACGGACGATCGGGAATCGATCGTGCTGGAGGTCATCGAGGAGCGGATTGAGGCCGCCCGGCGGGCGACGCCAGTCTATGCGGGCATACTGATCGGCGGCTGCAGCACGCGTATGGGACGTCCCAAACATCTGCTGCGTCATGCCGGCCGCACGTGGGCGGCATGCGCCGTCGAGGCCGTCGCCGGACAGGTCGACGAAGTCGTGCTGCTGGGGGCGGGCGAGATTGCAGCGGATGTGCCTCGTCTGGAACGGCTGCCCGACGTGACCGATGCCGCCGGCCCGTTGCGCGGCATGTTGGCCGCCATGCGGTGGGCGCCATTCGCAAACTGGCTATTCCTGCCCTGCGATACCCCCTTGCTCGATGCGCCGGCCGCGGCATGGTTGCTGGCACAACCGCGTCCGGGCACATGGGCCGTCCTGCCTCGCCGCTCGGCCGACGCGCCCGCCGAGCCGTTGGCCGGCTGGTACGGCTTCCGGGCCCGACCCCTCCTCGAGGCCGCGGCGGGGCCCTCGGCGCTGGCTTCCCATCCCGCCACCGCGCAGCCGGTTCTGCCGGCCGGCATGGCCCGGGGGTGGGACAATCTCAACGGCGCGACCGATCTGGCGCGTCTGCCCGTCGGCCGGGCGGAAAGCAGCGCGGCATGACGGCGACGCATCCCCCCGCACCGCCCCCGGATGGGCGCGCAGTCGAGACGGTACGCGATCTGTTTGTCCCGGTGCCACGCACGTACGAACGGATCAACCATCTGCTGACCCTGGGCCTCGATCGCTACTGGCGGTGGCGCGCGGTGGGCATGGCGTTGCGAACCGGCGGCGCCGATTATCTGGATGTCTGCACTGGAACCGGCGAAATGGCCGCAGCGCTGTGCTGTCGCGGCGGCCCCGGCATCCGCGTCAGCGCCATCGATTTCTCCGTGCCCATGCTCGCCTATGCGCGTGCCAAACCCGGCAGCGACCGGATCGCATTTTACGAGGGCGACGCCGCGGCCTTGCCGTTTCCGGACGCCGCGTTCGATGCCGTGACGATATCCTTCGCGCTGCGCAACCTCAATGTGACACGCCAGCGCTTCGTGCGTTGCCTGACCGAATGCCGCCGGGTATTGCGCCGGGACGGGCGCCTGATCACCGTCGAAACCACGCAGCCGCCGTGGCAGCCGCTCCGCGCAGTTCTGCACGGCTATGCGCGCTGGGTAGTCCCCAGGGCCGGCGCGCGGCTTTCCGGCGCCCGACCGCCCTACGCGTACCTGGCGGCGACCATCCCCGCCTTCTATTCAGCTCCCGGCCTGGCCGGCATTTTACGCGAGGCAGGATTCTCGAAAACCCGTTATACGTATCTCACGGGCGGCCTGGTGGCGATCCACCGGGCTTGGCCCTGATTGCACAACCCTAACCGGAAAAGGCAAAGTAACAATTATGGCTCACTGACCACGGCTCCATGCGGGGCGAGCCCGCAGGTGGCCCTTTGCCCCCTCCCGACGTGCCAGAAAATCTTGCCGCACACGTCGGCCGTCGGTGCTCGATTTCGGACCGCGTGTGTGTTAGAATCCTTACTCTGTGTCCATACGCGCACCCGTTTCGGAAATCAACATTGCCATGAAGATTGTTGTTGTTATCGCGCATCAGCGTCCGGAAAGCTTCAACCATGCGATTGCCGCCACGGCGGTTGAAGAACTGAAATCGCTGGGGCACGAGGTCGTTTTTCACGATCTGTACGCCGAGGAGTTCGACCCGATTCTGCTGCATGAGGAGATCGAGGCGGATGCCGAACTGGAACCGGTGCTCCGGCGGCATTGCGACGAGGTGCTGGCGGCCGACGGGTTTGTGGTCGTTCACCCGAACTGGTGGGGCATGCCGCCGGCGGTGCTCAAGGGCTGGATCGACCGGGTATTCCGTCAGGGTACCGTGTACAGCTTCACCGCTTCCGGGGTGGCCAGCAAGCTTGCCGGAAAGCGGGCGCTGGTGGTGACCACGTCGAACACGCCCCGCGACGACGAGTTGCGTCTGTATGGCGACCCGCTGGAAAATCTTTGGAAGAACTGTATCTTCGGCCTGCTGGGCGTTACCGATTTCGCACGCCGCAACTTCGAGTCGATCATCATGAGCACGCCGCAGCAGCGGGCCGAGTGGCTCGGCGAGGTGCGGCAACTGGTGCACCAGCGGTTTGGCGGATAGGCCGTCCGGCAACCGGTCTTCGCGGGGCCGAGGCAAGCCCGGGATCGGTTGCGCCTTCAGAACCTATGAGGTAAGACCATGAAACGTTTCGTCCCCTTGGTTGTCATCGCTATTTGTCTGCCCGGCTACCGCGCTGCGGCGGTCGAAGGTGACAACTTGCTGATCGACGGCAGCTTCGACGCCGATCAAGCCGGCTTTCCCGAGTTCTGGACTGCATCCTCCGTAAAGGATGTCGTCTACGACCCGGCCGGTGGACCGGAGGGTGCCAAGCCGTCCGTGGGCCTGCGCGGCGACGAGACGACAAGCGGCACGGTCAGCGTGCGGCAGTACGACCTGACCCTGGTGCCCGGCGAGACCTATAAGATCAGCGCCTACGTCAGGACGAAGGGTTTCAAGAACGGGTCGGCCGGGTTGATCGTTCACAACACCGGCTGGGTTTCGGCCAATGGCTTGCAGAGCTTTCCGGCCGATTCCGATTGGACCTTCATGGAAAAGACGTTCACCCTGTTTCCTTCGAAGGACAATCAATACGGCGTGGCCATGTACGCCGTCCGGCCGAGAGGCGAAATCCACTTCGCCGACGTCAAGCTTCAGGCCATGAGTGAGGAGGCGCGTCAGGGCTCCAGCTCAGGGTGGTCGAAAATCGCCAAGCCCAGGTTGGTTCCCCTGACGCCGTTGCTCAGCCGCATACCACACGACGCCCCGGAGCTGACATTGCGGTTCTTCGGCTATCCGGCGGATCGGCGCGAGGCGTATGAGTGCGTGGTGGGCATTGACGACAATCCAATTCCACAGCAGACAATTCCGGTGGGAGATGGGACGATTCCCGTCCCGCTGGCCGGACTCGCCTGCGGTGAATACACGCTGCAAGCCATGGTGCGGCATCGCGAAACCCGCGAGTCGATCCTCGACGCGGCTTATTCCATCAGAATCGTTGAGGTTCCGGCGATTGACCTCAGCAACGTCAGGCCGTTGAACAATCTGGTTTCGGAAGTGCTCAATCAGCCGGTTGCAGGCACCTCGGCCCCGCAAATGTTCACGTTTGTGAACCCGCGCGATGGATGGATCTTTGTTGCGTTGACCACCGACGCACCTCCGCCCGATCTGGCCATTCGTCTCAACGGCGAGGATCCATTGATTACCGCCGCCACCGATCGCCTGGAGGCGTTTCGCGAACTACCCATGGGCGAGCATCGCGTCACCATCGCCGGCAACACCGCGGAGGCGCGCCTGGTGGTCCGCTCCATCCCGGAAATCTTCAACTATCCCCCGTGCGTAGACTCTTTCGTCAAGGAGAATGGGAGCTACGACTGGGACTTCATGAAAGAACATATCCTTTACGCGGTAACAACGCTCAACGGCGGCCGATTGCCGGGCGATGCCCTGCCCGAGGCCAAGGCCCTGGGGTTGAAGTGGCTGGCCAACTTCAACGTCGACCCCGTGGACGATCCCGGCGACGTGCAGGAGCGTATGGAACAGCATTCCGGCATGACCCAGCCGCAATACGACGGCCTGACCAGCGACGAGTTATTCTTCAGCCGCGCTACGATTGCCAACTACACTGAAGCCCTGTGGCGGCTGCGCAATCCCGAGAACCGTCTTGTTTACACTTGGATTGTCGGCAAGCCCAGTCTTTCGTCGGTCCATACCGATTTCCTGTCGGCCTGCGTCAATGTTTCCGGGGGCCGCGGCCGCCTGCTGTTCGAGGCCTACTGTCATCCGCAGCCGGATGAAGTGGCGGCCGCCGCGTACCTTGACGACAAGATCGGCGAGACCATCCGGCTATTCAACGCGTATCTCCCCAATGCGTCAGCCGGGACGGGCATCATCTTCGGCAATTTCAACCAGATTCCGATCATCTCGCTGGAGCACGATCCAGCCGTCGATTTCAAGTACTACCTCGACATGCAGGTCAACCTGATTGCCAACAGTCCGGACTTCAAGGGCCTGGCCACTACGGGCTACTGGGGCACGTACTACGCCGACGAGGAACTGGTGCGCTGGTCGTTCAAGCTGATGCGCCACTATGCGGTCGAAGGCAACAAGGACATGCTGTCCACCCGCTACGGACTGAAGTACAATCCCGGTTTCCTGACAAACGGCGACTTTGCGGACGGCACGACCGGATGGTCGGTATCACCGGCTGCGGAGGACTCCGTACGCACGGCTACCATCAACGGGTATGGCAAGAACTGCCAGGGGCGCTGGGGTGCCGGCGCGGCCGGCGACACGGTCTGCGTCATGACCCGTCACGCCGACAAACCCAACCGCATCAGCCAGACGGCCGAAGGACTGGAGGTCGGCAGGACCTACTGCCTGCAATTCGTCACGGCCGACTACAACGACGTCGTGCAGCAGAAGCACAATCCGCGACGGTACGGCATCGACATGGAACTCGCGGGTGCCGAGATGCTTCCGGAGAGGAGTTTCGTGCATGTCGACCGGCGCAGTACCCACCGCCGGCGCGATGCCGGCCACCTTGGCAAGATCAATCTCCACGGCGTCATCTTTCGTGCCCGGTCAGCCGTGCAGCAGGTTGTCTTCAGCGATGAGAAGGCAACGCCGGGGGAAGAACTGATGATCAACTTCGTTCAGTTGAAGCCTTATCTGGAGTAGCGAAGCCCAGGATCGCGCGAAACCGACATGGAAACTTCGGGCTGGCAAGACGACAAATACGCTGAGATCTACGAAGCGGCATGTACCATGGTGCGCGATCGCCGGCGCGCGGAGCCGGGGTTCACTTTGGACACGCTCCGCGGATTGCTCAGGACGGCTTACGCCAGCGAGGCCGCCGGCTGGCTGGGCAAGACGACGCTCGAGGTCATATCGGACTCGGCCACCATTGCCGCTTACGAGGCCATGCTTCACGAATGGCAGCAGGAACTCGAACAATAGCCGGTACGCCCTGCGCAGGGTGAGCCCGGATTATTCATGTAGGGTGGGACGAGGTTGCGTACATCGTTGGTGGGCCCGCACAAGCCGCAATCAAGCTGATTTGCAGCCCGCTTGCTTGGAAGCACGCCGGCAGTCGCGACCGATGGCCCACCAAAGAAGCGGCTTGTTTGACCCACCCTACCTATATGGCCTGCGCAGCATCAGGCGGTTGGGACATTGGGCTCAAATGTTTCGGCAAGCAGGATGCTTGCCCCACAGCCGGGCGGTTGCGGCCGCAGCGGCGATCACTGTCCGGCCTTCGCTTCCGCGGCGGCGGCCCGGGCCTTCTCGAACACGCTTTCCAGTGTGACGGGCACCCCGCCCTGGCGCTTGCTTTCGTCGGCGGCTTCCATGAAGGCGTAGATCTCGAGAGTCTCTTCCACGGCCACCGGCGGCTTGCCGGTCTTGAAGAACTGCACGATTTCCACCAGCAGCGGCGGATAGCCGACGAACTTCCCGGCGGGGGCAATCCCCTTTGCGCCGAAAACGGTCGCGCCGAAGCCGCGCGCCCCGTCGCGGATGCCGCGGAAAGTGCCAACCCGCCCGTCGTCCCACACGCCTACGACGAAGTCGGTTCCTTCGGTTTGCACGCGGGTGACGGAAACGCAGCCGCTGCCCATGATGGTGAACAGCATTTCCGTGGCGTGGATGCCGTAATAGAACAGGTCGGGATGACTCGGCTCCAGGGGCGAGTTGGGACCGTAGGCGTCGCATCCGAGCACCTTCCCGACCGCAGGTTCGTCGCGCATACCCAGGATGTCCGGGCTGAACCGCAACGACGAGCTGGAAAAGCATGGCACGCCGGCCTTCGCCGCCAACTCGTACACCTGGATGGCATCGGCCAATGACGCGGCTACCGGTTTGTCGATGAAGAAAGGCTTGCCGGCGGCAATCACCTTGCGGGCCTGCTCCAGATGTGGGCGGCCGTCGATGCTGAGGATCAGGATGAAGTCGGACTTGGCCAGGACGTCGTCGATGGAGTCGGCGATTTCCACCCCGAGTTTGCGAACCGGCTCGACGGATCTGGCGAGAATACTCTGGCTGGCTTCGACGTCGGGGCTACCGCCGGGCCAGGCGGCCACGATGCGCGCCCCGGCCAGTTCCGGCGGCTTATCCGGGCCGTTGAGCAATTGCGTAAACGGCAATCCGTGCGCGTCCAGCCCGATAATGCCGATACGCAGTTCCGTTTCCGGCTCAGCACCCGTCACCACTCCGCAAGCCGCCACGAGGATAGTACCCAACAGTGCCACAGTCAAACGCGTCCGAGTCATGGTTGTTACCTCCAATAGGCAGGTTGGATGGGGTAGGTGGATGATTCTTATTGTGGCCGCGGAGAAGGCGCGATGCAAGAGGGGGGATTTGAGATTTGAGATTTGACCTCTCAACCCCATTGCATGCGTGCGTCAGGCTTGGGACAATCGTGTAATTCAGAGGGCCTGGACAAAGAGGTGGTCGCCATGAAGTACCAACGGTTTGAGGACCTACCCTGCTGGCGAGCGGCTTTGAACCTAGCCTTGGGAGTCCATTCACTGACTCGCGATCGGTTCTTTGCGCAGCCCGGCGACCTTTGCGACCAACTCCGCCGCGCCGCACTCTCTATTTCCAACAACATCGTCGAGGGCTTCGAGCGCGGTTCGACTGCCGAACTCCTGTCGTTCCTGTACATCGCCCGCGGTTCGGCAGGTGAAGTCCGCTCAATGCTCCATTTCGTTGATCGCTTGCCCGACGCCGCGCATCTGAAATCTGAGATCTCAAATTTCAGATCATTGGCGGAGAGCTGCTCACGTCAGATTCGTGCCTGGGCCGACAGTTTGCAGAACAGCGACATCAAAGGCCCGCGACATCTTCATTCACGATCGCGGGCCGCATACGAACAGAACAAGCGAGCTGCCGCATTCCAACAGCGATTGGCCCAATCGCTTCATGAGGCCCATCCTGAAATATTTCCGGCGCCGGGGGATGACCGGTGAATCTCAAATCTCAAATCTGAAATCTGAAATTGGCCGGGGCCGGCAACCGATCGACAAAATGGAGCATCGAGCACTTGGAAAGCCCCCATATTGCGATTACGCCCGGGCGCCGCTACAATACTGGGAGTTACCCACCCCATACTCGCATAGGAGTTTTGCGATGAATCCTCCCAGCCGACGCCAGTTCTTAAGGACCTCGACCGTCGCGGCAGGCGCTTCGTTGATTGCCTCGCCTGCCATTGCCAGCTCCCGCCTCAGCGCTAACGACCGGATTCGCGTGGGCATGGTCGGGCTAGGCGGGCGCATGAGGAGCCATATCGGTTGCCTCGGCGCGATGGCTTCAACCGATAACGTGGAAATCGCGGCCATCTGTGATTGTGACCAGAGCAAGCTCGACAACGCTGCCAAGACCTATCCCGAGCTTGAAGGCCTGAAACTGAAGGTCTTCACCGACCAGCGCGCGTTGTTCGACGATCCTTCGATCGACGCGGTCAGCTTCAGCACGCAGGACCATTGGCACGCGCTGCAAACGATCTGGGCCTGCCAGGCCGGCAAGGACGTTTACGTGGAAAAGCCGCCTACCTGGTGCATTTGGGAGGGGCGCAAGATGGTCGAGGCAGCCCGCAAATACGGACGCATGGTCCAAGTGGGCACTCAGAACCGTTCGAGCCCGAACGTGGTCGAGGGAATGCAGAAGCTCCACGAGGGCGTTATCGGCAAACCGTACATGGCGCGCGGAATGACGTACAAGATGCGCGGCAACCTGGGCAAGCACAACCCGCGGCCCGTGCCCGAGGGACTCGACTGGGATGCCTGGGTAGGTCCCGCGAAAATGGTCGAGTACAGCAGCTTCCAGCATCGCCGCTGGTACTACCTCGACAACTTCGCCAGCGGCGACGTGGCCAACCAGACGGTGCATGACATCGACAAGATTCGCTGGGGCCTCGGCCTGAAGGAGCACCCGGTCACGGTCATGTCGCTGGGCAACCGCTTCGCCCCGGGCGAGGACGACGACGCCGATACGCCTAATACCCAGTCGTTCATGTGCGAGTGGGCCGACCACAAGGTGCTGGTCACGTTCGAGTTTCGCCATTGGTACACCAACAGCGAGGCGGGTATGCGCGATCAGTACCCCTTCGTGGCGCCGAACCAGTGCGTCGGTGAGATTTTCTTCGGCAGCGAAGGCTACATGATCTTCCCGGATTACTCGAGCTACTACACCTTCCTGGGCCCGAAGAACGAGCCCGGGCCGTTCAAGACCAACCGGCAAGAGGACCCCGACTCGCCGCTGATCGACTGGCGCACGGAGAGTATCCCGCACTTCCGCAACTGGCTTGAGGCCATGCGCAGCCGCAAGCACGAGGATCTCAACGCCGATGTCGAGCAGGGGCACCTATCGAACACCGTGTGCCACCTGGCGAAGATCTCCTGCAAGCTCCGGCGCAGCGTCCACTTCGACCCGCGAACGGAGCGGTTCGTCAACGATCCCGAAGCCGACAAGCACCTGAAGCGCGACTACCGCGAGCCGTACGTCATTCCCGAGGTGGTGTAAGCCTTGACTGTTCACAGGGGGTAACCGCACACAGGGTCGAGACCATGCGACACACCACTCGCCGGAACCTCGCACCACCACAACCAGAAAAGAAAGGCAAGCCAATGCTCCGCATCCTTCTTGCGTTCTGTACAGTACTGGCGGCGTCGGCACTTTCGGCCCACGCCGCCGAGATTCACGTGGCCCCTAGTGGCGACGACGCGGGGCCAGGCACAAAGACCTCGCCGCTGCGCACGATCCAGCGTGCCGCCGACCTCGCGCAGCCGGGCGACGTCGTCACGGTGCATGAAGGGACTTACCGCGAGCGGGTCAGCCCGCCTCGCGGCGGCGAGTCGGACGCGAAACGCATCGTCTATCAGGCTGCGCCGGGTGAACGCGTGGAAATCAGAGGCTCGGAGATCGTCAAGAATTGGACAAAAGTCCAGGGCGATGTCTGGAAGGTAACGATTCCCAATTCCTTCTTTGGCGATTTCAATCCCTATGGCAACCTGATCCAAGGCGATTGGTTCAATCCGAAGGGCCGTGAGCACCATACCGGCGCGGTGTATCTCAACGACGAGTGGCTCATCGAGGCAGCGAAACTGGACGATGTCCTGATGCCGGCAGGTGCCGATGCGTTCTGGTTTGGCCGGGTAGATGGCGAGAACACGACGCTCTGGGCGCAGTTTCCGGGCGTCAATCCCAATGAGCAAGTCGTAGAAATCAATGTGCGCCAAGCCGTCTTTTATCCCGAGAAACCCGGCCGGAATTTCATCACGGTGCGAGGATTCACAATGCGCCATGCGGCAACACCCTGGGCGCCGCCAACGGCCGAGCAGGTTGGGTTGATCGGGACCCATTGGAGTAAGGGCTGGATCATCGAAGACAACGTGATCAGCCATTCCGTATGTACGGGAATTACGTTGGGCAAGTATGGCGACAAGTGGGACAACACGTCGCAGAATTCGGCGGAGGGTTATGTCGAGACGATCGAGCGCGCATTGGCTAACGGCTGGAACAAGGACACGATCGGCCACCACGTCGTCCGAAACAACGTTATCTCTCACTGCGAACAGGCCGGCATTGTCGGCAGCCTGGGCGCCGTCTTCAGCACGCTCACCGGCAACCGCATTCACGATATTCATGTCCGCCGGTTGTTTACGGGCGCCGAGATGGCCGGCATCAAGATTCACGCCGCAATTGACGCCGAGATCAGTGGCAATCACATCTATCGCACGACGCGGGGACTCTGGCTCGACTGGATGGCGCAGGGCACGCGCGTCTCACGAAACCTGTTCCACGACAACTTCTCCGAGGATCTGTTCGTCGAGGTCAATCACGGTCCGTTCCTGGTGGACAACAACCTCTTTCTGTCACCAACCACACTGCGCGACCAGTCCCAGGGCGGCGCCTACGTGCATAACCTGATGGCCGGAAGCATCATGAGCACCCAGGAATTGCGCCGCCAAACGCCGTATCATCCCGCGCATACGACGGCCGTGGCCGGGCTGGCAAACATCAAGGGGGGCGATAACCGATTTTACAACAATCTCATCGTCGGCGCGGGCGCCGTGGACGAACCGCCAAAGCCGGACCAGTACGGCCGCGTTGCCGGTCACGGACTCTGGGTATACAACCCGCGGGAATTCCCCATCGAAACCGGCGGCAATGTCTATTATCACGGTGCTCGCCCCTATGGCAAAGAACGCGGCTTTTCAAGTTTGCGGACGGATCCGGCCATTCGCGTGGAATCCCGCGAAGACGGCGTCTATCTCCACCTCACGCTCGAGCCCGCGCCGGACATCGGGAAGCGTCCCCTGGTAACCTCCAACTTGCTCGGCGTAGCCAGGGTGCCGCAAACTCGCTTTGTGCAGCCCGACGGATCCCCGATTGTCGTCGATACCGATTACTTCGGCCGAAAGCGGGACTCGAATGATCCGACTCCCGGCCCATTCGAGAAGCCCGGAACCGGCCCTCTCATCATGAAGGTGTGGAGTCATACGCCATAACTCGCCAAGGTAGAGCAAGACCGATGAATAGTCGTGAACGATTGCAGGCAACGCTCAGCCATCAACAGCCGGACCGCGTGTGTGTCGATTTCGGCGCCACGGCCGTAACGGGGATTCACGTGTCGGTCGTGGACAGACTGCGGAAAGCCGTGCTCGGCGACCAGCAGTACCGAGTGAAAGTAAACGAGCCGTATCAGATGCTGGGCGAAGTGGACGACGCGCTTCGCGAGGCCCTGGGGATCGACGTGATCGGGTCGGGTGCCCGCAAGTCCTTGCTCGGAACGGATGAGGCCGCATGGAAGCCGTTTACGCTGTTCGACGGCACGAACGTACTGGTTCCACACAACTTCAATTACACGGCCGACGAAACCTCCGGTGACCTGCTCATCTATCCTGAGGGCGATACGTCGGCACCGCCCAGCGGACGCATGCCTCGGGGAGGCTACTTCTTTGATACCATCGTGCGGCAGCATCCTGTTGTCGAGGACCAGTTGGATCCCGCGGACAACCTCGAAGAGTTCAGCGAGTTTGGCCCGGAGGATGTCGCCTTTTACCGGCAGCGGGCGGAATGGTTCCAGCAACGCCGCGAGTACGGCTCCCTGCTGGCGGTGCCCGGTACCGCTTTCGGCGATATCGCCCTGGTGCCGGCGCCGTTCATGAAGGATCCCAAGGGCATCCGCGACATCGCGGAATGGTACATATCGACCGCCTCGCGGCGCGACTACGTCTACGAGGTGTTCGACAAGCAGTGCGAAATTGCCCTGAAGAACCTCGAAACCCTGATCGGCCAATTCGGCGACCTGGTCCAGGTTGCACTGATCACCGGAACCGATTTCGGCACGCAGCGGGGATTGTTCATTTCCATCGGCGCTTACCGCGATCTGTACAAGCCGTTCCACAAGCGGGTGAACGACCTGATTCACGAGCGAACCAACTGGAAGACGTTTATCCACTCGTGCGGGAGCGTGTGGGATCTGATTCCCGACTTTATCGAGGCCGGGTTCGATATCCTCAACCCCGTCCAGTGTTCCGCAGCGAAGATGGACCCGCGGGCGTTGAAGAAGGAATTCGACAGCGACATCGTCTTCTGGGGCGGCGGGGTCGATACGCAGAAGACCCTGCCCTTCGGCACGCCCGACGAAGTGTACCGCGAAGTGCGCCAGCGCATTGATATCTTCAACGACGGCGGCGGGTTCGTGTTCAACACCATTCATAACATCCTGGGCAATACGCCATTGGAGAACGTGCAAGCCATGTTTCGGGCCGTGCGCGAAAGCTGAACTGCAAGCATTGCATGAGCACTCTTCCCCCAAACCGACTGGATGGTTCGATCCTCTATCTGACCCTGGTGTGCCTGGTCGCCACACTCGGCGGACTGCTGTTTGGTTACGACACGGCGGTGATCAACGGGGCCATTGGGCCGCTTCGCGAGTACTTCGCGTTGTCACCCGCGATGGAAGGCTGGGCGACGTCCTGCGCGCTGGTCGGCTGCTTTCTCGGCGCGGCCCTGGCCGGCGTGCTGAGCGATCGGTTCGGCCGCCGAAATCTGTTGATTCTGTCGGCCGTGCTTTTCCTGGTTTCGGCCATTGGGACCGCCGTTCCGAAAACGCTGTTGACGTTCATTGTCTTCCGCATTGTCGGCGGCATTGGGGTTGGCGCCGCGTCGCTGACCAGTCCCATGTACATCGCCGAGATCAGCCCGGCGCGCATCCGCGGCCGGATGGTGTCGGTCAACCAGTTGGCCATTGTCACCGGCATTTCGGTTGTGTACTTCGTCAATTATTTCATCGCCATGGCGGGCGATTCCACCTGGATTGTCCAACTTGGCTGGCGGTGGATGTTCGCCTCGGAAGCCCTTCCTGCCATCGTATTGCTCCTCTTGCTGCTGTTGGTGCCGGAAAGCCCGCGCTGGTTGACCAAGCAGGGCCGCAGCGATGAAGCGCTCGATATTCTGGCGCGAGTCGACGGCAGCGCGTTCGCCCAACGCGAGATGGTCGAAATCAAGGACGCGCTGGCGCAGGAGAGCAGTTCCATCTTTCAGTTGTTTCACCCGGGCATGCGGGTGGCGCTGCTGATCGGTCTGGTGCTGGCCGTGTTGCAGCAGGTTACCGGAATCAACGTGTTCCTGTACTATGGCACGGAGATATTCAAGAGCGTTGCCGGATCGAACGTGGATGTGGCCATGCTGCAAACGGTTCTGCTGGGCCTCGTGAATCTGGTATTCACGCTCATCGCCATTTGGACCGTGGACCGGCTGGGCCGCAGACCGCTGATGATTGTCGGAGCAACCGGCATGGGACTGGCCATGTTCGCCCTCGGGTCGGCGGCGTACTTCGACCGGATCGGCGCCTGGTTGTTGCTCGTCGTGCTGGTATACACGGCCTGCTTTGCCCTTTCCGTGGGGCCGGTAACGTGGGTGATCCTCTCGGAGATATTTCCGACGAAGATTCGCGGGCGCGCCATGGCCATTGCCACCGGAGCGTTGTGGCTGGCCAACTCCGCCGTCTCATGGACCTTCCCCATGATGGATCGGAATGCCTGGTTGATCGAGAACTTCCGGCACGGATTCCCGTTCTGGCTGTACGGGGGATTCTGTGTCGCCCTGGTGGCGTTCATGATATGGGTCGTGCCCGAAACCAAGGGCAAGACCCTGGAGGAGATCGAACGGCGCTGGCGGTGACGATTTGCCGGCGTCTGGGCATGTAAGACTATCCCGGATTATTCATGACAATGTAGGGTGGTGACAAGCAAGCCAAGACCCTGGTGGGCCTTCGGTCGCTTGGCCGGGCCTGCTTCCAGCGCACGACGTGCAAACCACCCCGGGCTTGGCTTGCGCAGGCCCACCAACGACTTACGCGACCTTGTCCCACCCTACATGAATAATTCGGACTACAGCCGCGGGTACAGGCCCTCGGCCAATTGGTCGAGGGCCTCACGGTCGAGCAGTTCGAGGTGTGTGTCGTCGCTCTCGGCCACCAGCCCGGCGTCGAGCAACCGGCGAAGGATGCGTGAGAAGGTCTCGCTGGTCAGGTTCAAGTGGCTGGCCACATGGCGCTTCAGGCCTGGCAGGAGTGTACGACCTTGCGGGTCGGTGGGGGCCTGGAGCAGGAATCGGGCGAGTCGGCCGGCGGCGTCGCGCAGGACGATGTCTTCGAGCAGACCCACGAGTTGCCGAACCCAGAGCGTCATGCCCGTCATCATGCCCAGGCAGAGGGCATGGTCTTCCTGCAAGGCTCGGCGGAACGGCTCCAGGGGCAACAAGACGCACGTGGTCTCGGCCACCGACTCGGCCGCGGCAGGCATGGGAAAGCCGCCAATGGCCGCCACCTCGGCGAAGGTCTGCCGCGGGCCGACCAAGTGCAGTACGTGCTCCTTGCCGCCGCTTCCCGTTTTGAAAACCCGTACACTGCCTGAGCCTACGACAAAAACGCCGGGACACGCATCACTGTCGCGGAAGATGAGCGTTCCCTTGTCGAACCGCTTCAGCCGCGCCATGGCCACCAGGCGAGCGAAGCCGGAGGGGGGGACCCGTGCGAACAGGGGGCAGGCATGCAGGATATCAACCACGTTCTCGCGCATGGGAGCAGGTTATGGCACGCGCACCCGCATCTGTCAACACTCAATGGTTCGCACAAGTAAATGGCTACCACCCATACTAGCGTAGTCATATGATGCCATAACCTGCTTCCTCTGCACGCAAAATCAACCCCAGCGGCGCATTTGGCCTCAACGATGCGGATCAAACCCAACAACCCGGCTGCCTGCCGGAACCCTGGACGCTGGTTGCGGGTTAGATAGACTACCGGGCGTGCGCGCAGGGTCAGTCCCTGCCTTCGGGTCATTCGCGATAATTCCATCCGCTGCTTTGCGTGGGTGCCAAGAACCAATAGAAGTCAGTGCCTGACCAGCGAGAGCCTCTCCTGGGGGGCTCGGTTCCGTATTGCCAAAGTGAGCGCCGCATGCGAGAATAGATATATGAGGGCCAACGATTGGAACAGGCTGCATTCCAGAGCGGGCGCTGCTGCGGTCGATTACGTGTTGATCCTGGCAGTTGTGCTGCCCATGGTGACCTTCCTCATGTGGGTGGGTCCGCGGATGATCCGCTTGGCTTATGACCTGACGTGCCTGATGGTGTCCTGGCCGTTTATGTAGCGGGCAATGGAGGAAAGCGTGAAAACGACAATGTTGGCAAGATTGCTCAAGCAGGTGCATGAGGACGACCGCGGAGCGGTGAGCCTTGAGACGATCCTGATCATCGCCGCGATTGCCATTCCGATCCTCATCTTCCTGATCCGGTTCGGATGGCCGCGCATTCGCGACTATTTCCTCCAGGGGCTGGAAGACCTGGAGCAAGGCGGACGCGATGCCGGTGGGCCGGGGGCGTGATTGCCCGGAAACCGGTCTTCTGATGATCGGCCGAAGAGGCGTCGGGCACCCTTCGCGCCGCACTATGGGAGCCGAAACGACGATGCTCGCCGCAGCCCTATTGCTCGCCCTTTTGCTGATTGCCACTGCTACCGACGTTTCACGGCGGCGCATTTATAACAAGACAACGTATCCTGGCATGGTGGCGGCCCTCGGGCTGAATGCCGCCGGCAGTACAGCGGTCGGACTCGATTGGGTTCAACCGGAGGCCCTGGCCTCGCTGGGTTGGATTTCTTTCACCGAGAGCCTGTTCGGCCTGCTCGCCTGCGGTGCGATCATGCTCGTTTGCTTTGTGATGTTTCACGTGGGCGGCGGCGACGTGAAGTTGATGGCCATGTTGGGCGCCTTCCTCGGCCCGCAGCGGGGGCTCGAAGCCCTGTTGTGGACCTTTGTAGCGGGTGGATGCCTGGCGGTGATCGTCCTCATATGGAGCGTCGGTCCGCTGGAACTGGCCCGCCGCGTGTTGCGGCACTTGCTGGCAACGCTCCGCGTCGGCCGCATCAGCCGTCCGACCGAGGAGGAACGCGCCCAACTTCGCGCCCCGCTGTTCCTGGCGCCATGCGCCTTGGCGGCGGCCGTGATTGTGCAGTTTGAATTGGTATCGTGAAGGTAACCCGATGACCCGCGCCGTACTACTCGCCTGCCTGCCCTGGTTCGCCTGCCTGATCGGGCTGGGTTTGGCTGCCTGCGCTTTGGTGTGGGCCGGGGGCAGCGTCAGTCCGGCCCGGGTGCGAAGGCTCCATGCCGATCAGCGCGGCAGTGCGCAAAGCCTCAGCTTTGTCCTGGCCCTGCCCGTGTTCATCATGGTGCTGATGTTGATCGTGCAGGTCAGCCAGTTGATGATCGGCACGATTGTGGTCCATTATGCGGCGTTCGCGGCGGCCCGCAGCGCCGTAGTCTGGATTCCTGCCCGGCTGACGATGTCCGAGCGGGAGAACTGCATTTCGTGGTATCATCCCGATCCCATGGCGCCGGAACAGCGGCCACCGCTGTTGGATCCGGACAGTCCGGACTTCGGGCCGTCGGAGGGAGGCATGTATTTTGTGGTCGAGGCGGGCGGGGCGAAGTACGAGCAGATTCATCGTGCCGCCGTGCTCGCTTGCGCGCCGATCTGTCCCTCGCGCAACCTGGGGCTCAGCCTGCCGCCGGCCGCCGGCCGGGCCGCCGACGTCCTGGAGTCGGCCGCCAATGCCCTGGCCCCGGGACTACGCAACGATTCGGCAATCGGCCGCAGGTTCCGCAACAAGCTGGCGTATGCAGCCCGCCACACCCAGTTGGAAATCCGCTTCTTCCACAGCAACGCCGAGCCGCCGCTTATCCCGCATTATGTCGGCCCGGACCTCGATCAGTTTCAGTTCAACGAGTTGGGTTGGCGCGACCAGATTACGGTTACCGTGTGGCACGATTTGGCCCTGCTGCCGGGCCCCGGGCGCATGCTCGCCCGCGTGCTCCGCCGCCCCGACGGCACTGATCCGGTAAGCGAGCGGATTGCCGAGACCGAGGGAGTGTATACGACGCGGCTTTCGGCCACGGCGACGTTGTCCAACGAAGGCGACCAATCGGTGGTTCCCTATGTTCACATGGCGTATTGACACCTGCCGTCGCAAACTGGCGCGATTGCACCGCGACCAACGCGGTACGATCAGCGTGTTGACCGTGTTCGCTGCCATGATCCTCACCATGCTGTTGGGCATGGTGATGAACGTTGGGCGCCACGCCGACGGCAAGGTGCGCATGCAGAACGCGGCCGACGCAGCGGCGTACTCCGGCGGAGCAGTCGTTGCCCGCGGAATGAACGCTCTGGCGTTCACCAACCACCTTCTAAGCGACGTGTTCGCCATGACGGCCTTCCTGCGCGAAGCCCGCGACCGCAACGCCGAGCAGTATACGCCGCCCATTCTGGACGCGTGGGCGCAGCTTGGGCCGGTGTTTGCCGGTTCGCCGTTCCCGAAGTTTGCCGCGTTGGGCCAGGCGATTACGGCAAAGGTGCCGCTGGAGCGCGACTTGGTGGGCCGCTACGGCGACTGGGGCGCGGCGGTGAGCGAACGCATTCTGCCGCTGCTCGAAGAGATTCTCGAGGGCGAGTTGATACCGCAGTACCAGCGGGCCGTGGTGGCGGTCTTTCCCGACATTGCCCAGGCAGCCGTTCAGGAGGCGGCCCGGCTGCACGGCCGGCTCGACCGGGGACGCGGCGAAATGTTGGCAGTGTTATGGCGAACGACCGGCCAGCCGGTCGGCGGTGCTGCCGAAATGCCCGACCCAACGCTGCCGGTGATCGACCCGGTAGCCTATGCGGCGGTTGACCCCCGCTATTTCAATGAAGCCCGCCGCGAACGCAACGAACTCGCACGGCGATACCTCAACGACTGGAACCGGCAGGCCATGTATTTCTTCGACCGCCAGGGGAAGATGAGCCAGTTCGGCGCCCTGTGGCGAAGTTTCACGTGCGGGCAACTGGAGCGGTTATTTGAAGAGAATGCCATGCGGAATCTCCCGCACATGATCCGGGAGGATCTGACGGATGTGGTTCGCCAAAACGCGGAAACCGGTTACACGGCCGTAGCCGACTACAACATGCACTTGGAACGCCACTTCACGTTCGTGGCCGTCGCGTATTGGGAGCAGCTTCCGGAGCTATTGCCGGGGCTGTTCCGCAATCCGGCGGAGGCCGACTCGCAAACATATGCCGCAGTCCAGGTCTTTGTGCCGCGGCCGAGGCTGATTTGGCACTACGTGGTGCCCGGGCAGTCGGACAATCCGATTGGCGGTATGCCCGGCGACTTCCCCGACATGCCGTCGCCCCCGGGCACCGACGATGGTTCCGGCGGGGGAGCGGGGGGGCGTTGGACGGTCGGACGGCAACCGGTACCCACGCATTGGGACCTTTGGAACCAGCATTGGAGCGTGCAACTCGTACCGGCCGTGCAGGCGTCGATTCCGGGCATCCTCCAGACCCCGCCCCCACTGCCCGACTTCGCCGCGCGCAACATGCGCACGCCGAATCTCGGCGGCCTGACGGGATACGACCTACGGCAAATCAACACACATTGAACCCGGTGCAGGAACGGACTTGTCGTTGGAGTTCACGCTTTAGCGTGCGAAGGAAGCATGGGCCGAACTCTGCACGCTGAAGCGTGAACTCCAACAGCCCGACGACGGGCCGCCAGAAGGCCCTTCCTGCATCCTATTGAACCCATTCACCGCACCATGAATTTGCCCAGCACCAGACTCACGTCTTCGGCCGGCCTCGCTCGCCGTACGGCGCGGCGCGGGCTTTCCACGCTCGAGCTGGTCATGGCTCTGCCCATCCTGTTGATGATCATGGCCTTGATGATCAACTACGGCGTGGTCGCCTGCTGGAAGCTGCGCGCACTGACGGTCTCGCGTCATGCGGCGTGGTCGACGCGCTGGCCGCGTTCAGCCGCCGGCGATCCCCGGCCGGAGATGTGGCCCGACGGGGCAGGCATCGGTACGCGCGGCCTCGACCGCTGGGCGGCCCTGGACGACCCGCGCGTCCACCATCGCGTCGTCCGCGGCCCGCTGGAACCTTGGGCCCGCGTGCGGGAGGAGTTACTCGACCCGGCGCGCGGCCCCCGCGAAGGCAGTTCACACATCGAACGGGGCTTTCCCATGTTGGGCCGGATGGGCACCTATCGGCTCAATGCCCGCGACCCGCTGTTGGATAACCTATGGCAGTATCAGCGTACGGGGCTTTCGTCGAACCGGCAGCGGCGGATTCCGGTCATTTACGAACTGGCCCAGGCCCCGGCCAGCTTCTCGCAAGCGTACGTCCAGGCGGTTATGGCAATCCTGCAGAATCCTAGTCGGGAGGCCCTCAACCCGCTCGACCGCGACGACGAGTTCATCGGCTACTCCACCCGTTTCGGCTGGGGAAGCGGCGCGCCCGATTTCCACCCCCGGCTCCGCCGGTTCTGCTCGCTCGATCATGAGCTTGCCCAAGAGCGGGTCGAGGAACTGATCGACCGGATCGTCGGCCGTCCGGACGACGACGGTGACGGCGGCGTGCCCAGCCTGGCCGAGCGCATGACCCGAGCGTGGATTCGCCTTTACCAGCGGGTGATCGATGAACTCCACGCGCTGATGGACGCCCAGCCGCCGCCTCCACCGGGTACGACCGCCGCCATACAAGCAGAAATCGATTTCTTGGAACAGCAGATCGACATCCTCGAACAGTACCTCAGAACACTCTAGCCCTGCTGACGGATCAGTGAAATCCAGCCGCTCTGCCTTGAATGATGCCCAACAGCCACCGCGCGATTTCGGCGCGCTGGCTCAACGCATTTCAGCCTATACCAGCCGGGTATTGCTTTCGGCGGTCGTTGTGGTTGCGGGCATCGGCTTCGGGCGGCAGGTGCTCCGGTGGTGGCGCGACGATGCCACGGACGTTCCTCTGCAACTGCCGGCCGCCGTCTCCGGGCTCGGGCGCCCGTCGGCCGGGCACGAGGTAATCGTCGGCGACCGGCCCTGGTCGATCGTGCGACAGCCGTTTGAGGGCGATGCAGCGGCAGCGAGCCGTGCACTCTTGGCCGCCTGCCGGAACGCGGCCAGCGAAATCGCCGGCACGACCCCGCCTGCGCCCGGCCCGGAGGAGCGCGAACTACTCGCCCGACTGGCCGGCAGCGAACCCGAATTGCAGATACCCGGGGGCATATCGCTTTACGCACTGCCGGATGGCTTCCCGATGGTTGTGGGAACGCTAAGCGGGGGCGAAACGGCCGGTTCGGACCCGAAGGGGCAGGTGGAGGGCCTCGACTCGGCCGTGGCACTTTGGGGCATTGCGGTTCCAGTGGCCTCAACAGGCTGGAGCCTCTACACGTTTCACCCGGAAGGCCGCCCCGCCGATCGCGAACCGACCCGGTTGGAACCGACCCGGTTGGAACCGCCCCTTCCCCCCGGCAGCCACCGTCTGCTGCAAGTGCGCGCCGGCGGCGGCGACGCCACGATTCTCTTCACCGGCCCGCGGCAACCGGACGTATGGAAGGCATTCTACGACCGTTGGGCAGCCGAGGTGGGATTGCAGAACCAGAATGGATGGCAGGAGTCCGGCGGAGCCTGGCTTGCCACCTATCGGTCTTCGGCGCCGGGCCACGCGACGGTGGAAGTCCACTTCGACCAACCCCAAGGCGGCCAAAGCCGCGGCGTTATCCTGGTCGGGCCGTAGGTGCTCGCGGCCAATTGCCCATACTTGCGGAATCGTCATGCGTTGCATACATTGCAGCACAGTAGCGTGGCTCGAGAACGGTAACCGTTCGTAGGGGACTGTCGCAATTTTCGCGGCACATAGGGCAATTTGCCCAATCGGCCAACCGATCCGCCGCGAAAATGGGACTGTCCCCTTTGCTCGCAGCCGAGAAGACTGCTCGCGCCGCCACTCCGTAAACGGTCACTGAGAATGTACTCTCCTTTGCAGAACCCATGGCATCCGAATCCCAGAACAACCGATCCGGCGACCGCGAGTCGCCGCAGGCCCCGGCCGACTTCATCCGCCAGATCATCAACGACGACAACCGCACGGGTAAGCACGGCGGGCGCGTCCACACCCGCTTCCCGCCGGAGCCAAACGGCTACCTGCACATCGGCCACGCGAAGTCGATCTGCCTGAACTTCGGCATCGCGGCGGAATACGGCGGGCTGTGCAACCTGCGGTTCGACGATACCAACCCGATCAAGGAGGAGCAGGAGTACATCGATTCGATCAAGGCCGACGTCCGCTGGCTGGGCTTCGACTGGGAGGACCGCGAGTACTACGCCTCCGACTACTTTGATCAGCTTTACGAGTGGGCGCTGCAACTGATCCGCGACGGGAAGGCCTACGTGTGCGACCTCACCTCCGAGGAGATTCGCGAGCACCGCGGCACGCTTACCGAGCCGGGCAGGGAAAGCCCGCACCGCAACCGCACGGTCGAGGAGAACCTGGCCCTGTTCCAGCGCATGCGCCAGGGCGAGTTCCCCGACGGCAGCCGCACGCTCCGGGCCAAGATCGACATGGCGCATCCGAACCTCAACATGCGCGATCCGGTAATGTACCGCATCCTGCACGCCGGCCATCACCGCACGGGCGACCGGTGGTGCATTTACCCGATGTACGACTGGACGCACGGCCAGTCCGATTCGATGGAACGGATTACCCATTCCATTTGCACGCTCGAGTTCGAGAACCACCGGCCGCTCTACGACTGGTTCATCCGCGAGTTGGGCATTTTCGCCCCGCGGCAAATCGAGTTCGCGCGGCTGAACCTCACATACACCGTGATGAGCAAGCGGAAACTGCTCCGGCTGGTTCAAGACGGCCACGTGACGGGTTGGGACGATCCGCGCATGCCTACCATTGGCGGCCTGCGCCGGCGCGGGTTTTCGCCCGAGGCCATCCGCGCGTTTTGTGCCCGCATTGGCGTGGCCAAAACCGAGAGCACGATCGACGTGCAGCTTCTCGAGCACTGTGTTCGCGAGGATTTGAACCGGACGGCGCCGCGGGTGATGGCAGTGCTCCGGCCGCTGAAGGTGGTCATCTCGAATTATCCGGAGGATCAGGTCGAGCAGCTCGATGCGGTCAACAACCCCGAGGATCCGGAAGCCGGCACGCGCAAGGTGCCGTTCTCGAAGGTTCTGTACATTGAGCGCGACGACTTCATGGAAGACCCGCCGAAGAAGTTCTTTCGTCTGGCCCCCGGCCGCGAGGTGCGTCTGCGGTACGCGTATTTCGTCACATGCGACGAGGTGGTCAAGGACCCGGCCACGGGCGAGATTACCGAGCTGCGCTGCACGTACGACCCGGCCACCCGCGGTGGCGACGCGCCGGACGGCCGCAAGGTGAAGGCCACGCTGCACTGGGTTTCCGCCGCGCACGCGGTGGAGGCAGAGGTTCGCCTGTACGACCACCTGTTCACCCAGCCCGATCCCGAAGACGTTGCCGACGGGCAAGACTTCACCGCACACCTCAATCCAGCCTCGCTCGAAGTGCTCGGCCAGTGCCAGGTGGAGCCGAGCCTTGCGGAGAAAGGGCCGGAATACCGCTGCCAATTCGAACGTTTGGGCTACTTCTGCATCGACCCCGAGTCGAAGCCCGGCCGGCTGGTGTTCAACCGCACGGTCACGCTGAAAGACACGTGGGCTAAGGTTCAGAAGCGGGGAGAGTAACCACCGGCTGTTCCGAGGAAGGGAGCCACGAAAGGCACGAAGCAGACGAAGGTGGATGGCGATAGAATACGGTTGGCAGGAGGGGGCTGGACGAAGGCCGCCCCCGGCGGTTTCGCCGTGGCCGGAGGAACACAAACGCGGGTCGCAGAAAGCCGATGATCGCCAACTCAAAGCTGGGAATGGCCATCCACTTGGGAGTTGCCGCCTGATCAAGTCGCCCAAGCTGCACTTCACCGACAGCGGGCTGGCGACCCACTTGGCCGGCGTGACCAGCCTGGAGCACGGACGTGATGATCGGCTGCGCGGACGGCTGTTAGAAACGTATGCTCGCGTGAGACACCTACCGCCCCATCCCCGTGTGCGGCAAGATTTTCTGGCAGGCTGGAAAGTGCCCCAAAGCAGCGGAATTCGACCAGCGCGGGGCAATGTCTCTCGCTGTTCTACACAGGTCGCGTCCGCCACCGGCCGGCTTGCCCGGCCTGGAGCGGTGGTCAGTCAGCTAGAACGGCGCCGAGGCTCGCAATCTCTCCCCTGCACGCTGCCGCCGCCGGAGGCGGCGGCAGCGTGCAGGGGAGAGATGGTTTGGGTTAGCTGTGCCCGCTTAGCTCATTGACCACGGCTCCATGCGGGGCGAGCCCGCAGGTGGCCCTGCGCTGCCACTGAACGTGCCAGAAAATCTTGCCGCACACAGGATGCCATCCTTGCCGCCCCTTTGCCCGATCGAGCCCAGTCCTTATAATGGGAACGAAAGTCATACTTGGAAATTTGCGGTCTCGCACGGAGGGAGCATCATCATGTCGTTGGTTGTCGTCGGATCGGTCGCCTTGGACAGCGTGGAAACACCTACGGAAATGCGGGAGAACCTTCTGGGCGGGTCCGCCGTGTTCTTCTCATACGCGGCGAGTTACTTCACCCCCACAAGGCTGGTGAGCGTGGTGGGCGACGACTGGCCGCAGGAGCATACCGAACTGCTTCAGTCGCGCGGCATCGACACATCGGGCTTGGAAAAGGTGCCCGGTGGCAAGACGTTCTTCTGGCGCGGCCGGTACCACGAGAACATGAACCTGCGCGAAACGCTCGAGGTTCATCTCAACGTCTTCGAGGACTTCGATCCGAAGCTGGCCGAGGAACACCGCCTCTGCAAGTACTTGTTCCTGGCCAACGGCCCGCCGGCCATCCAGTTGCGAGTGCTCGATCAGTGTCCCGGGGCGCAGCTTGCCGTGGCCGATACCATGGACCTGTGGATCAAGAACGCACGCGACGAAATGACCGAACTGCTCAAGCGCATCGACGGGCTTGTGCTGAACGATTCGGAAGCGAAACTGCTCACCGGCGAGGAGAACCTCGTCCGCGCCGGACACGCCACCTGCGAATTGGGACCGCGCTTCGTGGTCATTAAGAAAGGCGAGCACGGGGCCATGTTCTTCAGCCAGCACGAAACCTACGTGCTGCCGGCGTACCCCACGCCGAACGTGGTCGATCCGACCGGCGCCGGCGACAGCTTCGGCGGCGGCATGATGGGCTACCTGGCCGAACAGGGCAACTTCGAACCGAGAACTCTCAAGACGGCGCTGGCCTACGGAATGCTCGCGGCCAGCTTCACCGTCGAAGGGTTCAGCCTTGACGGCATGAAGAAGGTTCGCCGCGAGGATATTGAACTGCGCATGGACGAGTACCGAAAGATGCTGGCGTTCTGAATGGGGCTGCCCCTTTCAACGATACGGAGCCAATGAAGCAGACTGCCCGCACATTCATCGCCGTCGAAATGGACCAGTCGGTGTGCGGCAGCGCCGCCAGATTGATCCGCGCCCTGGCCGCATCGCAAGCCGATGTGAAATGGGTCGAGCCGCACAACCTGCACCTGACGCTAAAGTTCCTCGGCGAGGTGCCGCTCGAGGAGATCCACGCGGTGTGCAAGGCAGTGGAGAGGGCGGTTGCCGGGATCGAACCGTTTCGACTGGAACTGGTTGGCGCAGGTGCGTTTCCGAACGTCCGCAGGCCCCGTACGTTGTGGCTTGGCGCGGGCGATGGGCAGGTGCAAATGGCCGCGTTGCAGCAGGCCGTCGAACACGGGCTCAAGAAGCTCGGTTACCGTCCAGAGGGACGAAAGTTCAAGACCCACCTCACCCTCGGCCGAGTCCGCCGTGCCGGCCCCGGCCTTGCCCGGTTGGCTGAATTGCTTGCCGAAGAAGCCTCGTTTCAGGCCGGCGCTTCGGTGGTCGAGGAAGTGACCGTTTTCGCCAGCGAACTGACCTCGGAAGGTCCGGTCTACAGCGTGCTCAGCCGTGCCGAGTTGGGGTAGCGTGGGACAAGCTTCCAGCTTGTCAATTCGGATCTGCGTCAATGACAAGCTGGAAGCTTATCCCACGGAAGAAGGAGGGCCGCCACCGGGCGCACGCCCCCTCCCTTCTTGCCGCCGTTGTGCTATGCTCAATCCATTCGGCGGCTGGAAGAGATACCCCGCGAAGAGGGGTTGCCGCCGAAATTCGGCCACCGAGGGGGCTTGCAAGGAAAACTGAATATTTGTACACTATCCTGGTGTGCCGTTTTCCTTTAGACAAGTTCCACGAGGTGAACCATGGTTTCCGCTACCCTATCCAAACCCAAACCGAAACGAGCAATGGCCAAGAAATCTACCAAAGCAAGCACCGGAAGTGAGAAGAAGGATCCCGCTCACGCCGTGTTCGACGGGCACCCGTCGCTGAAGAACACCGTGGCGCAAATTGAGAAGCAGTACGGCGAAGGCGCCATCATGCCGCTGGGCGTCGAACATACCGCCCGCATCGCCGGGATACCCACCGGCAGCCTCTCGCTCGACATTGCCCTCGGCGGCCAGGGAATTCCGCGGGGGCGGATTATCGAGATCTTCGGCCCCGAGTCGAGCGGCAAGACGACGCTGGCCCTGCACGTGGTGGCGCAGGCACAGCGTGCCGGCGGCATTGCGGCGTTTGTCGACGCTGAACACGCGCTCGATCCGAGCTGGGCCAAGAAGCTCGGCGTCGAGCTGGAGACCTTGCTGGTGAGCCAGCCGGGTTGCGGTGAGGAGGCAATGCACATTACCGAGATGCTCATCCGCAGCAACGCGGTCGACGTGATCGTGGTCGATTCGGTCGCCGCCCTGGTACCCCGCAAGGAACTCGAAGGCGAAATCGGCGATCAGCACGTCGGGCTACAGGCCCGCCTGATGAGCCAGTCGATGCGCAAGCTCACCGGCGCCATCTCCAAGTCAAAGACGACGGTGATCTTTATCAACCAGATTCGCGAGAAGATTGGCGTGATGTTCGGTTCGCCGGAGACGACCCCCGGCGGCCGGGCACTGAAGTTCTACTGCTCCTGCCGGATCGATGTGCGCCGGATTGGTGGGTTGAAGGACGGCGAGGAAATCGTTGGCCAGCGCGTGCGAGCGAAGGTGGTCAAGAACAAGGTCGCGCCGCCGTTCCGGGTGGCCGAGTTCGACATGATGCACACCGACGGGATCAGCTATGAGGGCGACGTGCTCGATCTGGCCATGAACCACAAGATGGTCACCCGGACCGGCGCCTGGTTCCGGTACGGCGACGTGCAGCTCGGCCAGGGTCGCGAAAAGGTCCGCGACTACCTCAAAGAAAACTCCGAACTGCTTGCGGAATTGCGGCAAAAGGTACTGGCGGCCGAAGGGCTCGCCGTACCGCAAGGCGATGCAGGCCCATAGACGGCCACTCGAACGCCGGAGGAAGTTGCAATGCGCACACAGACACGCGAGCGCGCCCCCTGCTGTGCCGGCCCGGGTGTGGTATAATAGGGAAACTACTCGCCGGGAAGACTTCAATGCGCTTCGGCCCCCCATTCATGCCGGTTCTCCTTGCCGTCGCGCTGCTGGTGCGCGCCGGCGGCCAGGAGTCGGACGGGGCGGGCGTGGTCGACGCGATTGAGCAGTCGATGATCGAGGCGATCGAGCGGGCGGAGCGTTCCGTGGTTGCCATTGCCCGGGTGCGGAAGCCCCAGTCGGGTGATACCTTCCCGCTCGAGTTTCGCCCGGATCCCTTCGGACGCCGCCTCGCGCCGGCCCCGGACCCACAGCCGACCGACCCCGACTTCATCCCCAGCGAGTATGGAACGGGAGTGGTGGTCGATGCCCGCGGGCTGATCCTAACGGCGCACCACGTGCTTGGCGAGGACAGTGAGTACTACGTAACTTCACACGATCGCAAGGTTTATAGGGCGTGGGTCAAGGGGGCCGACCCGCGCAGCGATTTGGCCGTACTCGCCGTGGACGCCAACGACCTCCTGCCCATCCGCTTTGGCGACGCTTCCCAGCTTCGTCGCGGGCAATTGGTGATCGCACTGGGCAACCCGTACGCAATCGCCCGCGACGGGCAAGTGAGTGCGAGTTGGGGCATCGTGTCGAATCTGGCTCGCAAGGCACCGCCGTCGCCCAGCGAGTTCGATACGTCCGGGCGCGGTACACTCCATCACTTCGGCACGCTCATCCAGACGGATGCCCGGCTCACCTTGGGAACAAGCGGAGGGCCGCTGCTGAACCGGCGCGGCGAGATGGTCGGCCTGTGCGTCGCTCTGGCCGCTACGACCGGCTATGAAAGAGCCGCCGGCTATGCAATCCCGGTCGACGCCACGTTCCATCGCGTACTGGCAACGCTCAAGGAAGGCCGGGAGGTGGAATACGGGTTCCTGGGCGTCCGGCCGACCAGCCTGGCTCCACGCGAGGTCCACGCAGGGCTGCAAGGCACCCGGCTGAGCGAAGTGGTACCCGGCACGCCCGCCGACCGCTACGGCCTCCGCGAGGGCGACGTGCTCACGGCGGTCAACGGCCACCCGATCCACGACGCCGACGGATTGTACTTGGAAGTCGGTAAACTGCCGGTCGAGACCGTGGCTGAACTGGCGATTCTTCGCGACGGCCGGCCGCGCCAGATCGACGTGACGCTCTCGAAGTATCCCGTGCGCGGGCACAAGGTGGTCACCACGCCCGAGCCTTCTTGGCGCGGAATACGGGTGGACTATCCGACGGCCTGGCTCGACGCCGCGCGGCACCGCCCTCGCCCACTGGCGTTCGACGAGGGAGTGATCGTGACCGACGTCGAGGAACGGTCACCCGCCTGGGAAGCCGGCCTCCGCCCGGGCGCCTTGGTCAGTCACGTTGACAAGAGGGCCGTGCGCACGCCAGGCCAGTTCCACGCCGCGCTGGCCGGCAGGACCGGCCCCGTCGCACTTCGCCTGCCCGACGACCTCCAGCAGCCGGTCCGTACCGTGTTGGCGGAGTAACCGTCTGCTACACCGCGTCGGCCGCCGGCACCACGAATGGTTCGCGGTAGTCGCGTGTCAGCAGCGCGTTGGCCGCGGGGCTGTCGATGAAGCTTTCGCTGTCGGCGTCAATCGCCAGCCACGGGCCGAGTTCCAGCGGCGGGAACGTCACACGGCGTTCCGCAACGTCGAAGTCGTTCTCTTTCAGGTGCTCGCAGATGTCATTGTACGTGCCCACCGGGTCGCCGTTGACCTTCAGCGACTCCAGTTTGCGGGTGATTTCCTCCGGGGAAGCCGGCCGGCCCAGCACCTGTGAAATGTTGGCCACGTGGACCAGGGCCGTCGACACGTGCCCCTGGTGGATCGGGGCGTTCAGATCGGCCACTTCGCGGCTCCGCACGGCCTTGATGAAGTTGTCCACGTGGTCGTCGCTCGGGCCGGTAAGCTTCTCCACGACCTTGCCGTCGGGATCGAACACGGTATTCGAGCCGAGCGTTCCGACCATGTATCCTTCCGTTCCTTCAATCAGCAAAGCACCGCCGAACTTGGGCGCCGAGGTCTTCAGGTTTCTGACTTCCTGTACGACCGTAAGGTCGCCGAAGTCGTGGATGGTGACCTGGGTGTTCGGCGTTTCCCCAGCGTCGTCGAATTGGCGCGCCCCGTAGCTCAGCACTCCGCGTCCCAGGCCGTTGAGGTCGAGGATCAGACGCATTGTGTCGACCACGTGGACGCTGTTGTTGCCCAATTCGCCGTTGCCGTAGTCCCAAATCCAGTGCCAGTCGTAGTGGAAGTGGGGCCGGCGGACAGGCACCTGCATGGGCGCGGGGCCGGCCCAGAGGTTGTAATCGACCGTTTCGGGCGGGTCGTATTCACCGGCCGGGCCCATGTGATTCCGCGGCCGATACATACACACGTGCGCGAGTTTGATCGCACCCAGCTTCCCTGCCTTGACGTACTCGGCCGCTGCACGGTTGCTCCCCACGGAACGATATTGGGTTCCGCCCTGGCAAATCCGCTTGTACTTCTCCATTGCTTGGACCATCCGCCGCCCTTCGCTGACATTATGGCTGACCGGCTTCTCGACGTAAACGTCCTTGCCTGCCTGCATGGCCCAGATTGCGGCCAGCGAGTGCCAGTGGTTGGGCGTGGTAACGACGACGATATCGACAGACGGGTCGTCGAACACTTCGCGCATATCGATGACGCACTTCGGCACCCGGCCGTCCTGGCGCTGGCCGATCTGCTCGGCGCGGTTTGGCCCGATGGCCGTATCGGGCTCGCAAACGTAAGTGATCTCGCAGTCGTCGCGCGTGCCGAAGGAGGCGGCCAAGGCGCTGCCGCGGCCCCGCACGCCCAGGACGGCCACCGAGAGTTTTTCACTCGGGCTTTTTGACTGCTTCTCGTCAGAAAGAACCGTCGTGACCGGAGCCGTGACGGCCAGGGAGGCCGCGGTGGCGACCATGGAGTCTTTCAGAAAATGACGTCGGTTGAAGTGTTTCATCGGTAGGTTTCCTTGGCAGGGCGGCTGGATGCCGCGGTGGAATTCTTTGGGGTGAAGGAGGCGGGCGCCATGTGGTGATGTGGTGATGTGGTGGGGTCAGCGATTTTCGCGGTCGTCGTCCCGTCCGCATTTAAGTGTCATTGTAACCAGTATATCCTATATTGTCAAGGATGTAGTCTGGAGCAGCAGTCTGAAGTTGTACGCCGACGTGCAGCATCTAGAAACGGCTCTGGTCGATCGGTTCACCGGAGGCGCGGTTACCCAAGGCACGGTGAACGGATGTGTCGATGGCATAGCTGATCGTTCGCACGGAGCCATCACCCATTGCCATGTTGAATGCGCCGGAGTGGGCGCTTCCGAAGGTGTACGACCCCAACACGCTGGGGCGGTCCTGCATCGGTATCCAGTAGGTGCCGCGCAACACGTCCTGATCGTGCCCGACGTACATGGCCTGGTCGTCATTGCTGGCTTGCTCGGTCGTGTAATGGTCCGGCATCAGGTATTTCTCGCCAACCATGTACGTGTTGGTCAGCCCGTCGCGGACCATCGCCACGGTCACCTCACTGCGGCGGTAGACAATGCCATTGTAGGTGTTGCCGCTTTGATAATCGTCGAGCCACTTCTGCTCGGTCAGGCCGTCCGCATCGTTATAGGAACCCGGGCTGCTCCCGCCCCAATAGTTCGTACTGCCGAAATTTGCCGCATAGTCACTACGCCCGGCAACGGGGGCTAACTCGGTCGAGATACTCAAACGGTAGGCGGTCTTATTCGGATATGCGATGGAACGACGTCGGGTTGGGCAGTTCTGAAAGGAGAGCGGCGTCGTAACGCATTGAGCCAGCGCTTCCGCCTTCTCGGTGCCCGACAGCCCCGTCCCAAGCGACCAGAGCGCCTGCTGCTCCATGTACGGGAGAATGTTGTAGGCCCATCCTCCCGGCTGCCGCTTGTTGAAACCGCGGTCGGGATCGCCTACCCATTGGCAGCCCCAACCGCCGGTCGGGAAGTAGCCGTGGGTGCTCTCGTGGTTGTGAAAGGCCAGGGCCATCTGCTTCAGATTGTTCTGGCACTGCATGCGCCGGGCCGCCTCGCGCGCCGATTGCACCGCAGGCAACAGCAGCGAAATCAAGATGCCGATGATCGTGATAACTACAAGCAGCTCAACAAGGGTGAATGCAGATTGCGAATTCTGGATTCTGGATTTCAAACAAGTCTTCATGACAGCCTCCATGTTCGGGGTATCACGTATATTGTTTGGTTACGGCGTCCTGCGGAAATCTGAAATGTGGGATTTCACATCTCCAATAACATGTCAACGTCTTCGTCGGCACACCAGCAGGACGAGGGCGGTCAGGGCCAATGCGAAGGTGCCCGGCTCTGGAATGAAGCTGACGGCCAGCCCGCCAGCCATTTGGGTTACTGCAAAATGACCAGTCCCCATCGCATTCTGGAAACCATCAATGTTAATGGCAAACAGGTTCGGATGGAAGTAGTCGTCGACCAGTTCGTCGTAAGTGACAAACACCCAATCGTACGCGACAGTTGGGTTGAAGTTCGCGATGGCGCCAGGTGTAGCGCCGTCGAGCGAGACGACATGTATCTCGAAAGGATCGGCCGCACTCAAGCTGGTCAGGTCCAGTTTGCCCGTGCCGGCGCCGTCGTCGATCGTGACCAGGTCCCAGCCCAGCCCGTCGAACCCGCCGCCGACAATGCCCGCCGCGTCATTGATCTCAAATTGGAACATTCCCCCGGGATTCCAGATTGCGCCGCCGATGGCCTGCTCGCCCACGCTGGCACCCGGGGCGTGCATCCCGCCGGAGTGAACGGTTACGGTTCCGGCGATGGTGCCGGTTCCGCCCAGGATTGCGTCGATTCCCGGGCCGGCCGGGTTCACACTGACCGGCCCGCTGCCAGTACCGGAGCCAGAGACGTTTTCAACCATCAGGGTGCCGCCGACCACGGTTGTGCCGCCGGCGTAGGCGTTGGCGCCAGTGAGCGTGAGGGTGCCGTCGCCGAGTTTCTCCAGCCCGCCATCGCCGCTCAACTGGCCGTCAACAGCGACATAGTGAACTTGGGTATCGATGGTGGCCCCGCCAAGGCTGAAGCTCATCGGCATGTCGGAGTTCAGGTCTGCATTGGCCTGGAGAGTACCGCCACCGAAGCTGAACTGCTGCGTCGAGGTGTTGGTGTATTGGATGTTCCCCAGGGCGAGCGTGCCACCGTTGAGGTTGTATGTTGCGGTGTGATCCCCGGTGGCACGGAACGACAGGGCCCTGTTGGGGGCAATGGTCACTTGGCCGCCGGATTGAGTGACAACCCCGGTGGCGTTTGCCGAAGCCCCGCCGATGTGGATGTCTCCGTTGGCTGCCAGTTCGCCACCCTCGACGTTAAGAGTGCCCGTGAAACCGTGGCTCAGTCCGACCGAAAGCGAGCCTGTGACGTTCATCTGGCCACCGCGAAGGGTATAGCCGGCCGTCTCGCCATCAGGTGCCGCACCGCCGCCGCCGATGTGGAGTTGGCCGAACGATGTGGTCCCGCCAGTCTGGAGGAACTCGGCGTTGCAACGGTAGCCGACGTGGGCGGCGCCGTTGACCATCAGCGCCCCGGTATCGGAAAGGTTGTACTCGGTGCCGCCGCTACTAGGCGTGGTGGAACTGGCCGCATCGCTGGCCAAACGCATCGTGGCGGCTCTAACCGTTCCGCCGGAATGGTTGAATACTCCCCGTCCTTTCCAACCGACCCACAGATCGCCTGCAGAACTAGACACATTCAGTTCACCACCTTCCATATTGTAGGTAGCCGTTCCGTCACCGTCCCCCAACCGGAATCGCCCGTCAGAATTGATCTCGCCTGCTTCTTGCGTGATGGTGCCGTCCTGCTGGACATGGACCGGGTAGGTTCCTGTGACATTGAGCGTACCAGCTTTGTGCGTATAGACACGATCGCCTGCGATCCGCAAACCGGCACTGGTGTCGGCAATGGTCAGCGAACCGGGACTGTCCTTAATCAGCTCACCTTGGAGCAGTCCCAAGGTGCCGATCGTGCCTCCCAGGAGCGTGAGCGAAGCGGCGCCGGTCTTCCGAAGCACGCCGCTGCCGCTGATCGCTCCGCTGAAGGTGCCGGCGGTTGTCTGGTCGAAGACGAGCGTTGCATGGTTGACCATATTGCCCTGCAGACTCGTCGTATCTCCCTGAAGGGTGCCGGCGCTGATGGTGGTCCCGCCGCCGTAGCTGTTGGGGCCGGTGAGTGTGAGCGCACCAACACCGAGCTTCGTCAGCCCGCCGCCGCCGCTGAGCACGCCGGCGAGGATAACGTCGTGCGACTGCGTGTCGATGGTGGCCCCGCCGGCGTGAATGCTCATGGGCATATCGGTGCTCAGATTGGCATTGGCCTGGAGGGTGCCGCCGCCGAAGTTGAACTGCTGCGTAGATGAGTCGGTGTAGCTGATGGACCCCAGGGTGAGCGTGCCGCCGTCAAGGTGGTATGCGGCGGTGTGAGCGCCGGTAGCGCCGAACGAGAGTGCCCCGGCGGACGCGATGGTCACGTTCCCGCCGGTTTGAGTGACGGTTCCGCCGGCATCGGCCGAAGCGCCGCCGATGAGAATGCTGCCGGCAACCGTGACATTACCGCCCTCGACGTTGAGGTTTCCAGTGAAGCCGTGGCTCGCTCCCACCGAAAGCGAACTGCTGATGGCAAGCTGCCCCGCCGTGATAGTATATCCAGCGGTATCGCCGCCGGGCGAGGAACCACCCCCGCCGATGTGGAGCTGGCCGAACGACGCGGCGCCACCGGTCTGGAGGAACTCGGCGTCGCACCGGTAGCCGACATGCGCGGCGCCTGTGATCGTCAGTTGCCCGGCGCCGGAAAGATTGTATTCGGTGCCGCTGCTGTCGTGGGATCCGGCATCACTGGCCAGGCGCATATTGGGAGCCGTAACCGTACCGCCGGAATGGTTGAAGACACCCTTCCTCCTCCAGCCGACCCACAAGCTGTTTGTTAGAGCTAGTGTTCCGCTTGCCATGTTGTAGGTAGCGGTTGTCCCGGCGCTGCCGTCGCCAATGCGGACAATGCCGTTGGCGTTGATCGTGCCGTCTTCCTGGGTCATCGTTCCGTTGTCGTGTATAAACAGTGGATAGGCCCCGGTCACGTTAAGCGTTCCTGCTTTGTGCAGGAATTCGGCCGTTCCTCTTACCCTTATCCCATAGCTGGTGTCCGAGATGGTCAGCGCGCCGGGACCGTCCTTGATCAACTCGTTCGTGCCGCTGAGCACGGGACTCGTCGACAGCATGAGCGTCCGGCCAGCAGCGACATTTAACACCGGTGACCCGCTGGCTGTCACAGCAGGCGCGATCGTCAGGTTCTCCATGGCCGACGACATGTCAATGCCGCCGGTACGAACGGTCAACGCATTGCCGCCGATGCTTACCGGACCAGCCGGCGCGGTGACCGTGATCTTCGCCAACGACAGCGAGCCGATGTCATTCTCCGTATCCAGGTTCTGTATGCTTTCGAGACCAAACAACACTTCATCGTCGGATTGCGGCACGGTGCCATCAACCCAGTTCGCAGGCGTACCCCAAGAGGTGCCGCTGCCGCCGGACCATTGAACCACTGAGGCATGCGCGACGGTCGTGCAGGCCACCAGTAGCGTGACCGCGACAATCGCAGCGATTATCGTTCGGGTTTCCATTAGACACCTGTGTGGCGAGTATTTCACGATACACCTCTTCAATTCGAGCCGGTTAGATCGGAAGAGCACAC
>JAVEUP010000033.1:0-52117 GCA_034005525.1 Thermoguttaceae bacterium | reverse complement strand
ACCGAGAACCGGTGACTCTTGACGTACCTCTCCATCTGGGTGGCCACTTCGCTCCACCAACGGCACCGCGCCATCTCGTCGATCGCCAAGTGCAGGACGTCGCGGGTAACGTCGAGCAAGTGGCGAACTTCCGGGTGAACCGTGCCGCAAGGGTAAGTTGCTGCCGCATCGCCACACCAGCCGTCCAGCTTGCAGCCTGTGTCGATGCTGACAATGTCGCCCTCGACGAGCCTTCGCATGCCGGGAATACCGTGGACCACCTCTTCGTTAACGGAAATACAGGTCACCGCTGGAAACGGCGGCCCGCCTTGGCGCGAGTTCGGCACATTCTTAAACAGCGGCACCGCACCATGGTCAAAAAAATACCGCTGTACTGCCTGGTCGATTTCAGCCGTCGTTGCGCCCGGGCGGACCATGGCACCGGCGATCTGGTGGGCTTCCCAGACCAACAGGCCCGCCTTTCGCATCAGGCCAATCTCGCGCGGCGATCGGAGAATCTCCACGAACCGGACTCCTGGCAACGTACCCGATCCCCGGGCCGTGCTAGCGTGCGTAATGGTCGAGTACGGCCTCCGCCCTTTGGAATATCTCGTCAATCGTACCCAGGCCATCGATACTCTTCAGCAGCCCCTGCTTCTGGTAGTATTGCAGGAGTGGTTCCGTCTGCTCGCGGTACGCAACGAGGCGTTGGCGAATGACGTCGGGTTGGTCGTCGGCACGACCGCGTCCCGCGAGCCGCTGAAACAACTCGTCCTCCGGCACGTTCAACTCGAGCACCACGTCCAGCGAGGTGCCTTTCTCCGTGAGCATCCTGTCCAACGCCTCGGCCTGGGCAATGGTGCGAGGGAAGCCGTCCAGAAGGTAGCCGCCACGGCAGTCGGCCTGCTCGAGCCGCTCGGCGATGATGTCTACAATGATGGCATCGGGAACCAATTCTCCCGCCGACATGTACTTGTCGGCCTCCACGCCGACCGCGGTCTTGGCGTCACGAGCGGCGCGCAGCATGTCGCCGGTCGAAAGGTGGGCAAGGCCGTACTTCGCGACAATTTTCTCGGCCTGGGTGCCCTTTCCGGCGCCGGGAGGACCGATGAACACAATTTGCATAATGAATACTCCTCGATATGCTCAAAACCCAATCAGGGCGATGCTTGTCAGCCTTTTTCCAGCAACCCCTTGTAGTTTCGCATGAGCAGGTGGTTGTCGATCTTCTGCACCAGATCGAACGCCACACTGACGGCAATCAGAAGCCCGGTGCCCCCGTAGAAGCTGGCCACCGAGTACGAAATGCCCATCCTCCCGGCAACGATCGTGGGCGTGATGGCTACCAACGCCAGGAAGGCCGCGCCCACGTAGGTGATGCGCACCATGACCTTCTCCAGGTAGTCGGCCGTGCGCCGTCCGGGCCGGTAACCGGGTATGAAGGTCCCGTAGTTCTTCAGATTATCGGCCATGTCCTTCGGGTTGAAGGTAATCGCGGTCCAGAAATAGCAGAAGAAGTAGATCAGTGCAACGTACAGCACGTTGTAAATGAACGAATCGCCCCGGCGAAACGCTTCGTTGAGCGCGTGGAGCGTGGGAAACCGTGATGTAAGGTACTGGAACATCGCCGAGGGAATCAACAACAAGCTGCTGGCGAAGATGATGGGCATGACCCCGGCCTGGTTGACCCGCAACGGCAGGTACTGCCGCGTACCGCCGTACACGCGTCGTCCGCGCACGTGCTTGGCGCTCTGAGTAGGGATGCGCCGCTGCCCGAGCGTGATGAACACCACTCCGGCCACCACGCCCACGAACAGCGCGGCGAGCACCACAAGCGTTTCCACCCCCATCTGCCCGGGGCCGCCTCCCAACGTGACCTCGCCGGCCTCGATCATCGGGGAGAGGAGTTCCCATCCGGCAGCGGGCATGCGGGCAAGGATGCCCGCCATGATCAACAGGCTGATGCCGTTGCCGATGCCGTATTCGTCGATCTGCTCGCCCAGCCACATCAGGAAGACGGTGCCTGCGGTCATCGTCAGAACGGCGGTCAATTGCCAGGAGAGCGAGAGCCCCCCGTCGGCGCTCAAGATACTCTCGCGAATGAGGCTGGCGTCGGAACCCGCCGTGCTGGCCAGCCAGCGCACGTAGGCCCAGCTTTGTCCGAAGCAGAGGACGACGGTTGCGTAGCGGGTGTATTCATTGATCTTCTTACGGCCGCTTTCGCCTTCCTTCTGCAGCTTCTCGAGCGGCGGATACACGGTGGCCAGGAGCTGGAAGATAATCGACGCGGAAATATAGGGCATGATGCCCAAGCCGAAGATGGTAGCCTGGCTAAGCTGGCTGGCGCTGAAGGTCTGCACCATCTGAATGAAGTCGCCCAAGCCGCCGGGGCCGCCCTCACGGAAGAACTCCGTCATTGCCTCGTGATCGACGATGGGCAACGGAATTTGCCATCCGATGCGGTAGACCGCCAGCAGGCCGAGCGTCAGGAGAATCTTCTGCCGCAGCTCGGGGATGGTGAAAATGACGCGGATCTTTTCCCACATCGTTTCGTAATCCCGGTTAGTAAGGGTTCAGGGGAGCGGCACGGCACGCGCTATTGGGCGCCGGATGCCGCCGCGGCGGCGTTCCGCTTTCGGCTGTTGGCCTTGTTCTTCACGATGGGCTTCTTTCCGGGCAGGACAACGACCGTGCCGCCTGCCTGCTCAATCTTCGCCCGCGCCGACTTGCTGAACCGGTGAGCCGAAACGGCAAGCCGCTTGGTCAATTCGCCGTCGCCCAGGACTTTCAGCACGTCGTAGCGCCCCTTGGCGAGGCTGTTGGCACGCAGCGATTCGGGGGTCACCTCGGCGCCGGCCTCGAACTGCTCTTCGAGCTGGCCGAGGTTTACCACGGCCACGGTCAGTGCGAAGCGGTTATGGAACCCGCGCTTGGGCACGCGGCGGACCAGGGGCATTTGCCCGCCCTCGAAGGTCGGGTGCATGGAGTAGCCGGCCCGGGACCTGGCGCCCTTGTGGCCCCGGCCGCTGGTCTTCCCGTGCCCGGAGCCGGTGCCCCGGCCCAGCCGCTTCCGCTTCTTATATTTGTGCACTCCGCGATGGACGTCGTTGAGGTTCATGACAGCGAGACTCCGCGCAGCCGCTCGACCTCGCTCTTCGAGCGGAGGCTCTGAAGCGCGCTGATGGTCGCCTTGACCACGTTAATTGGATTGTTCGTACCGAAGCTTTTCGTGAGGATGTCCTTGATTCCGCATGCCTCGCACACGGCGCGAACCGCGGCGCCGGCAATCACACCCGTGCCGGGCCGGGCCGGCACCAGCGTGACGCGGGCGGCGCCGAAACGGCCCTTCACGATGTGCGGGATGCTGGTTCTCTCCAGGGCGACCGGCACCATGCTGCGCCCGCCGTCCTTCACGGCCTTTTCGACCGCGGGTGGGACTTCATTCGCCTTGCCGTAGCCCCAGCCGACGCGCCCCTTGCCGTCGCCCACGACCACCAGGGCCGTAAAGCTGAACCGGCGGCCACCCTTGACCACCGCGGCGCACCGGCGGATCTTCACCACCTTGTCGATCAGTTCGCCTTGAGTCGTTTCAGTCGCCATGAAAGATCGCTAATACGTTGTAAGGATTGGTTGAGTTCTCAATTGTCGTTGTTTGCGGCCTGGTGCTAGAACTTCAGGCCGGCGGCCCGGGCGGCATCGGCCAGGGCGGCGACGCGCCCGTGGTACTTGTACTCGCGCCGATCGAAGGCTACCGCCTCGATGCCCTGCTGAAGCGATCGCTCGGCCACCAGCTTGCCGACGGCCGCCGCCGCCGTCTTGTTGCCGCTAGTGGGCAGCGTGCCGCGCAGGTCCTTATCGCACGTGCCGGCGGCCACGAGGGTGCGGCCGGCCGCGTCGTCGATTACCTGGGCATAAATATGCTTGTTGCTCCGGATGACGCACAGACGCGGCCGGACCGAGTCGCGTTTGACCCGGTTGCGGACCCGGTTTTGCCGTCGCTGGCGTTGCTTGTTGAGTCGTTTGTATTGTTTCATCGCTGTACTCGTCTTCTGGCCGCCGTGCAGGCGGCCGGCCCCGTACCATTCCGGGCGCGGCCCGGCTTGCCAAACTACTTCGCCATGGCCTTGCCCTGCTTCCGGCGGATTTGTTCGCCCATGTAGCGGATTCCCTTGCCCTTGTAAGGCTCGGGCTTGCGCTTCGCGCGAATCTCTGCCGCGAACTGGCTCACCTTCTGCTTGTCGATTCCGCGGAGGACGATGTGCTGCTGGTCCGGAACGGTCACCTCGACTCCTTCGGGAATCGGGACTTGCAGTTCATTGGCCAGCCCGACGCGCAGTTGCAGCACTTGGCCCTGAAGCGACGCCAGGTAGCCCACACCGTGAATCTCCAGTCGCCGTTCGAACCCATCCGTCACGCCGACCACCATATTTTGGACCAGCGCGCGGGTTAGTCCGTGAAGGGCCCGCGTTTGCCGCTGATCGTCTTTCCGCGTGACGACAATTTGCCTGGCTCCCTCGTCGAAAGCCACGGAGACCTCGGGGCGGTGATTCCACGCGAGTTGTCCCTTCGGTCCCTCGACCACGACGCTCAATCCGTCGACACGGACGTTAACGCCGGGCGGGACGGGCACGGGTTTCTTGCCGATTCGCGACATTGCACTACACCTCTTCGCTGAAGCGCGGCTCCGGGCCGCGCCGTGGTTCTCGTAATTCGTCGTTTGGCAATCGGCCGACGGCGGCCTCAGCCCCGATCCGCCGTATGCGGTCCTACCATACCTCGCACAGGATTTCGCCACCCAACTTCCGCTGCCGCGCCTCGCGGTCGCTGATGACGCCCCGGCTGGTGCTGATAATGGAAATACCCAGCCCGCCGAGCACCGGCTTCAGGGCCGTGGCGCCGCTGTACACGCGCCGGCCCGGCTTGCTGATCCGGCGGATCGAACGAATGACGCGTTCCCCATTGGGGCCGTATTTCAAATGGATGCGGAGGTAGTGGCAGGGCGTCGCCTGCAGTTCCTCCCAGTCCCAAATGTACCCTTCTCGCTTGAGCACTTCCGCCAGACCACGTTTGACCTTCGACAACGGCATATCGACGTGCGGACGTTCGATGCGCACGGCGTTGCGGATGCGGGTCAACATGTCGGCGATCGGGTCGGTCATCATGGCGTTATTACTCGTCCTACTCGGAAAATGTGCTGTTCGATATGGTTTGCCGAGGGCGCACTTCTACCAACTCGCTTTCTTCACGCCGGGAATCAAGCCCTCGTCGGCCAGCTTGCGGAAGCAGATGCGGCATATGCCGAACTTGCGGTACACGGCCCTCGGCCGCCCGCACAGCCGGCATCGCCGCTCCAGACGCGTCGAAAACTTCGGCTTGCGGAACGCCTTGGCGATCTTCGATTTACTTGCCATGGACTTGGGTCTTTGGGTTTCAAGTGGTACGCATGGGGACGCCGAAGTCGCGCAACAACACGCGGGCTTCGTCGTCGTTGTCGGTGCTGGTAACCAGCGTGATATTCATGCCTTGGGGCCGGGAGTACTTGTCGGGGTTCAGTTCTGGGAACACCAACTGCTCGGTCAGGCCGATGCTGTAGTTGCCGTGCCCGTCGAACGCCGTGGGGCTGAGGCCGCGGAAGTCGCGAACGCGCGGGATGGCCACCGCCACGAGCCGATCCAGGAACTCGTACATCCGCTTTCCGCGCAAGGTCACCTTGCAGCCGATGGCGTTTCCTTCGCGGAGTTTGAAGCCGGCGATGGACTTGCGGGCGAGCGTGACCACCGGTTTCTGGCCCGCGAGCAAGGTAAGGGCATCGACGGCCTCTTCCAGGTGCTTCTTATCCTGCAGCGCGCTGCCGACCCCCATGTTGATGACGATCTTCTGCAGCCGCGGCAAGGAGAGGCGGTTCTTCCGGCCCAGTTTCGCGGCCAGTCCCGGCAGAATCTCCTGCTGATACCGCTGCTGAAGGCGCGGCACCGGAATGGGCCCCTCGGGCTTGGCCTTCTTGGCGGCTTTGCCTTTTTCCTGGCCCTTTGCGGGCTTGGCGCCCTTGGCGGGCTTTTCGGGTTTGGCTTCTTTTGCGCACATAATCGTTTAGGCTTTCACCCTCCGCGCTTTCGCGGGCCCGAGCTGACCGTTCCCAGCCCCGCACTTCTTGCAGTACCGCTCCTTCGTGCCGTCGTCGAGGAAGCGGACGCCCATTCGGACAGCCGCCTGGCACTTTTCGCACACCACCAGCACGTTGCTGGCGAAAATGGGCATCTCCTTCGACAGGCGCCCGCCTTGCGGGTTCCGCTGGCTGCGCCGCACGTGCTTGTAGACGCGGTTCATCCCTTCCACGACCACTTTCCCGGCCGCGCGGTCCACCGAGAGCACTCGGCCCCGCGAACCCGCGTCGTCGCCGGTCAGAATCTTGACGGTATCGTTCGCGCGAATGAGCATCAGACGACCTCGCTGGCCAGGCTTACAATTTTCATGAAACTTCGTTCCCGCAACTCGCGCGCCACGGCGCCGAAGATGCGGGTTCCTCTCGGATTCTTGTCGTTGTCGATCAGCACGGCCGCGTTGCTGTCGAATCGGACGTAGCTGCCGTCCACGCGGCGCGTCGGCTGCTTGCACCGGACAATCACCGCCCGCACCACGGACCCCTTCTTGTAGTCGCTGCCGGGGATCACGCTCTTGATGCTGCACACGATAATATCGCCCAGCCCGGCCGTCCGGCGGTGCGTGCCGCCGAGCACCTTGATGCACATCAACTCCTTGGCGCCCGTGTTGTCGGCGACATTGAGCCGGGTTTGCATCTGAATCATGGTTCGTATCCCCGTAACAATTCTTCCCGGGGCCGCGTCGAAACCGGCAGCCCCTTGTGTTCTACTTCCGGCAACTGCCGCCTACGGTTAGTCGAGGTCCTCGGGCGTCTGGATCGATTCGTCGCCGACTTCCTCCGCGGCACTCTCCTCGTGGCGCCTTCGTTTCTGCGCCGCGCGCAGGGCAACCAGGTCGATCAACCGGCTCTTCTCGATCACGCGCACCAGTTCCCATCGCTTGGTTTTCGATTTCGGCGGGCATTCGCGTATCTCGACGGTATCGCCAAGGCCCGACTCGTTGTTCTCGTCGTGTACCTGGCAGACGGTCCGCCGGCGGATGTACTTCCCGTACAACGGGTCCTTTTCGCGGCGCGAGATTTCCACGCGGCGCGACTTCCGGCACTTGTCGCTTGTCACAACCCCAATGGCCAATCGCTTCGGCATGGCGCTATTCCTGTACGTTGCTCTGGGTGGGCTGGTCTGCCTGGCGTGCGGCCCGCTCACGCTCGTTCCGGATGGTCTTGATCCTGGCGATCAAGCGGCGGCTCTTGCGGAGTTCGCTGGGGGCGTCCAGCCGTTCCGTTTGCGCCTGGAGGCGCAGGCGGAAAAAATGTTCGGTCGTTTCTTTGAGCGTCGCCTCCAATTGATCGACGCTCATATCGCGAAGCTCGGCTACTTTTACCATTTACGCGGTCCTCCGTCGCAGGAACCGGACTCGGACGGGCATTTTATGCGCGAGGCGGGTGAAGCAGAGCCGCGCGGCTTCTTCGGTCACGCCCCCGATTTCATACAGGACCGCGCCGGGCCGGACCGCCGCGGCCCAGTAGTCCGGTTCGCCCTTGCCCTTTCCCATGCGCGTTTCCAGGGGAATGGAGGTAATCGGTTTGTGGGGGAAAATGCGGATATAAAGCCGGCCCTCGTTGCGCAAATACTGCTGCGCCGCGATACGGCCCGCTTCAATCGTCGCCGCGGAAATCCACCCGCCTTGTACGGCCTGCAACCCAAAATCGCCAAAGACTACGCGGTTGCCGCGCGTCGCCTCACCTCTTATACGTCCTCTTTGGCTTTTTCGGTGCTTGACCCGTTTTGGCATCAGCGCCATCGGTCTCGTCCTCGCTGTAAATGCCCTGGTTAATCCACACTTGCACGCCGATATGGCCTTGGGCGATTTTGGCTTCCGTGAAGCCGTAATCGACCTTGGCGCGAAGCGTACTGAGCGGGATGGACCCGGCAATTTGCTTTTCGCGCCGGGCCATCTCGGCGCCGCCGAGGCGCCCGGCAAGTTGTATCTTGATCCCCTTCGCCCCGGCCTCCATCGACTGCTCCAACGCCCGCTTCATGGTGCGACGGAACCCGGAACGCCTCTCCAGTTGCTCCGCCACGTCCTCGGCCACAAGCTGCGCAATCAATTCCGGACGGTTCAACTCCTCAATCTTGATGTTGATTCGGCGCCCGGTGCGCGCCTGCAACTCGGCCTGCAACTCCTCGACCCGTTCTCCCTTCCGCCCGATCAGCACACCGGGGCGGGCGGAAAAGAGGGTGACTTTGACTTCATCACGGGTGCGGTCGATCTCGACCTTGGACACGGCCGGATACATCGGTTTGCCGCCCCGGTCTTTCCGCCCCTTGATGAACCTGCGGATCTTCTGGTCCTCGACCAGAAGGTCCGCAAACTCCCGTTTCGAGGCATACCACCGGCTCTTCCAGCCAACCATAATGCCCGTGCGAAAGCCGACAGGATTGACTTTCTGACCCATAACTTCTTTCCCGGTTCTTCTCGGTGCCCCGGTTCGTCTGCCGCAGCGGCCCCGGGCTCGTAGGTGTTGGTTTCGTGTTAACGCTTCTAGTCCAAAGCCACGTGGATGTGGGACATGCGCTTCTTGATGATCGCGGCCATCCCGCGCGCCCGGGGGCGCATGCGGCGGAACATGGGACCGGGATCGACCCGGACGTCGACCACCATCAGGGTTTGCAGGTTGGGCGCTCGGCGGTCCTCGGCGTTTGCCAGCGCGCTGCGGAGCACCTTTTCGAGCATCCGGGCGCCGCGTTGGGGCTGGTATCGCAGGATGTCGATGGCCTCGTCGGCGAATTTGCCGCGGATCAGGTCGGCGATGGGGCGGACCTTCCGCGGACTGATCCGCGCGAATCGATGCACCGCTTCGTATGCCATGATGCGTTCCTCTCGTTCACCCGCACCGGCCCGGCAGTACCGGCCCGGCGCCGTACGTTATCGTTTTCCCTTGCCCCCGTGGCCGCGGAAGGTTCGCGTCGGGGCGAACTCGCCCAGCTTATGCCCGACCATCTCCTCGGTGACGAACACCTTCACGTGGGTCTTGCCGTTATGGACCATGAAGGTGTGCCCCACGAACTCCGGGATGATGGTGCACGCCCGGGCCCAGGTCTTGATCGGTTCCTTGGTGCCCACGGCGTCTTGCTTCTCGACCTTGCCGAAAAGCTTCGGGTCCACAAAGGGGCCTTTCTTGAGGGATCTGCTCATTGGTTTCGGGCGCGACCGGCGGTCGCGGCTTTGTGTTGGTCGTTTTCGGGCGCGACCGGCGGTCGCGGCTTTATATCTTCAGGAGTCCGTAGCGTTTCGATCGCCGACGTCGGACGATCGCCTTGTTCGATGGCTTGCGGCGGTTGCGCGTGGCGCGTCCCTTCGTGGGTTTGCCGGTGGGAGTGACCGGATGCCGGCCGCCTTTGGTGCGCCCTTCACCGCCGCCGTGCGGGTGGTCGATCGGGTTCATGGCCGTGCCGCGCACATGCGGCCGCCGGCCCAACCATCGCTTCCGACCCGCCTTTCCCAGGACAATCCCCATGTGCTCCGAGTTGCTGACCACCCCGACCGTTGCCCGGCAATTGGCCGGCACGCGGCGAATCTCACCGCTGGGAAGGTTGATCTGCGCCCAACCGGCATCACGCGCGGCCAGTGTGGCTCGTACGCCGGCCGAGCGACACAACGCTCCCCCTCGCCCCGGCTGCAACTCAATGTTGTGAATGTTTGTACCCAGCGGAATGCGGGCCAGTGGCAGGCAGTTGCCCACGTTGGCCGGCGCGTCGGGACCGCTGACGACTTCGGCGCCCTGCTTCAAACCATCGGGCGCCAGAATATAGCGCTTCTCGCCGTCCACATAGTACAACAGCGCAATCCGGGCCGAACGGTTCGGGTCGTACTGGATGGAGTTTACGACCGCGGGCACCCCATCCTTGTTCCGGCGGAAGTCGATCTGGCGGTAGCGGCGTTTGTGACCGCCGCCACGGTGCCGGACGGTGATCTTGCCTTGGTTATTACGGCCGCTGGACCGGCGTTTCCCCTGCGTAAGCTTCTTTTCCGGCTTCGCGCCGGGCGTAAGTTCCGCGAAGTCGCTCACGGTGGCCCCGCGGCGTCCCGGTGTGATCGGTTTGTATCTGCGAATACCCATGACTGAAGCCGTTGTTGGTAAGCGTTCTGCGCCCAGCCCCTTTTCCGGAACTGGCAGCCGGGGGCCGAAACCCGCCTAGAAGAAATCAATCCGGTGTTCGGGGTCCAGGGTGACAATGGCCTTCTTCCACGCCTTGGTCCAGCCGTGGCGAAAACGTGTGCGGCGCGGCTTTCCACGGCGGTTCTGCGTGTTCACGCGAACCACCTTCACGTCGAACAACTCCTCGACGGCCTGGCGGATGTCGTCCTTCGTGGCCAGCCGGTTGACCTCGAAGGCGTACGCATTGTTCCGCGTGGCGCGATGCATCCCTTTTTCCGTCACCAGCGGCCGGAGCACAACCTGGTACGGCTCGAATTGAATGCCGTGGGGGCCGACCTTGGTTTCAGGAATCTCTACAGCCATTACTCGGTTCCTCCGTCGTGCGCGCCGGCCGATGTCCCGGGCTCGCTTTCTTGTGCCGGACTCCCTTGTACGCCGCCGTTGGCCGCCGCCCGGTCGCGGAACGCCACCAGGGCCGACCGCGTCATCAGCAGCCGGCGCGGCCGCAGCACGTCCAGTGCGTTCAAGTCCGATACCGGCAGGATCTTCACGCCGGGCAGGTTCCGCACGCTCATGTGCACGTTCGGGTCATGTTCCTCGATCGCCACCAGCAGCGTTTGGCCTTCGATGCCCAGGGCCTTGAGAATTGCGGCCATATCGCGGGTTTTCGGTTCGATAAACCGCAACTCGTCGATCAGCGTAATCTCGTCGTCGGCAATGCGGGATGCGACCGCCATCCGGGTTGCCAGCCGAACGGCCTTCTTGGGCAGCCGATAGTGATAATCGCGGGGCCGGATGGCGAAGATATGCCCGCCGCCCCGGCGGACTCCGCTGCGTCGCGAGCCCGCCCGCGCGTTGCCCGTCCCCTTCTGGCGATACATCTTCTTCGTCGTTCCGGACACTTCGCTGCGGCTCTTGGTCTTCGCCGAGCCCTGCCGCAGGTTGGCCTCGTACATCACTACGGCGTCGTGCATCAGTTGTTTGCTGATGCGCGGAGCGAGCTGGGCGGGATCGATTTCGACCTGCCCAACTTCCGCACCCGTTCGATCGTATACCGGCAAACTGACCATGGCTCGTCTCGGTTGGCTTATTGGCTGCTTTTCGTTCTCGTAATTGTCTTGGCAATCCGCCGCGAACATCGTTGCGCGGTGGCGTTGGCTACCGGAGTTTGTTCGTCTTGCGGATGAGCAGGTATCCACCGTTGGGGCCCGGAATGCCGCCGCGAACGAGCAATAAATGGTTCTCCGGGTCGACGCGGACCACCTTCAGGTTGCGCGTCGTGCATTGCGCATTGCCGTAGCGTCCGGCCATTCGGGTGCCCTTGAACACGCGGGCGGGATCGGCGGCGCAGCCGATACCGCCAACATGGCGGTGACACTTCTTCACGCCGTGCGATGCCCGCTGGCCGCGGTAGTTGTGCCGCTTCATGGCGCCGGCGGTTCCGCGGCCCTTGCTGGTTCCGGTTACGTCGACCGACGCAACCTCGCCGAACAGGTTGACCGTAAGCTCCTGGCCGACCTCGTAGCCGTTGGTATCGCCGCGCAGCTCGCGCACGAAACGCTTCGGCTCGCAATCCGCTTTAGAGGGAGCCTCGACACCGGCGGCGGCACGGGTCCTCTGCCGCTTGCTATCGAGTTTGGCGACATGCCCACGGACAGATCGGATGGCCAAGCGACGCGGCTTATCCAGATACCCTATTTGGACTGCCTCATACCCGTCCCTCTCCTGCGTCTTCAGTTGAAGAACGTGGCACGGACCGGCTTGGATGACGGTCACCGGGATGGCCGCACCCGACTCATCGTAGATTTGCGTCATCCCGACCTTCCGGCCGAGTAGTCCAATGGTCATCGTTATTGCCTTTCGTCGCCTCGCGTGGCGGGAGGTCTCGGCCTGAAGCCGGGTTTACCCGCCAGGCTTCCGTTGCATATTCAGATGTTTTCGGAGTTGATCGGTAGGATTTCTGCCTCCGGCGGCCGGCAAGCCACCCGATAGGGGCTTGCAGCGGCGGGAACCGAACGCTACTGCCGGCTGGTCGCCTTGATCTTGATATCGACGCCAGCCGGAAGGCTCAGCTTGTTCAATGCTTCAATGGTCTTCGCGGTTGCCTGCATGATGTCGATCAACCGCTTGTGCGTGCGTATTTCGAACTGCTGCCGTGCTTTCTTGTCCACGTGTGGGCTTGAAAGCACCGTGTAACGTTCGATGCGCGTGGGCAGCGGAATGGGGCCGTGGACGATCGATCCGGTTCGTTTCGCCGTATCGACGATTTCGGCCGCGCTCTGATCGAGAATCGCGTGGTCGTAAGCTTCCATTCGGATGCGGATGACTTCTTGTGTAATACCGGCCACGATGGTTCTCCGAAGCTATTCCTATGCCCAATTGTCAAACAACATCCGCTCGCAGGGCGGAAACCTTGGAGTCTAGCAGGTCCGGAAAAGTGCGTCAACACCCCGCCGCGATTTTTTTCCGCCCCGCCGGAAACCCCGCCCGTGCCAGCCGTTGCGACCGATAGATATCGGCCATTTTGCGTCTGCCGCTAGAGGGAAGTAGGGTGGGTGGTTCCGGCTGTTCTAATGCCTGTTGTCCAACCGCCCTGTGGCCTGACCTGCTCGGTAGGGTTTCCGGTGATGAGGGCCCAGCCGGGTTCACCCACGCGGGCAGCCATGTTATACGCATCCCCCGTGACACGTTGGCGCATCGGAACCGGGGCGGATAGAATCGGTGGAAATGGTCGGTCCGGGGGCGCGTCATCCGACGCAGCCGGGTTCACCCACGCGCCGGTACGCGACCGCATGGCGCGCGTGGGTGAACCCGGCTGTACGGCAGGGCAAACCCAACCGCCGCCGGAACACCCTGCGGCGCGCGAGCGTCGACCCCCCGGCAACGACAGCCGGAACCACCCACCCTACTGGGTTTCCCTCGCCCGCTTCAGGTACGTGTCGAGAATGACCGGCACCTGGTCGGCTGTGACGTTGCCGTGGACATCGTCGCCGATCATGACCACCGGCGCCAGTCCGCAGGTGCCGAGGCAGCGGGAGCCTTCGAGGGTGAAAATGCGGTCGTTGCTGGTTTCACCCCAGGAGATGCCCAGTTCCTCCATGAACTTTTGCGCGACGCGGTCGGCGCCCTTCACGTAGCAGGCGGTGCCCATGCAAATGTGAATTACGTACTTACCGCGCGGCGTGAGCCGGAAAAAGTGGTAGAAGCTGGCCACCCCGCTCACCTTGGCGGCCGGTACCTGAAGAAGCTGGGCGACGGCGTCGAGCTGTTCCTCGCCTAGATAGCCGAACGTCTCTTGCACTTTGTGCAGGACGCCGATCAGGCGGCTTTCGGGGTGAGGGTCCTCGCGGCATGCATCGATCAATGCGGCAATCTCCTCGCCAAGCGTCTCGCGTGCAGCGGATTGCACCTCCTGCCAGTTGTCGGTCGTCGTGCTCATCGGATTCCTCGCGGCAGCCTGGCCGTGTAGTGGGTGTGCAACAGCTTGTGGGCTTTCGGCGACCCCGGGGCTTCGAGGTAGGTGTCGTACAATTCGCTGATGGCGGGGTTCTCGTACGATTTGCGGAGTTCCTTGCCCTGGTCGATCTGGTAGAGAACCGATGCCCGCTTCCGCAGCAGTTCGGGATCGAGCACCTTGACGCCGCGCGGCGGGTAGGGCTGCCCGCCACCGCCGATGCAGCCGCCGGGGCACGCCATCACTTCGATCACGTGGTACTGCCCGGTGCCGTCCCGGACCTGGTCGAGCAGCGTCTTGGCGTTTTGCAGCCCGTTGGCCACCCCCACATGGATGTTGTGCTTTCCAATGGCCACGTAGGCTTCGCGCAGGCCCTCGACGGCGCGGACCTCGGTGAAGTCGAGCCGGGCGGGCGGCTTGCCGGTAATCAACTCGCTGGCGGCGCGGAGCGTGGCCTCCATCACGCCGCCGGTGGTGCCGAAAATATCGCCCGCACCGCTGGCCAGTCCCAACGGGTGGTCGAACTGCCCCTCAGCCAGGTCAGTGAACCTCATGCCGAAGCACTTCATCATCCAGATGGTCTCGCGCGTGGTTAGCACAGCGTCGGTATACGGGGTGCCGTCGGGCATGGCGTGTTCCGGGCGCCGGGCTTCGTACTTCTTCGCCACACACGGCATGACGGCCACCATAACCACCTGCTTCGGATCGATCCCTTTCTGCTCGGCGTAATACGTCTTTGCGAGCGTCGAGAGCATGCTCATAGGCGATTTGCACGTCGAGGCGTGCGGAATCAGTTCCGGGTAGAACTTCTCCATGAAGCTGATCCAGCCGGGCGAGCAGGAAGTGATCATCGGCAGTGGGCCTTCCTTCAGCCGGGCGAGGAACTCGTGCGCCTCTTCGATGATCGTCAAGTCGGCTCCGTAGTCGGTATCGAACACGGCGTCGAAGCCCAGCCGCCTTAGCGCGGTAATCATCTGTCCGGTTGCCAGCGTGCCGGGCGCCATGCCGAATCCTTCGCCGATGGCAGCCCGGATCGAGGGCGCCGTCTGCACCACCACGTGCTTCTCGGGATCGGCCAGGGCTTGCCAAACGGCGTCGGTTTCAGGCCGTTCGAGGAAGGCTGCCACCGGACACACGTTGATACACTGCCCGCACTGAATGCACACCGAGTCGTCCATGTTGGCCAAATGGGCCGGCCCAACCACCGTCTGAAAGCCGCGACCGTGCTGGCTCAGGTTGTACACGCCCTGGATTTCGGCGCACACGCGCACGCAACGCCCGCACAGGATGCACTTGTTCGGATCGCGAACGACCGAATGGCTGCTGGCCTCAATGGGGAATTCCTTACGTTCGCCTTCAAACAGGCGGCGGCGGACACCGGTGGCGTAGGCCAGATTTTGCAGCTCGCAGTTGGTGTCGCGTTCGCAAGTCTGGCAGTCCTTGGTGTGATTGTCGAGGATCAGCTCGACGATATCGCGGCGCGCCTGGCGGATCTGCGGCGAGTTCGTCTCGACAACCATGCCCTCCCAAACCGCCACGCTGCACGCGGCCAGGTAATGACCGAAGTCCTTCACCTCGACAATGCATACTCGGCAGGAGCCCGACAGGCTGAGATCGGGATGGTAACACAGCCGTGGAATGAACACCCCCAGCGAGTCGGCCGCTTCCATGATCGTCGTGCCTTCAGGCACGGTAAGCTGGGTGCCGTCGATGGTCAGAGTGACTTGTTTGCGTTTGGCCATAATGGAGCCTTCGGTTCCGGGCTTCCCCTATTTCCTTGCCACCGCGTCGAATCGGCACACCTCGAAGCACTTGCCGCACTTGATGCACCGGGCCTGATCGATCTCGTGCGGCTGGCGCCGCTCGCCCGAAATGCAAGTGACCGGGCAGTTCCGGGCACACACCGTACAGCCGACGCACTTCTCCGGGATGATCTCGTACCGAAGCAGTGCAACGCATTTGCACGCCGGGCAGTGCTTGTCGTTGACGTGGGCAAGGTACTCGTCCCGGTAATGGGCAAGCGTGCTCAGTACGGGATTCGGCGCCGCCCGGCCCAACCCGCACAGCGAGGCGTTCTTCATCAGCTTGCCAAGGCGCTCGAGCTTATCGAGGTCCTCCGGCACGCCCTGGCCTTGCGTAATGCGGTCGAGGATTTCCAGCATGCGCTTGGTGCCTTCACGGCAGGGGGTGCATTTGCCGCACGACTCGTCTTCGGAGAAGGTCATGAAGAACTTGGCGATGTCGACCATGCAGTCGGTCTCGTCCAGCACGATCATGCCGCCGGAGCCCATGATCGACCCCGCGCGGGTGAGCGTGTCGAAGTCGACGGGCGTATCGAGCCACTTGGCGGGAATGCAGCCGCCGGCCGGCCCGCCGGTCTGCACGGCCTTGATTGCCTCGCCGGTGGCCGTTCCGCCGCCGATACCCTCGACAATCTCGCGCAGCGTGGTTCCCATCGGTACTTCCACCAGTCCGGTGTGTTGCACCTTGCCGGCCAGGGCGAACACCTTGGTGCCGCCGCTGCCGTCGGTACCCAGGCGCGAGAACCAGTCGGCGCCGTAGTTGATCACTGCGGGCACGTTGGCGAAAGTCTCGACATTGTTGATGACCGTGGGATGCCCCCAAAGGCCCTTTTCAGTAGGGTAGGGGGGGCGAACCCGCGGCTGGCCCCGTTCACCTTCGATCGAGTGGATCAGAGCGGTCTCCTCGCCGCACACGAATGCGCCGGCGCCAAGCCGGATTTCCAGGTCGAACTCGAACCCGGAGCCCAGGATGTTCTCGCCTAAAACCCCCCAGTCATGACATTGCTGAATGGCGTTCTCCAGTCGCCGGATCGCCATGGGGTACTCGGCCCGCACGTAGAAGAAGCCCTGCTTCGCCCCAATGGTGAACGCGGCGATCATCATGCCTTCGACCACGTTCAGCGGATCCGACTCCAGCATGCTCCGATCCATGAACGCGCCGGGGTCGCCCTCGTCGGCGTTGCAGATGAGGTACTTCACCGGGTCCTTGGCCTCGTGGCCCATCTTCCACTTCAGCCCGGTCGGATAGCCACCCCCGCCACGGCCGCGAAGTTTCGACTTCGTGATCTCATCGATGACCCACTTCGGATCGTTCCGCTGCAAAACCGTCCGCAGGGCCTCGAACCCGCGATAGTGGAAATACTCCTCGATGCTCTCGGGGTCGATGACGCCATTGTGCCGCAGCGCGACGCGGGTTTGCCGGTTGAAGAAGGCCACGTCGCCGTAGATTTCAAAGAACTTTCGGCCCACCGTCTTGCCGGGCACGGCCAAGGACTTCACGACCCGGCCGCCTAGAACATGCTCGCGAATGATCTCGTCGAGTTCCTGCTCATTGTGGACGCGGTAGAGAATCTTGTCGGGCCGCACGAGCAGGTGGGAGCAAGTGCCCATGTCTTGCTTGCCGCACGCGCCGAAGCAACTTGCCGCGGTCACGCGCACCGCTTCGGCCGCCGCGCCGGCCTCGTGCAACCGCTCAGGCAGCAGGTCGGCAAGCGGCTTTTCGCCCTGCCAGCCGCAGCGGTCGCTCTGGCAGTGGAGGATTTCGTACTGGGCGGGCTGGGCGATCGGCCCGTCCAGCACCTTGTCCCAAAGCGGCTCCCCGCCGAGTACGTGGCGGGTGAAAATCTCGTGGACCATGCCGCGATCGACGTGCTCGTACTTCACCGGCAGTTTACCCGGCACGAAGATGCCGACAATCGGCTCGCGGCTGCACCGGCCGGTGCAGCCGGTCTGATGCAGCACAATGTCGTCGCGGGCGGAGGCGGCGACATGCTTGCGGAACTCGTCGTACACCTTCCTGGCGCCGGCGGCGTTCTCGCATGTGGCCGAACCCACTTGAATACGTATTACCTCGTCGGTCCTGCGTTCACGCAAGGCTTCTTCAGCCCGGGCTCGCAGCGGTTCAAATTGCTCGGCGATGGTGGCCATATTTCGTCTGACTGTAAACGGCCGTCGTGGTCCGGTCGGCAACCTATTTGAGACACCGCGAATACCCCGGACGCTGTACGGGGGTTGGCATATCTATGTGTGTCAACGGGACGAGCTGGCACCCCGGCATGTTCACTGTTCGAGGGATTGTATGCATAGACACTTTCGCTGTAAAGCCGCGCGACGATTCGCGAACTTTCAAACCGGGGTTGACCTTACCCGCCCCTCTTTGCTATCTTCTCAGCTTTGCCCGCCGGTGTGCGGGGGTCAATCGTTGGGAAGCACGCTATGAAATACGGTTCCATTGGTCCCATTGCCATCCATCTCCCCGAATTGGTCGAGGACAACGACCTGCTGGCTCGCTTGAATCCACGCTGGGATATGGAGTTGATTTGCAGGAAGACGGGTGTCAGGGAGCGGCATATCGCGGCGAAAGAAGAATGCGCCTCGGACCTGGGCGTGGCGGCTGCCGAAAAACTGTTCGAGCAATACGGCATCGACCGCAACTCGATTGACTTTCTGCTGTTCTGTACCCAAACGCCCGACATCGCGCTGCCTACCACGGCGTGCCTCATGCAGGAGCGGCTGAAACTGCCCACGTCGGCCGGCGCGCTCGATTTCAACCTGGGTTGCTCGGGCTACGTGTACGGACTGGCGCTGGCCGATGGGCTGATTCGCGGCGACGCTGCCAAACGCATCCTGTTCATTACGGGTGAGACGTACTCGAAGTACATCGACCCGGCCGACCGGTCCCTGCGGCCGATCTTCGGCGACGGAGCTGCGGCGACGCTGATTGAGGCAGCCGACGAGCCATCGCTCGGCCCGTTTGTGTTCGGGACCGACGGTCGCGGTGCCGGCTCGCTGATGCTCACCGAGGGTGGACTCCGTCCGCCCGCCGCTGCCCTGCAGCCCAGCAAGCGGAAACGCTGGCCCAGCAGCATGTTCATGGACGGCCCGGCACTGGTGAAGTTCTCGGTGGACGTTGTTCCGCCGCTCATCGAGCAATTGCTCGACAGGGCGAAGCTGGATCAGGACGCCATCGAGCTGTACCTCGTTCACCAGGCTACCAAGTTTATGACCGAACACCTTCGCGCGAGGCTCCACCTTCCACCCGAGAAGATGCCTGAAGCCCTTGAGGCCTACGGCAACACGGTCTCTTCCACGCTGCCAATACTCATTCGCGAACTCCGCCAGAACGGCCGCCTGCGGCCGGGCACGTGCACCCTCCAAATCGGCTTCGGCGTCGGCCTCTCTTGGGGTGGCTGCGTGTGGACCGAGACGTTCGATGGCAAGTGACGCAGGCTGCCAGTAAAACAAGGTTGGCCAGGCTTCCGTAGGATGATTCCTGGCGGAGCCGTTCGACCGTGACTTGACACGTCCTGAAATATGCAGTAGAAACATTATGTAGCAGATGCATAGTTTGGGTTGAGCTGCCTGTACACGGGTCTTTGGGGGGGTACGATCGCCGTGAGATTGCCTTTCTTAAACCGTGCTCGGGAGTTGGAACGGCTCAAGCGGGCCCTCGCAAGCCGGGAGGGCTCTTTCTGCTGCCTCTACGGCCGACGACGATGCGGCAAATCCAGGCTCTTGCGGGAGTTGCTGGGAAGCCATACTGGCGTCTATTACGTCGGCGACCGGCGAGAAGCCAACCTCCAGCGAGCGGCAGTGGCCGAGGCGGTTGCGGACCTCCTGTCAGGCTTTGCCGACGTGAACTACCCCGATTGGGAGCCGCTTCTTCATCGTTGGTGGACCTCCGCGCCGAGCGGAGCCGTCCTCGTCTTCGACGAGTTTCCGGCCATGGTGGAAGCTAGTCCTGAGCTGCCAAGTCTGCTCCAGAAGCTGGTCGATGCCCATGCCGCAAGACCCGTGCATCTGGTGATCGCCGGCTCCTCGAAACGGCTGATGCAAGGGCTGGTTCTTGACCAATCGGAGCCCTTGTTCGGACGGGCGAGAGAGATACTGAAGATCGACGCTCTCGATATCTCGTGGCTCCCCAGAGCACTGCCTGTGGCAACCGCCGTCGAGGCGCTGGAAGCTTATGCCGCGTGGGGTGGGGTGCCTCGCTACTGGGAACTCGCCGGTGACTTCGCCGATTTCTGGCAAGCACTGGAGAGCCTGGTCCTCGACCCACTCGGTGTGCTCCATCATGAACCCGAGCGACTGCTGGCCGACGACATGCGCGACGTGGTGCAGGCGTCGTCCATCTTGGCGCTGGTGGGCCAGGGGTGCCATCGGCTTTCGGAAATCGGAGGCCGCCTCGGCAAGCCCGCCAGCTCGTTGACTCGACCCGTTCAGCGTCTTGTCCATTTGGGCCTGCTGCGGCGTGAAACGCCTTTCGGCCACAGCCCGCGATCGAGCAAGAGCACTCTCTACACGTTGCACGATCCCTTCCTGGCGTTCTGGTACCGTTTTGTCGATCCCAATCGGTCCCGCCTGGGCGCCGGCGCCGTCGAGGCCGTGCTCTGCGACGTTCGTCGCGATTATCCCGGGCATGCAGGTGCAATCTGGGAGCGGGTCGTGCGTGCCGCGACGCCCCGCTTGGAGATCGCGCAGACGTCCTGGAATTCAGCGGATCGCTGGTGGGGCACCGGGCTTGACCGCCAACCCTTGGAGATCGACGTCGTAGCGGAATGCGTTGACCGCGAGAGCCTGCTGGTCGGCGAGGTGAAGCTTCAAGTGACCGAAGGCGACCTCGCGCGTCTGGCGGCCGAATTAGACCATAATACCAAGCGACTTCCGTTCGCAAAGGACTACGCCCGCGTTGTGAAACGCATCTTCGTTGGCAGCATCACCGGCAACACGCCGCCCCCGGAAGGCGTCGTCACGGCAGCCGAACTCCTGTCCGCGGAATCGCCATTGACCTGCGGGCGATCTTCTGCGTAAGGTCCGTCTCAGAGTGTGGGATGCTCTAAGCCTGGGGCGGCGATTTCCCTATCCTTGTCAAATTACCCCTTCGCGCATCTTCTCGCAGCAAATGACGTATCACGGCCCGGCATTTCGGAGCGGCCTGTCCGGCGTGCATCGCCGACGCAGGACTTCGCGTTTCCCGACGCACGCTGCCGGGCCGGTCGCGTTGCTTGTGCTGGCAGTGCTTGCCGTGGCGGCGGGTGGTTGCGCGTCGACCGGAGTGACGTTGCGGGCGGTGCCGGAGACCCCGCTGAGCGATCGGCTGAAGCTGACTGCGCAGTCCGGTCCGGAGCCGAGTGCGCGCACGTTGCAGCTCCTTCGCGTGTACGACTTGATGGACGACGTGAAGGGCGATCCTCGCCCGCTGCTGGAGAAGCTCCAGGCAGTCATTGACCAGGAACCCACTGCTGAGAAGGCGTACGCCTTTGCCGAGTTGGCCTTCCTTGCCGGCAAGCAGGCCGAGGTCTACGACGAGAAGATCGCGATGGACCTGTACGGAGCGTCGGTCATGAAGGCGTACGAGTACCTGTTCGATCCACGGTTCCAGGCGACTCGCAACCCGTACGATCCCCAGTTCCGCGGCGCCTGCGAGTTGTATAACGGTGCACTCGAAGCCGTGCTACGCATGAGCCATCGGCGGGGCGAGTTGATTGTGAACGCAAGCCGGACGCTTCAGATGGCCGGCGGCGATTGCGACGTCTCGGCTGTTTTGCGCGGGACACGTTGGCAGGCTCGTGATATCGACCGGTTTGAGTTCGTTTCGGACTACGAGATTCAGGGGCTGAAGAATCACTACCGGACGCATGGGCTGGGAGTGCCGCTCATTGCCGTGCGGCGCAGCTACGAAGGCGAGCCGGCGGTGGCGAAACACTATCCGGTCGATTTGAGTTTTCCGGTGACAGCTTTCTTTCGGCCCCTTCCCTCGAACCACAACCCGATTACCGGACAGCCGTCACAGAACCGGCAGGGCGTGCTGGAGTTCTTCGACCCGCTCACAACAACCGAGACCGCCGTCGCCAGCCGGCGAGTCGTCCTGGAAAGCGACTTCACGACCCCTCTGGCTTACTTCCTGACGAAGACGGAGTTTCAGTCCCTGGCAACCGTTGGTCTGTTGCGCCCCGACGAGCTGCTGAAGATGCGGCCCGACCGGTCCGACCCCATCATGGGGCTGTACATGCTCGAGCCGTACGAGCCGGGCAAGATTCCCGTCGTGATGGTTCACGGTCTCTGGTCCAGCCCGATGACCTGGATGGAGATGTTCAACGACCTGCGCAGCTCGCCGCAAATCCGCAACAATTACCAGATTTGGTTCTACCTGTATCCGACGGGGCAACCGTTTTGGATCAGCGCCGCGCAACTCCGCGCCGATCTGGCCGAGGTGCGGCACACGCTCGACCCGGCCGGCCACGAGCCGGCGTTGGACCAGATGGTACTGGTCGGTCACAGCATGGGCGGGCTGGTCTCGCGGCTTCAGACCCTCAACAGCCGCGACGACCTCTGGCAACTGGTGGCCAATGTGCCCATCACCTCGATCGAGGCCGATCCTGAAGTGCGGAAGAAGCTGGCCGAGGCCTTCCATTTTGCACCCAGCCCGTCGGTCCGCCGGGTGGTGACCATTGGCACGCCGCACCGGGGCAGCGACTTCTCGAACCAGACGACTCAATGGCTGATGTCCAAGCTGATCCGGCTGCCGGCCATGCTGGTGCAACCGTATCAGAAGCTCTACCGCGACAATCCGGGCCGGTTCGTCGACGGCACCCTCCTGAAGATCGAGAACAGCATCGACTCGCTGTCACCCCGCAATCCGGCCTTTGAAGCCATGCTTGCCGGCCAGCGCGCCCCCTGGGTAACGTATCACAACATCGTCGGCCGACTGCCGGCCAACTCGTTCGTTACCCGCATATCGGGAACCGGCGACGGCGTGGTACACATCGACAGTGCGCGGGTGGACGACGCGGTTTCGGAGCTTATTGTCAACGCCGACCATTCGACGGTCCACGCGCATCCCGCGGCCGTATTGGAAGTGCGCCGCATCCTATTGGAGCATCTGGCGGAGCTTCGCGGGCCGGCCGGAGCCGCGGCGGCGGCGTCGCAGGCGGCCCAGGCCATCCATGCCGCCGGTGGAGAGCGCCGCAGAACGTACGCGGCGCATTGGCGATAGTGCCTTCATTGCACCATGGCCGCCGGATCGACGTCGCCCCGCGTGTCGTGGCGTTCGACCGCCCGCTGCGGGCTCTCCTGTCCCCAAGTCAACGCGATTTCGAGGGAATCGGTTGGCCCGGATATGTCGACCGTAAGCTCCGACGTGCCCGGCTGGCTGTACTTCTGCGGAACCAGCCATCGGAGCTGCGCGGGGGTCGATTCGTCATATGCGACCACGGCAACGCGGTGCTTGCCGGGTACCGAACCGTCCTCACGCGCAAACGTGGTGAGCGTGAAGGAGCCGTCTTCCCCGATGCGGCCAACCGACGGGCGCGCGTTGTCCGGCACCAGGCGGACGAAGCCGGAACTCAGGGGCTGGCCGTCGATGGTCACGCGTCCGCTAACACGCACGCGCCGCGGACGGCCGTCGCCGCATCCACTCAGAAGCAGACCTGCCAGTGCCGCGGCGGCCAGCCCGATCCAAACAGGCGCCGGCCGGCCTTGCGGGAGAAAACCTGTCAAACGTGGAGATGTGAGCATAGCGATTCCTGCCCAGTGGAAGTTTCAACCATGATTTGCCGTGTGACCTTCGACCGACTGCGCAACCCTCAATCGTCTTGCATCCGGGTACTGGCATGATTCCTATGGGTTGAAGCCGGGTGTCGCGTCGCCATCGGCCCGCGTGGAAAGGGCCTGATAAGTTCCCAGGTCGATATTCTCGCTGATAAAATGCACCGCGCCGTCGCCGAACGCGAAATGCCCTCCGCCCGGGTGCCGGCTGGCGAATGCGCCGTTGATCTTGTATCCGTAGAGTGGATTGCCGCTCCCGGCCGGGCTCTCGACGAAAACGCCTTCGCCCGGCGGGGTGTTCAGCGGGTTGTCGGTCGACCGCATGCTGTGCTGGTGGCGCGACCCGATCGCCCAACAATTCACCGATTCCTGCGTATCGCCGGCGATGATCTCGCCCACGAACATGGTCTTGCTCAGGCCATCCGTGACGTGCCGGACCGCGAGGGTGGTTCGATAGTTGAACATTCCGTTGTTGTAGTGCTTCACGGCCGTTTGGCTGATGCCGTAGCTGGGCCCTCGGGACCCCTGGCACAAGGCGTAAGAGGCGGTCGCACACGTGCCGTACATGGGTTCCATCGTGGAACTTGGACACACGAACGCGGCCGGGCGAGTCCGAATGGCCTGGTCAACCTGGGAAGTGCGCCAGCCGTTGGTCGTGCCGTCGCTCTTGTCGCCGGGCGCGGCCGGGTGCACGGCGCCCTTGGCGAACGGCTGGAGCTGCTCGTACAACGGCTTCAGTTCAAGATACGGCAGGATCATCACGAAGCCGCTGGTGCCGGGCCGCTCGTAGCCTGGGTTGTTCGTGCAGACGTCGGCCGTCCAGCCGTCGCAGCCCATCCGGCCGGGCGGATAACACTTCAACGCCGACTCATAGTTGGCCATTGCCAGGGCAATCTGCTTCAGGTTGTTCGCGCAACTGATCCTCCGCGCCGCCTCCCTCGCCGCCTGCACCGCCGGCAGCAACAGCCCTACCAGAACGCCGATGATCGCAATGACCACGAGCAACTCAACCAGGGTAAAACCCGCACGCCGCGGGCATCCAGACTCCGGTTTCGGACGGCTTTCACACATGGCTTGCCCTCGGATACAACGGGAACAGTAGTAGCGTGGATCATACACGATGAATTACAATCCATCAACGCCGGCGCATGAGCAAACCGCAAGCCAGCGCCCAAAGCAGCAGCAGCCACGCTCCCGGCTCGGGCACCGCCGTCAGCCGCAACGTGGCGCCGTCGATGCCGCCGAGGACCGACACGTCCCACCATCCGAAGACCGGATTGGGCGGATTGCCGGTCACGGTCAGGCCGGTGATGTCCAGGCTGCCGGTGGTGGTCAGCACGTCGAAATAGTCGCGCAGTTCCGCCGTGAAGGGGTCGGCGAGCACGACGTCCAGCCAGCCGGCAAGCGATGCGTCGCCGTGGACCACGAACAAGTCGTTGCCAAGCGCGTCGATGTCGATCTGGAGTGTCGCGTCCGGCCCTTGCACATAGTTACCGAACAGTTCGGCCGTGCCGATCAGTTGGGCCGCGGCCACCGACTCGGAGGTATCGACGCCCGGGTTCAGGACTCCGGTTCCGGTGTTGTCGAGGTCCATCGGCAGCGCTGCACTGCCGAAGGTATTGAACGCGAGCGTGCCGGCATTGAAGTCGAACGTGGCGGCCGAGGCAACGCTATTGGCCCCGCGTGCGATCGAGCCTGCCACCAGTTGTCCGCCATCGAGAATGAAGGTTCCCTTGGTATTGGCAGGATTGTTCGTGCCCTGCCCGCCTGAGGGTGCCGCAGAGGGCTGCGACAGAACAATGGAGTTGGCCCGGACGGCACCCGCGTCCATGGCAAAGGTGCCGTCGGCACCGCCGTTCCCGGTGGAACCCGTGTCCCGATCGTGGCGCCCGATGACCACGGAGTTGAGCAAGGCGTTCACGGTGGCGCCTCGCAGGTCCATGGTGCCCTCGTTCACGGAGCCGGTGCCGGCGTTATTATATGCGATGCGCAAATTCATGCCGCCGGCGCCGTCGCGTGCCGCGAGATTCACCGTGGCCCCGGCTGGGACATTGACTTCGGCACGGCTCTTGGATCCGGCGACGGTCATCGTATTGGCAAAGATGTCGTTGTTGGTCGGCCCCAAGTTCAACTGGCTGACGAAGCCCGTATTGCCCGGACTGGGAGAATCGCCCATCAGAAGCGTGGTGGCCACGACCGAATTATCGCCAGCCTGCGAAAGCGTGACCATGCCGGTGGTGTTGCCGGTTGGGGCAGGAGTACCAGACGATTGCACGCCGAGGTTCATGTTGCCCACGTTGATGGCAACGCCGCTTGTGCCACCGAAATCGGCGGTGCCAAGCGTCGTGCCGCCGGTGGTCTTTCGGCCCACCTCGAACGCATGGCTGGTGCCCGAGCCGATGCGCACCGGCCCCGAACCGACGGTAAGGCTGCCGGTCGCGCCGTTCTGGCCGACGCGAACGCTATCGACGTCCAGGCCGGTGCCGATGGACATTGTGCCTGCGTTCACGTTTAGCGCGCTCGTTCCGCCGCCGCCCGGCGCGAGCCCATCGGCCCCCTCGACCACGGCGCCTGCGACGGTGAAGCTGCCGCCGTTGATGGTCAGGGTGCCGGTGGTGTTGGCCGGCGTGCTGCCGCTCGTCTCCGCCAGGATCACCTCGTTGGCTGTCACGGTGCCGCCGCCCATGATGAGCGAGGCAACGGCCCTGCCGCTGCTGGTGCCGAAGCGGGCGATGCGAAGGGTATCGAGCGTGGCGTTGAACGTGCCGCCGCTGAGATCCATGATGCTGGTGGCGATCACTCCCGTGCTGGTATTGTTGTCGCCGATAATAAGGTTGGTCCCCGCATTGTCGTTCCCGGCGAGGTCCAACACGCCGCCGGTGATTCCAGGGCCGAAGCTGACGGTCGCATCGCTCTTGCGCCCGCCAACGGTCCACGTATCGACGTTGAACGTGTTCGACTGACCCAGGTTCAACGTGGCGGTGCGCCCGCCCGGGGTGCTGCCTGTTTCGGCGTCGGCCATGCGCAGGGAGTCGGCCGTAAGGGTTGTGATGCCGCCCAGCGAGAGGGTCGCGTGCTGGATGCCGCGGGCATTGGCAGTGGCCATGCGCACCTCGCCGACGTCGATCGTGGTGGACGAAGCGAGCGACAGGTCAAGCGTACCGTAGGCGACATCCGAATCGGACCCGCCGCCTTGCTGGCGAGCGATGGTAAGCGTGCCCGCACCGTCGCCGATGCGCACCGTGCTGCCTGAGCCCACGGCGAGCGTGGCGTTGGGAGCCCCGTCTCCCTGGACGAAGCCGACGCGGAGGTTATCGACCGACAGGCCGGTGCCCGCCGTGGCGGTGCCATTGTCGAGATTGAAGGTCGAGGCGGGGTTGGCGCCGACAGCGGCGCCCTCGACAATCCCACCGGTGACGGCCAGGGTTCCGCCGGTCTGATGGATCACGGCGCTGCCGCCGCGAGCGCTGGTGCCGGTATGATCGCCCATGAGAACATTGCCGTTGATCGTCGCCGTGCCGCCGGCCAGGTTGAACGTGCCCGACGATGCAAGGTTCACCCCGCTGCTGCCGTCGAGATTCTGGGCCAAGACCATGCTTCCGGCCACGAGATTGGCGGTTCCTGACATATTGAGCGTGCCGACGGTGAACTTGTTTGCCGTACCCGCGCTGGTCATGTTCACAACCCGGCCAAGGACGATCGTGGTGGCGTCGAGGGTGCCCTGGTCGTAGGTGACGGTACCCTCACCTTGGCCATCGACGCTGGATCCCACGGAAGCGCCGATGCCGACGATCAGGTTGTTCAGCCGGGCATCGACCTGTGCGCCGGTGAAATCGACGGTCCCGGTGATCTGGCTGGAGCCGCCGCCGGTTCCCAGCCCGAACTGGCCGCGCTGGTCGGCAACGATCAGGTCGGCGCGCGAGTCGCCGCCCGCCTTGCCGCGAATGGTTACTGTGGGCGTGCCGCTCAGATCGGTACGAAGGTCGAGCAACCCGCTGACGCGGGAATCGCCCACCACGATCCGGTCCACGTTGAGCGTGTTCTCCTGCCCAAGGCTCATTGTGGCGAGCCCCCCGAGGTACAACGTTCCGCCTAATCCGACATGGTCGGCGGTGATCGTGTTGATCTCGGCCAGCCGGACGGTGGCACTGCGGCCACTTCGGAAGGTGGTGGTATCGTGCAAGGCCAGGAGGCGGAATTCGTTGATCGTTGCGTTCAGCGTGCCGAGACCCGCGAGATTGAGCGTGGCGGCGTTCGCGGTGCTGGAACTATGATCGAGTTGGCCAACGGCAATGTCGGCATTCGGGCTATTGATGGTCAACGTTCCCGACGCGCCGGTGAAATAGGCCTGGGTGTTCGCTCCGACCGCGGTAAGATTGCCGACGACCAATACGTTGCCGCTGCCGCCTCCGGTGATGGCGAGGGTATTACCAGGATCGATTTGGATAGTATGGACGTTGCCCGCGCCGTTGTTGGAAAACGTGAGCGTGCCGATGGTCGTCCCGACGTCGACAACACTGGTGACCGTGCCCGCGGGTGAAGTCGCGCCCGCGTTGTCGAAGGCAACATCGCTATCCGACCCGGGAAGCCCCGCCGACCAATTGTCGGCGGTCGACCAGTTCTGATCGACGCCGGAATCACCGGTCCACGAAGTCTGGGCTGGGAGTGTGGAGGAGAACAAGAGTGCAGACGCCGACAGTGCGAACCAGAGTGAAAGAACACGTAGTTGATGGGCCGCCAGACTTTGTTGGAAAGGTCTGAGGGCCAGGGCCCTCGACCCAGTCGGGGCCGGCAAAGGCCAATCTCGCGCGCACCCGTTTGCAGCCGCCCGGCGGTGCGGGGGCGCAGGTTGGGCCTGAGCTTCCGACAGCACACCGGCAAATTTTGGCTCACCCGCTTGCGCGACACGTCGCCGGCGCAGCAGCACCCCCCCTGCTAGGGCCGCGAGCAGCATCAACCAAGTACCCGGCTCGGGCACGGCGGTCAGTCGCAGGATGACGCCGTCGTTGGGGCCGCCAAGGACCGACAGGTTCCACCATCCGAAGACCGGGTTGGGCGGATTGCCGGTCACGGTCAAGCCGGTGATGTCCAGGCTGCCGGTGGTGGTCAGCACGTCGAAGTAGTCGCGCAGTTCCGCCTCGAAGGGGTCCACGAGCACGACGTCCAGCCAGCCGGCAAGCGACGCGTCGCCGTCCACCTCGACCAGGTCGTAATCGATACCGGCAAGGCCGGTTCCGGCGATTTCGATTTCAAGAGTGCCGGCGGCGGCCTGATTGTAGTTGCCGTAGATGGTCGCCGTTCCGATCGAATTGCCTGGGGCCAGCGTGCCGCCGTCTTGATCGAGCGTGAACGGCTGCGAGGCACTGCCGAAGGTGCCCGCGTGCAGCGTGCCGCCGGTCCAGTCGAACGCGGCCAGGTCCTCGTCGCCCTCGCCGTTGCCCTCGCCCTTGAGGATCGACCCGGCCACCAGCGTGCCGCCGCGGAAGTCGAATGTTCCTTGGACGTGGCCCACGTTGCCAGCGTTTGTCCGCTCGCCCAGGACAATGGTATTCGCGTCGAGGGTGCCGGCCTCGAAGGTAACGCGGCCGCGGGTCGTACCCTGGCCACTGTTGCTCTTCGAGCCGATCAGGAGTTGGTCGATATACGCATTGAGCGTACCGCCGGACATATCGAGATGCCCGTTCCCGCCGCCGGAAGTCCAACTCAATTGCTGGCCAACGGTGACGCTGACGCGTTCGGCGGGCGTGCCGAGTGCGAGGCTGCCGCCGCCCGGCCCGAATTCCATCGTACTGCCGGTGCTGGTCTTATCGCCGCCGATGAGGAGCGTATCGGCGGTGATTGTGTTGTCGGTGCCCAACACAATGCGGTACGTGGACCCGCCGAGGCCGACGCCGGGCGAGTGTCCGAGGACGATGTCGCGGGCATGGATGGTGCTATTCGGAGCCAAGGTGACCGTGCCCTGGGGCTGTCCCTGGTCGTCGCCGACCGCGACGGCCGTTCCGATGAAGAAATCGTTCAGGTGCGCGGTGAACGAGCCGACTCCGGACAGGTCGAGTGTACCCTGGAAGGTCGTGGCCGTATTGGCGTCGCGCCGGGCGACGTACAAATCGGTGGGGTTCGCTGCCGAACCGATCTGCGCAGCCGTTCCCGTCATGCTGAGCGTGCCTGCGGCGCCGTTGTATCCGACGAACACGGTGTCGGCGGCCAGATCGCCGGTGACGTTCATTGAACCGCCCTCGACGCGAACCGTGCTCAAGGCACCGCCGTCGAGCAGGCGCAACTGGCCGGCGCTGACGATGGTGTCGCCCGCGTACGTGTTGTTGCCGCTCAGCGCCAGCACGCCGGCGCCGATCTTGGTCAGGCTGCCGGGACCGGTAATGGGGTTCTCGATGGTGAGCGTGTGTGCGGCGTTGGGAACGTCGAACGTGCCGCCGGCGGCGCCGAGGGTCAGGCCGCGGTTGGCGTCGTCGATGGCGAAGGAGGCCGTGGCGCGCAACGCACCGCCGTTGAGCAGCAGCCCGGCAGGATTGAACGCCGGAAGGTCCTCGCCCAAATTGGCCTCGGCGTTGATGGACACCGTTCCACCGAGGATGTTCATTGGGCCGTTGATGGCCCAGAAAGCGGAGGGGTCGGCGGGCGTGGTAACGGCGCCCACGATGGTCAACGTTCCCGAACCCTGTTTCACGAGGTCGACCAGCATCCCGCTCGTTCTCCGGTCGTATCGCGCAACCCGGATGTCGCCGTCGCCGTCGAAGGTGAGGGTGGCACTGCCCGCCGCAGGGAGATGCACCCGGATTGCGCCGTTCAGGTTGAGCAACCCCGCGCCGTCGTTGGCGATGGTCAAGCTGGTGCGGGGGCGCACGTTGCAATTGAACGTCTGGTTGCCGCCATCCACGGTTAGGCCGTTTGCATACAGATAGAGCACGCCGCCAGAACCAGTGCTGACCGTGAAACTGTCGATGCCGTCCCCATCGTCGACAAACGAAACGCCCAGGGCGAACTTATCGGCGTCGATCGCGGTGGTGGTAAAGTTCGACGTGCTGAAGACGGCCGGTTGCGATGCCGAAGGGATGCCGTCGGTCCAATTATTGGTGTTCGCCCAACTGCCGTCGGTGGCGTCTTCTCTCCAAGACGTTTGCGCGAAGGTCAGCGCCGGGCGCCAAGCAGCGGTCATACAGGCCAGAGCCAAGAGGACCGTCAAGAACCGCAACGGTTTCCCAAGGGTTGTCCGCCAGATCCAACCGGTTGTGCCGGCCGGAGCCGGCCGCGAACCTTCAAGAACAGCATGCATCGGAACCGATGCCCGCTTCATCGCAAATAACGTCATCACACCACCTCCGGGTCGAGAGAAGGTTCGTTCAGCCTTGAGGCACAGCCTCTTGACAGACGCACCGGTCCTGACCGATTGCCCGCACGGCCCGGCACTGCCGAAGTAGTCCCCAAGGTACCCACCTACATCCTAACAAGCGAAGGCCAGAGTGTAAACCATCTTGTCGAATTCGGTTTCGAGGGCTCCCGGTGTCCTTATGTTTCCCCCCCAAGCAAGGGACTTGTCATGAACAATCCGGGCCAAATGCAGAAGAAACCCGAACGTTGCAAACCGAAAGGCGAGCGGGGGCCGTCAGGCCCCTGTTTCTGCCCCGATTTCCACACCGGCCCTTGCCCATGCGCCCGACAAGCAGAAGTACACCAGCGGTGCAGTCTGTCACGGAGACGCTGAATCGCGCAACGGCTCGCAGAAACAGGGGCCTCACGGCCCCTGCTCGCCGGGACTTATGCAACTGTCAGGGAGACCGGCAGAAGCATGCGGACGGCGACCGTTACGAACGCGAGCGGCGGCGAATCTGGTCGCGCAGGCGGGCGGCGCGCTCGTACTCCTCGGCGGCAATCGCCTCGGAAAGCTGCTCGCCCAGGGTGCGGCCCACGCGATACTCTTCTCGCAGCGATTCGCGAAGATGCACCAACTGCTCGACCAGTTCGTCTTCGGCGAATTGCTCCTCGGCCTCCAGACGCTCAAACACTTCCCGGATGCGCAGCAGGCCGGCGTCGATCTCTTCAATCGCCTGCTCCGGCGTGGCGATCTTCAACTTCAGCAAGGCGGCGGCCTGCGTGCGGTGGAACAGCACGAACGGCCGATACTGTTCGTGGAGCATCGTCCATTGGGGATCGGGCGAGTGGACGGCGCTGAAGGCCATCATGGCAAGGGTGTGATCGGCGTCGGCGATGGCTCGCTCGAACTCGCGCAGGGCCAGCCAGCAGATGCGCCGGTGGTAGAACTGAAGGAACTCCCGATCCAACTCAAAACATCCATCCTCGTCCAGTTTGAAGGCATCGCCGGCGGCCGCGGCCTCATCGATCATGGCTTCGAGCGACGTATTGTGGCCTCCGGGCCGCTCGCCGTCGGGCCGGCCGTCGACTTCCATTTGGAGCACACCCAATTCAATGCGCATTTGCAGCACGTTCCGCCCGTCGTGCGCGCGCAGCAACCGGGCACTGACCACGCCGGGTTGATGCGGCCAGTCCTCGAAGATGTGGTCGATATCGTAATGATGCGGCATGGCGCTGAGTGGCCGGCGGCTACTCTGTTGGCGGTTGTCGGCGGCGCTGTTTTTTTTCCGACTGCCGTTGTTTCTCTTGCAGGCGGCGGCGTTGCGATGCCCTGGTAGGCTTCGTGGCCCGGCGCGACTTCGGTTCGACTGTCGCAGCGTCGATCATGGCTCGGAGCTTCTCCAGGCAGTCGGCCACGTTCCGGCCGGCGTCGCGGAACCGCTGACTGGTCACAATCATTTCACCTTGCGACGTGACGCGGCGCCTTTGTTGGGCAAGCAGCCGCTGCCGGACGGCCTCGGGCAAACTGGAACTCGTGGTGACGTGCCAGCGCAATTCGGCCTTGGTATTGAGCTTGTTGACGTTTTGGCCGCCGGGACCGCCGCTTCGCGCGAACCGGAAGCGGAACTCGCGGAGGGGAATCTTCAGCTTGGCGTTGACGACGAGCATGACGCAAGGAATACAGTGGCCTATGCTCCGAGAAGATCGGCGTATGCGGCTTTGGCGTGGTCCAATAGCGAATGGTAGTCGCAGGATTCGACGTCTTCGCCCAGCAGTTCGACGTCGTAGTAACCGTCGTAGCCGGCCGCCTTCAGGGCTGCAACGATCTCGCGCAATGGCAACTTCCCCTCCCCGAGCCGGCACCGGTTCTGCTCGCCGTCGGGCGGCTGGCGGGCATCGCCCAAACGGACCAAAGCAATCTGGGGCGCGATTTCCGGAATCCGCGCCACCAGATTGGTGTCGTGCCCCAGGTGGTAGGTGTCCAGCACCAGTTTCACCCACGGGTTGCCGATCGCGTCGAGCAGTTTCACGGCTGCGTCGAGACTGGTCAGGAAGGTGCAATCAGCCGCACAGCCGGGATGCATCGACTCGACGGCCAACGTAACCCCTAGTTCCTCGGCCAAGGGCGCCACCTCAGCCAAAGCGTCCCTGAGCAGCCGGTTGGCGTGATTGATGGTGTGCCCTGCCCGGGTGCCGCTGCACACGGCGAGGCAACCTGTTTTCAAGACGGCGGCGCTGCGGATGGCCTGGCAGGCGTCCTGTACGCTCTCGCGGTAAGTGCGCCCGTCGCTCCCGGTGAAGCCGCCGGCCCAGAACAGGTGCGAGGCTTCCAGCCGGTGCTCTGCCAGCAGTTCAGCCGCCCGGATCGCTCCAACGTCGGAGAGCTTCTGACGCCAGACGCCAATCGCCGGGATTCCGGCGGCGGAATAGGCGGCGGCGTCTTCCTCGAGCGACCAGCGGAACGTCGTGGTCTCGTTCACTGAAAGTTTCGCCATCCGTGTATGCTCCTTGTTGACCGGCGGCTTGCCGGTTCTGCCGTTTCCCAGTAATCTTGCCCGATTATCGCCCATCGTCCACGGCAGGTAAACCGGGGCCGTTCGCGGAGTGCAGGAACGGGCTTGCAGTTGGAGTTCACGCTTCAGCGTGCGAGGCAGGTATGTGGCAGGTCCGGCACGCTGAAGCGTGAACTCCAACAGCACGGGAGCAGGGTGGCCGCAAACCCGTTCCTGCACCCCCGCCCGCGATTTCGCCCACATTCCTCTTGACCTGAAAGCGAAACCCGGCCAGACTGACCCGCATGCAAACCGTCACCCGATACGTCATCGTCGAACTCTGCAAGATGTTCGCCGTTGCGCTGGGCCTGTTGACACTCATGATGATCGTGGTAGGCGTGGTGCGCGAAGCGGCCATGCAGCACTTGCCCATCGTCCACGTGGTCCGGCTGATACCGTACGTGCTGCCGGATGCCCTCCGCGTGGCGGTTCCGGTGACCCTGCTTCTGGCCGTATCGAGCGTGTACAGCCGGATGTCGAGTTCGAATGAGGTGATAGCACTGAAATCAGCCGGCATTTCCCCCTGGTGCGTCGTCTGGCCGACCTTGGTGTTCGCCTTCGTCCTGAGTCTTGCCACGGTGTGGCTGAACGACGTCGCCTGCTCCTGGGGTCGCGAGGGCACGCAGCGGGTTGTTGTTGAGGCAGCCGAGGATATTGTGTACGGCATGCTGCGCGCGCAGCGCCGATACAGCACTCCGGGGCTTTCCATCAACGTGCAACGCGTCGTCGGCCGGCGGCTGATCCGTCCCACGATTTCCATCCGGGCCGGCTCGGACCGGCCTGCAATCACCATTATCGCCGAGGAGGCGGAACTCACCGCCGATCTCCAGCAGGACCTGTTCCGAGTGGTGCTTCGCAACGGGACCTTCGACGTGGACGGGCAGCTTTCCGTCGAGTTTCCCGACGTTCAGGAGCAAACGATCCCGCTGGAAAGCGCCACCCGCGCCCGCGATCTGGCCTCCCACCCTTCCTCCATTCCGCTGATTCGAATTCCGGAAGAGATTGCCATCCAGAAGCAGCGTCTGGGCGAGTTGGCGGCTTCCGGGGACTCGCCGGACGGCGCCGCCGGAGCGGCTGATAAGCAGCGCGAAAGCCGGCTGCAAGACTTGGTCCAGAGGGAATGGGAACGCCTGTGCCGTTTGAGGACCGAAAGGCATCGCCGCTGGTCGGCGGGGTTCAGTTGCCTTTTCTTCGTTTGGGTGGGGGCGCCCATGGCCGTGTGGATGCGCAACCGCGATTTCCTGTCCAGCTTCTTCCTGTGCTTCCTGCCCATCCTCATTGTCTACTACCCACTGTTGGCTTACGGAATCGACGGCGCCAAGAACGGCACCATTCCGCCGTGGGGTGTCTGGGCAGGGAACCTGCTACTTGGCGTGTGGGGAGTCACGCTCATGAAGAAGGTCGTCCGTTACTGAAGCTTCCAGGCGGTCAGCCACCGGATTTCCACGGGCACCAGGCCGAAGTCGTCACGGAGCCGGGCCACGATGTCGTCCATGTGGCCCGCACCGTAGAAGATGGCGACTTTCTGCTTGCCGGCGGTCAATTCCTTCTGGAGAACTTCAAGGGCCACCTTGTTCCGCTCGGCAATGAGCGTGGATCCTTCCGGCCCGTCCATGGCGTTGAGTGCACCCTGCATGTTCTGGAACTGCTCCGCCATGACGCGCCGCAGCGCCATCGCCCGATTGCCGGAAAACAACGCCACCAGCAGCCTGGCATCGCTCGTCTTCCCTGTCCCATCGTGCTGCTGCGCGATGCTGTAACCCATCATCCGGAAGAGAATCTCGCCAAAGCTTTCCCCCCGGTCCTTCATGGAGCGATCGAACTGCTCGGGCGACATATCGGCATGGACAAGGTTATGCTGAGTGTAGTCGATCCCTTCGAGTTGGAACTCCAGCTCAAGCAAGTCCGTCAAGCCATGCTGAAGGCGGGAAAACGGGTTGCTTGCCTTGCGGCCCGCGTCCTTGGGAATCCGCGTGCCTTCGGGGGCAACCAGTTCGTAGAGCACCGCGTCGTAGCCGGTGAACTCGCGATTCAGTTGCCGGTAGAACTCGGGCTCGGCCATGTGGACGGCGGAGATCAAATCGACGGTCGGGCGCTCGCGATCAGCCCCGGCCGCCGGCGCGCATCGGACAATGGCAGCCTGGAGGGCCTTCGGTTCGCCGTCCTCCTGTTGAAGCAGGCGGAGAAAGCGGACCGGCTCTTCCGCGCGTGTCCAATCGCCGTCCGTTGCCCAAGACGGAGTAATGCCCCAAATAAGGGGGGCGGCGAAGACCGCCAGCCACCATACGGGCCGTGAAAACCTCTGCCTGTCCATGCTTCCTCTCCTGGCCTGTAATTGCCGCCTGCACCCGGGACTCTCCCGCCGGCCTGCCGAAGCGGTTTCTCCATATTATACGCCGCTACACCAAGTGTTGCCACAACGTCGGGATCGTCTGCCGGTGATCGCCCTGAAAGTAGAAGCTTGTGCCGCCGTCGGCCACCGTCCGGACAAGGATGGTTTTCCAAGGGCGATAGTAATACTGGGAATGGTCCTTCGAGGGAGGGCCCTCCCGGTAGTTGGCCGGTAGCGGGACCAGGTCGAACATGGCGGTGGTGAAGTTGCGGATAGCCCGGCCCTCGCGCTTCGCCACATTGCGGGCCATGGACAAGGCTTTCAAGTACACCTCGGGCCCGGCCACGGCACTGCCGAAGTTCATGAACACGCCGCCTTCAAGGTCCTCGACGGCGCGGGCGAAGATGAGAAAGTCGGTAAAGCTGGCGGCGCCCAAGGCCGCGCCGTCGCAGTTCGCATGCGCATGGATAATGTCGTTTCCCACGCCGACGTGGCAGGTGACCGGCACGCCGGCTCGCCAACCCGCGGCGCACAGACTCAACTCGCGGTACGGCGCCTTCTCCCGCTGTAGGGTGCGGCCGACGATTTCGCCCAGGCCTTCGCCGCGGGCGGCCGCTTCCGAAATCAGATCGTTCAGCCGGCTCGTTTCCTGCCAAAGGCCGAACTGGCCGGCCTCAATCCACCGCGCGACGCTTTCGGTGGTTCCACCCAGCGAGGCCAGTTCAAAATCGTGGATCACTCCGGCCCCATTCGTTGCGACCAGGGTGACAAGCCGCCGCTCGATCAGATCGACCAGGTAACGCGAGAGCCCCAACTTGATCGGATGCGCGCCGAGAAACAGGATCACCGCGCGGCCGTCGGCCCGAGCCTGCTTCAGCCGGGCGATGAACTCCCCAAACTCTGCATGTTGGTACGGCGCCGCCGGCGCGGCAAGCGGCACGCACTCCTCCGCCAGGAAGTCGTGGCCGCGCTGGGCAATCGGCGCAAGCTGAATGCGCCGGCGGTCGAAGGTCTCGTAACGGGTCATGAGAAAGTCAAGGGCTCAACGGCTAGCCCGGATTATTCATCACGCGAGCTGCCGCTTGCTTTGGGACCATTTGCGGGCGTTTTCTTAGCGGAGCGGCGCGAGCCGCCCGGTTTTCCCACTGTAATACCGGACGGCTCGCGCCGTGCCGCTACAAAGTAAAGGGCATTGGGCTAGCACCCAGCGGCTAATGAATGATCCGGACTATTTCACACCGCCGGATCATACGCCAAGCAGACACACCCGGCAAGGTCCTTCGGTGCGCCACTTTCTTCTGCCGGTGTTTCGGGATCGATGATTCGTGCGTTTGCTTGGGAGCAGCAAGGGGGACAGGCGAGCTTATCGACGAGGAAAGGCGATTGTGGTGGTCTTTGGCTTCCCAGAAGCGAGCCAGTTCCGCTATCTCGTACCACATGACGTTCCATGTCGTCTGGGGATCCGCCATGCGGCAAGGGGAAGTTCTGGCCCGCGCCGGGCATGACGCCAGCGTGCGGGGAAATCGGGCGAGTCAGGACCCGACACCCCTCCGAATGAGCCGTTCGGCGCGAGAAGGCTCTCGTCGTCCGATCGGAGGGGAACTTCCCCGCCGCTGACCAGCGTGCCGTCAGCCCGCATGGTCCATGCGGCCGCTCCGGCGGCGTTTCGTGATCTGGACTGCGTGAAGGCCGGTAATTGGGGTGGTGGGTGGATGCTCAGATGGTTCAGATCGCTCCCTTAGCGGCTTGGCGTCGTTAAGTTCAGGTATGCCGGGCTCTGGATTACACGCAAAGACGCGAAGCCGCCAAGGAAACAAGGGAACGGCCGTATGGATCCCGGCCCGCCGGACGCTGGCGGGCAAGAATCGTTGCTTGGAGGGGGTTGACCGCTTCCCGCACTTGTGGTACCAGGGAATGAGCACCAAGGCAGCCATGCGGGCACACTCACAGCCGGTTGACGATAAGGATGTGGCTGATTGGCTGAACGAAGGACGGCCACCCAGATTGCGGTGCGCGGGAAATCCTTGGCTGAAGTAATAGTCAGCCAAAGCCACCATGTCGTTGCCTCACGCAAGGCCAACCATAGCGCAGAGAACTATCATGGAACACGAAACGCAACCTGCTCCGCAAGCATTCACGGCCGATTTGGCAGATACGGGGTCTACAACGGAGTCGCTACAAGCATCGTTGGAGGGGTTGGACGGGGGGCAGCAGAACGGCGTCGATGAACGCACAGACGACTTGGAACAGGCAGCGCCGCTGGACGCCTGTTCGTCCTTAGCGTCACCACGCGACTCTCGGAAGCCACGACAAACGCGCCGGAAGGCTCGTCGCAAAACGGCGGATGGCGGAGCTGAACTACGTCTGAAGGGACGCCGTTCGCACTGCGCACGGATCGATGCCATCGCCCCACAAATGATGAAACTCGTCAAGCTGCGCGTCCTGACCAATCACCCCGATTCCAAGAAAGGACTCAACGACGCTGGGCTCACACAACGGATTGTCGCATCCGTTAAGAGGTTCAGTTCACCGCAGCACGTCATAAACGCAGTCCACGCAATTGAGCCCGACGTGGACAAGCGAAACCTCAAGTGGCTTATTCTGTTTCACATCCTGCTTGAAGAGGAGACGTACTCGCTGGAAGAGGATAAGCTTGACGAACGGATCATAGTCTGCGAGAAAGACATTGTGCGGCGCGCTGGTAAGCTCGACTTCTTCGATCCGAAGGTCCACGACGATGCGCGCATTCAAGCATACACGACGTACAAGATCGTTCTCGAGGCCGCGTGGCGAAACGACGACGATATTTCCACCGATGAAGCCGAGCTGCTCACGGTCCTGCGGGACCGGCTGAATATTTCCATGGAGGAGCACTGGCTGATCTCCTGCGATATAGGCAGGTTTCCCAAGAAGGGGCGGCGCGTGCATAACCGCGATGAGATCAACGACGCGCGCTTCAGCCTTCAACGCCATGCCCTGTTGTGGAGCTACCGTGACGATAGCAATAGGAAAATTGACGTCGTTCCTTATGAAATTGCCGAGGTGCTACGAAGGCACGTTGCCAAGCCACCGCTCGAGCTTCAGCGCATCAATTACACGCGGATTCTTCAGCATGAAAGCGTTACGCTGAGCGATCTTCAGAAGGCCCTTATCGAACACGGCATGGACCGATACGGCAAGAAAGACGCACTGATCGACCGAATCGCCCAAAGCGACGTTCCACCATCTGAGGTTCTTGATGCGCTGGACCGGGGCAAACTCTCTCAAATGTGCGGGGCCGTTGGGCTTCCCATCTCAGGAAACAAGCCGGACCTGATTGCCAGATTGATTGACTTCTACGACGACTTGAGCTTCGCGGAGAGGACGTCGCACGACGAACGCGAGGTATGGTATGCCAATTACGAGGTGCTTGCCGCGCGCGACTACGCGACTCTCAAAGCCAAGAAGATCATCTCGCGCGATCTCGATATTGAGCACATGTTCGAGGCCGCGACGTGCTACCTGTTCGACAAGAAGCTTCGCGTTCCGATTGAGGCGCCGAAGGGAAAGCAACGGGCCGACGGCCGCATCCTGCTCGATGGTAAGCGATCGATACTGTGGGACTGCAAGTCGGTCGAAAAGCTGTTCCACTTGCAGGATTGCCTCGAGTCGCAGTTCGATGGGTACATTCGGCGGGAGAGAGAGCATGGGTATGAACCCATTGCGTTCATGGTCATTGCGCCAGGATTCACACCAAACTCGCGCAAGCTTGCGATGCAATACAAGGCACGGACGAACTGGGACATTGCGCTCGTCACTGCCGAAGCCTTGAAATACGTGGCCGACGCGTGGAGTACCAGCGAGTCCTCAAGGCCGTTTCCTGCTGGTTTGTTCAATCGCACCGACGTCATCGACCGGGACAAGGCGGAGTTGCTCCTCAGCCTGGCGTAATGAAGGAAGCATTGCGCTGGAGTTGACGGAGGCTTTCGAAAATCCTATCCTCAAAATGGTCGGGCCGTCAACCATTTGGGAGTGGCGGGTGAACGATGGCCACTAGACCCATGAGTGGAGCTGTCTATGCGAAAGGCTGAACTTGAAGACCACCACAATCAATATCTGCTCAAGGATGGTCGCATCCGGGAAATGGTACAGCAACGCGACTTCCCAGCCGTGTTTGCTGTGTGCAAAGATGCAGTCGTCCACATGGTTCCCGCCATGAAGTGGCGGAAGCAGGCAGGGATCACGCCAGAGACGCCGGAGTTCCTGTGCTTCAGCGTTATTTGTACGTACGGTCCTCCCCTATTCGAGCACACGGCGTTGGAATCGATGTATCAGTTCGTCGGCGGCACCCGGCAACTCGCACGCCACGAGAATGGATATCTTGTCCTCAGCGAAGCCGCATTGAAACAGGAAGAGGTAGCGCGAGCACTCTGGAATTGCATTGAACGCCAACCGGGCTTGCCGCAGAGTGACCTCAGCGAGCGTTGTTGTGTGCCGGATAAGACGGTGGCCAGCATAGTGAACGTGTGGAAGCAACTGCGGATCATCGGTTGTGAATACCGCGGCAATGAGTATCGCTTGTCTCTTTGTACTCGCCTGGACGTGGAGGTTGTAGGAATATGCCAGCACTGCGGCGCCAAGGGCAATGGCCGCAAAGAACAGTTCCTGCAGCCGGTCAAGTGCGGCAAATGCATGGATGTGGGGTACTGTCACGTCCGATTCGATGAGGCTGGATGATCGCTGGCATTATGGGAGAGCGCTATGGTGTATTTCGTCGTGTTTGTGGCCGGTGCATTAGCAGCCGCATCGGCAGTGGGCATATGGTACTACGCCCAAATCAGGTTGTTGGCCAAACAGAAACACGAACTGAGAGACGTCGCACAGCGGCTTGCCGATGAGGCACGGAGGCAACATCAATACTCCGCCGAATTGGAGAACACAAGACGCCAAGTCGACGACACCATCGGGGCATTCGAGGCGAGGAAGGTCCAGTACGACGATCTCCGGCAGGAGAACGACGGCCTCAAACAGGATTTGTTCAACCTCTCCGTACAGTTGCGCAAGATGGAGCGGGATCATGCTGCATTGCAGCGAAGTCAACGGGAACTCGATCAAAAGGCGAATGACGTAGCGGACCGTTACCTGAAGGAAAACGTTTCTTGGATCGCCAGCAAGCTTACGGCCAACAACTTCGCGAATTCGAAAGATCGATTGATTAAGGTCGTCGATGCATGCCGTGGAATTGGCTTCGACGTTCCGGCTCAGCGGGAGGAGGAGCTTATCGGCGACCTGAAGAAGGAGTTTGAGGAGCTTGTCAGGACACAGTTTGCCAGGGAAGAGCAGGCGCGCATTCGCGCACAAATTCGCGAGGAGGAACGATTGGCTCGGGAGATTGACAAGCAGATCCAGGATGCTGAGAGGGAAAGAGCAGCAATCCAGGCAGCCTTGGAAAAAACATTGGCCCAAGTCCAGGACGAGCATAGCGCTGAGGTCGAAGCCCTGCGCGCTAAGTTGGAGGAGGCCGAAGAGCGAACCGAGCGTGCCAAGTCGATGGCGCAGTTGACCAAGGCGGGCCATGTATACGTGATCTCGAACATTGGCTCCTTTGGCGAGGGCGTCTACAAGATCGGAATGACAAGGAGATTGGAGCCGATGGATCGTGTGCGAGAGCTTGGCGATGCATCGGTCCCGTTTGCCTTCGATGTGCATATGATGATCTCGTGCGACGATGCCCCGTCATTGGAAAACGCGATTCACCGAGAGCTTCACAAACAGCGGATGAACAAGGTCAACTTCCGAAAGGAGTTTTTCCGCGTCGATTTCGACTCAATCCGAAAGATCGTCGAAGCCAACCACGGCATCGTAGACTACATGGCGGAGCCCGAAGCGTTCGAGTATCGTGAAAGCCTGAGCATGACAGAAGATGATTACGAGTTCATCGAACGCACCTTGGAGCCCTTCGTGGGCACCGATAACTCGATGACTGAGGATTGATAGCCTCCCCGATTTTCCCTCACGGCAGTTCCTTTCCGCAGTGGGGGCATGTTTCGTGCGGCTGTTTCGACTTCTGAATCGCCTCGACGAAGCCCGCTCCCAGAATGCCCGTGGGCAGCGCGAACATGCCGATGCCCAGCACGGCGATGATCCCCGCGCATAGCCTGCCGGCCACAGTAACCGGGTACATGTCGCCGTACCCGACGGTGGTGAGCGTGGCGACGGCCCACCACATGGTAGCGGGGATGCTTGAAAACACCTCGGGCTGCGTCTCGTGCTCGCAATAGTACAGCACGCTGGACGAAACGACCAACAGCAGGCCCATCAGGCAGGAAGTCAGCACCAACTCTTCCTTCTTCGACTGGAACACCTGTTTGATGAGGTCCAGGGACGAGTAATACCGTCCGATCTTGACCACCCGAACGATTCTAAGCAGGCGGAGTACCCGGAGCGACCGCAGATCGATCGTGCAAAGGGGCAGGTAAAACGGCAGGATGGCCAACAGGTCGATGACCATCATGGGCCGCAAGGCGTATCGCATCCGTCCCGTAACCCAGTGTGCGAATCGCGGGGTGACCGTACAGGACCACAACCGGGCGGCGTATTCCACGGTGAACACAACGACCGACACAACCTCGAACACCTCCAGAACCAGCCCGAAGCGGGCTTGTACGGCTGCGACCGACCCCAGGACGACGGCCAGCACGTTCAGAAAGATCAGCGACAGAATCGCCACGTCGAAGGCCCGGCTGACCGTATCGCCCGGCCGGGCCAACTCGACGATCTGCCATGTTCTGCGATGCCAAGGCATTCTTGCTTCATTCCTTCGTCGATTGTCCAGGTGAACGGAAAGCCGCCGCTTATCTCCTTCAGGCCAGACACAGCATACCGCCAGCATACCTGGCCAATCGAGGGGTAGCAATAGGTGGCAAGTTGGGGCCGCCAGTGGGCGTTTTCTTTTTCTGCCGCCGTGCCATAATGAACAACCGATCGGTTCGCGAACCCAAAATGTTAACCCTCACCCCTGGGGCGGCAGTGAGATCACACACTGCAAGAGAGCCGATTCGACCGGCTTTGGGAGCAGTTTCGGGAGGAGGAGGCGTGACCCCGGACGCCATCCGCGAACTCGCTGGAGAACTTTTGCCCTCGGTTCGGGGGGGGGGGCATCTTGGCGACCCGAAATAGGCCGGTTTTCGCCTGCGATTTGTTGCTCCTAAGCGGCTTCCTGGTAAAGACTTGGCAGATCTTCCCTGGAAAGGTAAAATCGCTTTATCTCTTTTTGGTAAAGAGGCTTTATTTCAGGGGAAGGGCATGACCGACTGGAAGTTCTACGGGCGAAAGGAACCGCTTGCCGACTTGGAGCGAATGCTCGAACGAAAGCGGTGGTTCTTCGCCAAGGTCACGGGTCGGCGTCGGATTGGCAAGACGACCCTCATCCAACAAGCGATGCGGGAACTCGGCAGCGAGCAGCCTGTGCTCTACGTGCAGATCCCCGATTCGGAACCTGCTGGCGTTCTGTCGGCAATCAATGACGCACTGGACACGTTCCAAGTGCCCCCGGAACGGCACCCTCGCCCCAACGACCTCCTACAGTTGGCGAAGACTCTGGAGGCGATGGCGGAGGCGGGTTACATCCTGATCCTGGACGAGTTTCAGTATTTCAATCGCAAAGGATACGAAACGTTCTGCTCGTACATGCAGGCATCCGTAGACCGGCTGGCCGCCAAGGCTGATCGGGTGACAGGAGGATTGATCGTCCTCGGCTCGATTCATACCGAGATGGTTGCCCTGCTGGAAGATCGGACTGCCCCGCTCTACAACCGAGTCACCGACGATCTCAGCCTGACGCATCTCGACATCGGGTCCGTCCTGTCCATTCTCCGAGATCACTCTGAGCCGACCCCAGAACGCTTGTTGTTCCTTTGGAATCTCTTCGAGGGCGTGCCCAAGTTCTACCGGGACTGTTATGAACAGGGGGTTCTTGCCGCCGAACGTGAGGCACTTCTCCGTCGCATATTTTTCGAGAGTTCTTCTCCGCTTCGCTCGGAAGCCGAGAACTGGTTCCTGCGTGAATTGCGAGGCAGGTACGACGTGGTTCTGAAGTTCGTGGCCCGGAATCCGGGGCGAATGCACAAAGAGCTTGTTCAGGCGATCCGAGAGGCAAGCGGTGCCCCCGACACCCAGGTCGGCGGCTACTTGAAGGTACTCATCGACCGTTTTGGACTGATCGAGCGCAAGTTGCCGGTGTTCGCCAAGGCCACTGCCAAACGAAGCCGGTATTACATTACCGACAATTTCCTCCGCTCGTGGCTGGCGGCTCTGGCGAACCCTGTAACAGCGATAGCGTTTCGGCCCCTTGAAGAATTGATCCATGAAGCGGATCAACGACTCGCCGACGTCGAAGGCGGTTCCTTAGAGAAGCTCGCCGGCCAACTCTACGAGGAGCGAAGCCGGAAAGGAATAGGAGACTTCCCAATCACCGGACGGGTGCGAGGGTTCTGGGACAAGGCCGATACCGAGATCGACCTTGTGGCGTTTAATGAAGTGAGCGAGTCGATTCGCTTTGGTTCGTGCAAGCGCTCTCCTAGAAGGCTGCTGTCCGATGTGAACAACTTTAAGCAGCACGTCGAGCGGTTTTTGCAGACGATGCCGAAGTACCAGGCGTGGACCAAAGAGTACGTGGGCATAGCTCCTGTTCTGACCGAAGAGCACCGAGCGGTGCTGACCAACCACGATGTCATTCCGCAGGACTTGAACGATCTCACGCACGATTTAGGCTGATTGGCTGGAAGCCGAATCGCCAATCCCGCCGCACCGATGTAGAATGTAGAATTGCGACACGATGTACGAGGGCACCAGACCATGAAATCACACACCGAGTACCTGACCCTGAACGTTCCGGCGCGAATGGACTTTGTGAACATCACGCACCAGGTTGAGGAGGCCGTGACGAAGAGCGGCGTGCAGGAGGGCCTTTGCCTGGTAAAGACGAAGCACGAGTAAGAACATCGTCCGTGAACGATCCCTCGACATTGCCGAAAGGGCTCAAAATAGCGTAGGAAACGGGCCGGGACGTGGGATACTTCTTGCCGGTCGGCTCGAACTGTACAACGATCCTGCCGATGACCTCTGCCAGGAACTCCGCTGCCTCCAGGCCCACTTTCTCTTTCCCGAGCACCTCCAGGGTTTCGGTAATCCGCTTGAGATGGGTTTCGATCTCAGTGCCCACTTGGTCCAACTTGGCGGCATAATCGGTCAGCAGTCCCTCAAGCCGTTCGATCTCGGCCTGCATCTTCTGCAATTTGCCCTGCGTTTGCTGGATCGCACGGGTGGCATTGGATGGCAAACGCAGTAATCGCTCCGTCAGTTGATCGTATTCCTTCTGCTGGACCGTCAGTTGTCGCTGCAAATCTGTCTGCTTCCCCTGAAACATATCCTTGTACACGCTCATCAATTCATCCGCATGGGGTGGCAGGACGGAAATGTCACCTACCGGAACGCCACTCCGACGATTCGCAATCGTCTCCCCCACTTGGGCCACGAACGATTCGATGCCCTTGAATGCTTGGTGTGCGGCCTGGAGTTTCTCTCCAAGCTCGGTGTTCATACTGGCTGACGCCTCCTCTTGGCGCTCCTTCGGAGCATTCAGGATTTCGTCCAAGATGGTTGCCTTATCGGTGTGCGTCGTCAGGTAGTGCCGAACGATTGCCAGCACGTCTTCATGGTTCAAGTTGTGACGCAAGCATCTGCCTTCGTTGCCGGTTCCGTCCTGCTTCCATGTCGAATATGAAGAACAGCAGTATTCAACGTGATGGGGACGCTTCACCGCTCTCATTCGCTTGCCGCACTTGCCACAGTAAAGCAGGCCAGCAAAGAACATGTCGCTGTCCCGTGGGTTCCTCGTCTGGGAGGGGTTTTCCTCCAGCTTCTTCTGGACAGCTTGCCACACGTCCAGTGGAACAATGGGCTTGAACATCTGCACCAGCGTCCAATGTTCCTTGGGGCGTTGCCGTCGCTTGAAAATATCTTTCTTCTCGACGGGAACCTGTTCATTCCCCACGACTGCCAGTTTGTGAGCTTGAATCGACTTGCCCCATCCAACTTGGCCAGTATAGATCGGGTTTTTCAAAATGTTGATGACGTGGTAGTGGTGCCATTTTCCGTCCGAGGAATTGGGATAGACGACCCCCATCTCATTCAATCGTTTTGTGACCTTGTTGAAGGTGGTCGCCTGCGTGGCAAAGAGATCGAAGATCAACCGCAGAATCTTGAGCCTGTCTTTGAGGATCGTCGTTGCGGGATAGTAACCGTCGTCCTTGTCCTTCGCAGGCATCCGTTTATGAAGTTCCTGTCGTCCATCGGGATAACGCTTGATACGGATGTTCTTTTCACCACCGATGACCCTGAACTTCTCCTGCCCATCCGCTCCCAGGCACACCACGTCAATGCCGTAGGGAATCACCCGTCCCCCTTGCCACTGGCCTTTTTCGGCACGCTCCTTCTTGCCTTGGTAAACCCGCCATGCTTTTTCAAACAATTCGGCGTCGGACGTTTCCTGGTCGATTGCCCCTTCAATATGAGTGAGAATGTCATCCGCCGTTAGATGCCGGTTATCCACTGTCCACAACTGGCAGCCTGCCCGTTTCAGTTTGGCAAGATACTCAACCCGCTCCCAGTAGTCTGCGGTTCCCCAACGGTCGGCTGCGTCAACAACCACCCATTTGAGTTTTCCTGCCTCAATGTCCTTAATCAAGCGGACGAAGTGCTTTCTGCGTTCTGGGGTGTAACGGTAATTGTGCCCTTCGATGTCCGGGTATTCGGCGGGTGTAGTCAATCCATGCAATTTGGCCCATCGGAGGCATGATTTGCGCTGTCGGCCTGGGTCTTGAATCTCATCCCCGAGCGATACCCGAATGTACATTGCCCCAGGAAGTTCCCGTAACGCTTCTGGGGTGGAAGTGTCTCTGGTTCGTCGCATGACCATCCATCCTCTGTATGTTCCTCGTGCTTTGGAGTCGCCAAACACATTTTAGCGTCTGTGGTCAATTTGTGGAAGATGGCGGGAAACCGAGGCATTGGGCGGCGATTCCAAGCCACCCTCTGAGGGGGGGTGGCGTGCGTTCTGCTTGGCCGAGATTCCTCGATTCCGCTGACTCCTTTCCTTCTATAAGGTTAGCGAACCACATCAGCCCCACCAGTGTCCGGTTTTCATGGACGCCATATACCTCAAAACCAAGTTTCAGCGGTATGGTGCAAGGTCCAAAATTCGTCCGCTGTCGCAAAACCGCTGGTAGCCTAAATCGGGCCGAGTCGTGATCGACGTGCGGAATGACCGACACGGCGAGTTTTTCGACATCCAGGCTGACTTGGACGCCGATGTCGAAGTGCTGGTGAACACCGAGGGCCTGTATTTCCAGGCTTGCAGGGAAGCCCTTGGCAGCATCAGCATCGGCCTGACGTCGGAACAGTTCAAGGACATCTCGTTGCGTCGTGGGGAAAGCGTATTCTTCCTGGCTGCTGAACGGGGCATCAATGCCGACGAGGTTGGCCGATTGCGGAAGGAACGGGACCGGAGATACACAGAATTGCTCACGGCGCAGTCACCCGTGAATGATGGCGAACATTTCTGGAGTCCCCAAGGAAGTTCTGAGAAGAGCAGGCTTGTAGGAGTCCCAAGAAAAGAAGGCGGTCAACAGCCACCGCAGCCAATCCAAGGCAGGAGTCCCGTTGTATCTTTTTTCAACCCAGTTTCCGAATTCTTCAAAATGCAACACCCCCCAGAATGAAGAGTCTTGCTTTTCGGCTGCTGACTCTCCAATTCCTCCGCCAGAGTCGCCTGCGAGTAGCCCTCGTTCCAGATGTCAACAGAAAACGGCGACAAGAGCTTCCTCATGGACAACAGGAAGGTGTCGAAGCTGTCCAAGGTATGCGACAGGACGTTGGGGGGTATATGAAGAAGCGGGAATGGGTGGATCGGCGAAAGGGCGACACCAAGACTGTTATCCGAAGATTTTCCGACAAAGGATCGCTCTCGAAACAAGTGGAGGCTGATAGTCTCCACACGATGTTCGGCTACACCCCACACACGACGCTACCATGCACCAGGGACCCCTCGAAAACCAACGCCGAAGCATGGTCGCCGCCCTCCGATGATGCCCGATACTCTTCGCCTTCCCCAATTGGTTCGGCTGCTTCCCAGGGCAGGACATGCAGTCCCTTCAACACCCGCTCCACGTCGGCGGTCTCGGCCTGCTTCTCCTCAGCCACGACCTCCAGGGCGTCCAAGACGACACCCGTCAGGAGCCGTTTCCAGACTTTCTGGCAGGTGGAGGGCTTGTCGAAAAGGTCGCAGGAAACGACTCTGCCACCCACGGCGACCGCCGCCCCAATGGCTCCCTCGACGTACTGGAGCTTTTCCTGGACATCCTCCACTCGCTCCCGATGGGCAATGAACGTATCCGACATGGCGCTGGTGCCCGAAAACGCCCCCAGGGCCGACTGCTGCCGTTCGACTTCTTTCCAGACCTCGCCCTGATCGGAGCGGTGCCCCTGCTTTGCCCTGACCGACTTGTTGACGGACGCCTTAAGGGCGTGGCGCAACCTGGATGAGGAATGCGAGCCACTGGACCCGAAAGAACGGCTTTTGTAGCCCCACCGACCCTGCTCGACGCAGGAAACAGGGATATTGGTCTTGGTGCGGGCGGCGACGAGAACGCTCGTGTTCAGGATGCGATTCTGCTTGGCCCCAATAAGTTCCTCACCCTCCAGGAAAAGGACACGGATGTCGCCCTTATTCTCGACCGACAAGTCGGGGACGGAACCGGACTCGGATACCTCCTCGACGATGACCGAGCCTTCGCCGATAGCCTCGTCGGCCAATGCGTAGTCTACGCCACTGCCTGATTCAGCGAAGAGTGGGAAGACCGCCAGCCCGTTGCAGCAAATGGGCTCACCAACCCGAACTTCTGGAAAAGCGACTGCCATCACGGGCCTCCTTGAGAAGGGATTTGCTTGGCCGTTGGACAACCAATCAGCATAGCAGATTTGGCGGGAAGTGCCATGCAGGGTGCCTCCTTGACTGGCAGGGGATGGTATAATGCGTGCTGTAGCCGTAAGTTTCGGCTGGTCCCGTCCGCTTCGTTGCATCAGTAGCCATTTGGGAGACGTAGCCATGACGCCAAAGAAACTTGTCCTTTTGCTCGTTGGATTCGGTGCCCTTGCTTCTGGACCGTCGTTTGCGGACAGTCCACTGCCGCCGCCGCAGAAGAAAGATGTCTGGTCGAACAGCAAACATTTCTGTGCCGAGATGGACCCTCGCACTCGGCTAACCACTGTCTATTCCGTAACGAACGGGAGCAGGGAAAGGAAGTGGGCCATGCCTGGATGGTTTCGTGTGGCTTACCTTGCCGATGACGGCGAGCATCTGGTCATCGGCCATGAAGGAATCAATTTGCTGCCCCTGGACCTGAACAAGGACGACATTCTGGTTTATTTTGTCAAGAAGGGGCAAGTCGTCCACACATTACCTGTCAGCGAGGTGATTAAGAACAAGTCCAGCCTGAAACGCACGGCGTCCCATTTGCTGTGGGGCAGCTACCTTGGCATTGACAAGGAAGGCCACTTCGGTATAGACACGGTGGAAGGACGCTCCCTATACTTCGATGTTACCACTGGAGAACTAGCCAAAGCAGCAAGCAGCACTTCGGAGAATTGGTGAGGGCTGTTGCCATCCTTGGCAGTATGTTCATCAGGGTGCCAACCACGACTTGAGGGCAGGCATTGGTTAGTGTAGCCTGGCTCATGACCCAATGATGACGCTGCCCATCGTGAACCATCATGCACATTCCCGTCAACGACCAAATCCACCTAACCGACTTCCGAGCAACGGACAAGGTTGCGTGTGTGCAGCACTTGGGCGACCGGGAAATCTACGACCAGACGTTGCGTATTCCTTTTCCCTATTCGGAAACCGACTTTGACAACTGGCTGGAGATTGTCGCCAGGGCCATGCGGCGGCATGGGGAACCAATCCATTTCGCCGTTCGAACCTCCGATGAGGAACTCATCGGAGGTTGTGGCTTCGATGGCTTGACCAAGGGCCATCGTGCGGAGATTGGCTACTGGTTGGCCAAACCGTATTGGGGCCAAGGTATCATGACAAGCGTGGTCGGAAAGGCTTGCGAGCATGCCTTTGCTCGTTGGAAGCTGGTGCGGATTACGGCCCACATATTCCACTTCAATCGGGCATCGGCTAGAGTGCTGGAGAAGAACAACTTCATCTTCGAGGGCGACCTGCGGAAGCTCTACCTGAAGGATGGGCAGTTTATGGACGGCAAACTGTACGCATTGGTGCGGTAGAAGATGCTGACCATCCTCTGGGACAATGACGGCGTGCTGGTGAACACCGAGGGCCTGTATTTCCAGGCTTGCAGGGAAGCCCTTGGCAGCATCAGCATCGGACTGACTTTGGAACAGTTCAAGGAGATCTCATTGCGCCGTGGCGAAAGCGTCTTTCTGCTGGCTGCCGAAAAGGGCATTGATGCCGAAACGGTGGCCCGTCTGCGGAGAGAACGGGACTGGCGATACACAGAATTGCTGACGGCGCAGTCGCCCGTAAATGATGGCGTCGAAGACGTGCTGCGGGCACTGTATGGTCGGGTCCGTATGGGCGTGGTGACCAACGCTCGCCGCCAACACTTCGAGGCGGCCCATGCAAACAGCAGCGTGATCCAGTACATGGACTTCGTGTTGACGAGGGAGGACTACACACACTCCAAGCCGCATCCCGAACCCTACCTGACGGCGATGGAACGGAACGGTCTTCGACCTGAGCATTGCATCATCGTCGAAGATTCGGAGCGGGGGCTGGCGGCGGCTGCGGCAGCGGGAGTGGACTGTATCATCGTGCTGAGCGAGTGGACCAGGGACGGGGATTTCACCAAAGCAGTGGCGGTGGTCGAGGACATTGCTGGAGTCCCAGAGCAGGTTCTGAGAAGAGCAGGCTTGTAGGAGTCCAAGAGAAGAAGGTGGTCAACAGACACCGAAGTCAACCTGCCCAGGAGTCCCGTTATATCTTTTTTCCACCCAGTCTCCGACGTTTTTCAAGATGCATCATTGCCCAGGACGATGGCAGTCGCTCACCTCACCCCCCTGTAATTGATTGCCTCGCAGAGATGGCACGCCTCGATCTGCTCTCGTCCATCGAGGTTTGCAATAGTCCGAGCCACAAGAAGAACACGTTGCCGAACGGCGGCGTCAATCGCCAGTTCGGCAACGGCTGCCTTCAATAAGTTGCCGCCGATTGTGTCCAAGTCAAGGCTTTGGTAGTCGGACTGGGCCTCGATTTGCTTCTGCATGTCCGCCAGGGTGGTCCCTGGCGTTCGCATCTCTCTTTCCAGAGGGCGCATCATCTCGACAGTGATGTCAGCGACGGGCAACGTCCGAAGGTGCCGTTCGATTTGACGCACCGTGCAGCCGCACGGTGCGTCTCGAAGGGTTCGATTTCCACAAGGGCAAGGGCGAGCCTCAAATGTCTCTGCCAGCCCAAGCTCCAGGGCTACGGCACGCATCATCGTCTTGCCGCAGTTCGACGGTCCAACTAGCAACAGCGAATGACTGCCAGCAGCGGCTACGATGAGTGCTCGTTTCGCCATTTCGTTGCCGTAGATGATGGCGGCAGGATCGTGTCCGTTGGCAGCAGCCTTCGAACGGCGTTCTATTTCATTTGCCACCTGTCGATGCAAAGCCGCCAACCGACTGTCGGTGAGGGAGATGATGTTCATGATGATGGCCTCCAGGACATGAGTTTGTCGAACCAGAAGCGCAGTTCGGCTACGGCAAGCTCGGGAGTGTATCCGCTTGGGAAATGAAAGTTCCACTTGCCCGAATAGGGATTGCAGGCACGGTCATACGCCTCCGAGAACGCCCGCCCCATCGCCACGTCATCAAAGCGAGTGGCAACCCAGTTGTCATGAACGCTGACGTTGAGCAGTCCAGCGGGCGTGTCAAGCTCGTAGTCGTAGAACGACCCAGGGCGTCCGCCGAGGCTGAGGACGAATTGGGTGACGGCTTCGATGAACCGTCGCTCGGCTTTGGATTGGCGTCGGCTGGTCATTCGTTGCTCCTGAGAAGAACGTAGATAGTGAGCACAACGGCAAGGAAGAAGCCTCCGACGACAGCGACTTCGGTTGAGGTGCCCAAACAGACATAAACCAAGAAAATGCAGCACCCAACCAATTTAATAAACAGCCATCCGCCAGCGATAACGGCGATAGTCAACACCACGATCAGTGTCAGGCAACCAAGTTCGTCGTCCATCAGTCTTTCTCCTTGTCGTCCTCGTCTTCCAGGTCTTTGTCTTCCTCGTCCTCGACTTCAAAGAAAGGACCGAGGATAGTGATGTCCAGGACGCCAGGTTCGACCTCCTCAATTTGAAACCCCGACCGAACTCGGATACCCTCGTCAAACTCGGTTACGACTTCCTCGACGTCAGCCTCGTTTCCGTCTTCGTTGTCCATTTTGTCCCTTCAGCCTTTGGGTCCGTGTCGCTCGGGCTGGGTCAGCGATTTCACGCTGCCGTTGAATCGAAAAATGAATTTGCGTCGGCTGCTGGCAAACTGCATCCATGGTGTCGTAATCGTGTCGGGTGTCGCTTCCACCACCTCA
>JAVEUP010000389.1:0-3301 GCA_034005525.1 Thermoguttaceae bacterium | reverse complement strand
CGTTTGCCCAACCGGCCTACGCACCGCTACGCCTCGACAGGCCGCCATCAACATCACGGGGTTATTGAGAACTTACGGCCGGACCTTGTATTTTCGTTCTTTCCACACCGGGAAGAACGACTTGTATCGCGTGCGGTTTCTTCGGCCGGGCGCACCGCCGCCGGCCGTTGCCCCATTCGACGCCGCCACAGCCCGCAAACATCAAGAGGCGTGGGCGGCGCACCTCGGCAAGCCGCTGGAAATTGAGAACTCCATTGGCATGAAGTTCAGTTTCATTCCGCCGGGCGAGTTCATGATGGGCTCGACGGAGGAAGAGGTCGAGCAACTCCTGAAAGAGGCCAAAGAGCGGCAAGAACCGCAATGGTACATCGACCGGATTCCCTCGGAATCGCCCCGGCATCGAGTCCGAATCACAGGCCCGTTTTACCTGGGGCTTCACGAGGTAACGCAGGCCGAGTACCAGCAGGTAATGGGGGTTAATCCGAGCGCCTTCTCGGCTGAAGGCAAGGAAGCCGGCAAGGAAGCCGGCAAGGTGGCGGGCCTGGACACGAGCCGTCATCCGGTGGAGATGGTTTCCTGGGATGAGGCTAATGCGTTTCGTGAGAGGCTTTCCGCCATGCCGGAGGAGCGGACGTCGGGGCGTGTTTACGTATTGCCCACGGAAGCCCAGTGGGAATATGCGTGCCGAGCAGGCACAACCAGGAAGTGGAGTTGCGGAGATGATGAGGTGGTGTTGAGAGACCATGCCTGGTACAGCAGGAATTCTGGCAGAAGGACGCACGGCGTCGGGGAATGGAAGCCGAACGCGTTTGGCCTGTTCGACATGCATGGGAACGTATGGGAATGGTGTGCCGACTGGTACGGCAGCGACTCCTACGCGGCATCGCTGGTGGACGATCCACAAGGACCTGCGTCGGGCTCGGACCACGTGTTTCGCGGCGGTTGCTGGGACTACTCCGCCGGACACTGCCGGTCGGCGGGCCGCTACGGGATCACGCCGGACTTTCGGTACTCCGACCGGGGCTTCCGGCTCGCCCTAGTTCCGGCGGCCGAGTCGAGCAAGTAATTCAAGCAAGCAGAGCCGTGGCGCAGGCCCGCAGCGGAGCGGAGCCGGGCCGCAGCCGGGCAACTCTCGGGTTGACCCAGCGAGTTTCCAAGTGCTTCTGCAGGCAAGCATGGACCACGAAATACACGAAGCACACGAAAAGGCACCAGCAGACCCCAAGCAAGAACTGGCCAAGCCAGCGGAGATAATTGGTCGGACTCTTCTTTTCGTGTCGTTCGTGTATTTCGTGGTCAGTTCCGGCAGTTTGGGCCTACTGAGGGCGATGGCGGGTGAGCACGTCGCACCAATCATGTTCGGAAACCCCGGAAAATCCTTTTGCCCAAGCCTGGTCGGCCGACGGGCGATTGATGGCCTACATAGACGAGGAAAACGGCGAGTACGTGGTAGTTGATCTGGTCAAGGATGCCGTCCTGCATCGCCTGAAAGGGCCTGTGACAACGTATATGCACATCGCCCTTTCCCCCGATGGCACGAGACTGGTTACTCGTGTTCGGAACGATATGCTCCAAATATGGAACGTCGATACGGGAGAGAGTGAACGCGTTGTCAAGACCGTTAATCGTGCCTTTTGTTCCTTTTCCCCCGACGGCACTAAGATTGCAGTCACATATTTGGGCCTGGGTACGGCCCATATCCTGTCACATACAGGCGATACGCTGAAGACTTTGGAAGCACAGGAGACGATTCTTTACTCACACCCGTTTTGGTCGGAGGATGGCGCGACGGTGTACGTTCGCGAGAATGCGCGCATTTCGGCATGGAACGTGGAGACGGGCGAATGTATTCGTACAATCCCTTATCTACAGCCCATAGAGACCAGCGGCTCGCTTTACTTCTTCCCCGGCGGAAAGGTTCTTTCCGTCATGGACGGTACGAACCTGGTCTACTTCTGGGAACCCGACGCGCCTCGCCTGCTGGCCACGCTTATGCTGCTGCCCAAGGATCGCGCTGTACTATTCACGCCGCAGGGCCATTTCCACGGTCCGGAGGGCGTGGAGGAGGCGCTGGTGTACGTCGCCCTGACCGACTCCGGCGAGCAGCTCACCCTCACGCCTGCCGAGTTCACGGCGAAATACGGCTGGAAGAACGACCCGGCCCGGGTGCAACTCGACGGCATCACGAGCGGTGGTACGGCGGCAGGTGCGAAATGACGCAGGCCGTCGTCAACAGACTCGTTTGGTCGTACGCCTGATTTGCCTGAGCCCGGGTCAACGTTTGGAGACGCAGTCATGAACCACGAAATACACGAAGCACACGAAAAGGGCACCGACAGGCTTGAAGCAAGAAGTGGGCAGGACGGCGCGGACAACCGATCCGGGTGTTTCTTTCGTGTAATTCGTGTATTTCGTGGTCAATCGTCCGTACTTAAAGCCGGTGTTCGATGCCCAAGACCGTTTCCCATGTGGTCTTGTCCCGGCAGGGCAGCAAGAATAGTAGCCCATTCTCCGGCAGCCTCGGTAGTGACGAAAGGATGGCCGTTCGACCAAACACGCCCCCTGGCATTCGGGCAGGTGGCGTGGTAGGATAAGGCCCACGGAGTGAGGGGAACGATGGTCCATGGGGACCGCAAACGCGGCTCATTCAAGAACTCGGTCAAGAAACGCAGGTTCGAGACCATGCCGGATGATCCCAACCTGAACGCGGGGCCGCCGTCGGGAACGCTGGCCAAGCACGTCGAACAGCTTGCCGAGCGGTTCGACGCGGCGTGGCAGGCTGGCCGGCGGCCGCGCATCGAGGAGTTCCTGGGCGATGAAACGCTGGCCAAGGGCCCGGCCGGACTCCGCCAGGTGCTTCTGGAACTGGTCAACCTCGATCTGGCCTGGCGCTGGAAAGGCCCGCCGGCCGAGACGCTCTCGTCCAGAATGGCGTCCGAGAAGACGGACGTCGGGGCGGACGTGTTCCCCAGCCGGCCGAAGCTCGAAGACTACTGCCGCGCCTACCTGCCCTTGGGCCCGCTGGACGGGTTGCCCGACGAGCTGATCGTGGCCGAGTACGAAGCCCGGCATCGGCATGGCGACAAGCCCTCGCACGAGGATTATTGCCGGCGGTTCCCGGTCAAGGCCGAGCGGCTGGTCGAGTTGCTGCGGCAGGCCGACTTGGCCCTCGCGGCCGGCGCTAAGGTACTCGCCGAGACAACCGCCTTGCCTGCCGATGCGGGCCTCGACCTGCGGCCCATCACGCGGGAGCGGTTTCTGGACAACCTTGCCGAAAGCGGGCTGATGACCGCCGAGCAGG
>JAVEUP010000388.1:0-3305 GCA_034005525.1 Thermoguttaceae bacterium | reverse complement strand
GTTTGGCACAATGGTATTGCCATAAGGATAAGGATACGTCCTTTTTATGCAAGCCCGACGGGACAGTTCTTGTGACCGGAGTTTCCGCAACAGGAACTAATTTCGTCGCATGGCACGTGTCGTCCAAATCGGCCGGGAAGGGACCTATGTACAGGTAACCAAGCTTAGCAGACCGGCCGCCGGATTGCAAAGCGAAAAACAGGCCACTGGGAGGATGGTGCAACCCTCAAGCTCCGAGGCCGACCTAGAACAAGTACCGGACACCTTAATTCACCCCGCACTTGATAACTCGGCGCAGTAACCATGGGGTGTTACAATGGCGACAACGAAGATCAACCGGCCCTGGTTACTAAGGAGTTAGATGATGTTACAGTCACAACAGTGGATTACACAACTCGGACAATTCTTGGGGGTTGCCGTGCTGGTCTCGGCGCTTGCGACGCAAGCCTGCGGCCAGTCCAGGCCGGATCGGGCGCCGACGGCGGAAGAGGTGTCGCGACGAACGCTCACGCGGCATCCGCGGGCTCGCGATGAGGCGGAGAAACGGATCATCGCGGTTATGGACGATATGCAGGACAACCAGGCTCGCGGCATGGGAAATGTCCTACCCGAGGATGGTCGGCTGATGAGGATGTTCACCGAGGCGATCGACGCCAAGACGGTCGTTGAAGTGGGCACATCCAACGGCTATTCGGCCATGTGGTTTTGTCTGGCCCTGCGGTCGACCGGCGGCAAGCTCATTACCCACGACATCGATCCCAAACGCATCGCCATGGCCAAGGACAACTTCAAGCGGGCAGGTGTAGAAGACCTGATCACGCTGGTCGAGGGCGATGCCCACGAGACCATCACGCGACTGAAGGGGCCGATCGACGTGGTGCTGCTCGACGCCGAAAAGGAAGGTTTCACCGACTATCTCAAGAAACTGCTGCCCTTGGTGCGCCCCGGCGGACTGATCTTCGCCCACGATTCGTCGGGACAGGCGTACATGATGGACGATTACTTCAAGGCGATCGCCGAGGACCCGGACCTCGAAAGCGTGTTCGTCGACGCGTCGCGATGGGGAATTTGCATCACGCGGAAGATGCGGTAACGCTGCCAGGCCGGTATTCGCTGATGGGCTCTTGCTAAGCCATACGGCCTGCTTCCGGCACGGCTGGCTCCGCAGAAGTCAGCAGAAGTCAGGGTCAGGCCTGCATTTTACACTTTGAAATGTGTTGCTACGCAGGCGTCGACAGTGTCGAGGTCCATGCGGACGACGGGCACGATAAGCTCCCGGTCCCGAATGCTGCCCGTGCGAAGCTTCCCAACCGGTTACTCCCTCTTCGCAACGGACAAATCGTCGCTCGGAACATTCCCGCGGGTAGTCGCATCGTACACGGCATTCGGAAAGCTGGTGCGTGGCAATCGCGGCATGTTTGGCAGTACAACAGGATGGCTTTTGCCCGTAAAGTGTAAAGTTTAGATAGCCCCGCCGGTCCAGTTGAAACAAACAAGGCTTCCAACATCATTCCACCACCCCCCTGATCGTCCTCACAGTCATGGGGTGAAGGACATGATGGCTCGACACGGCTACCCCCAGGGGCACGGCAGGAACCGGGCGGGGCGCAGCACGTCGGCCGGCGCGAGGCCCTCGGCGTGTAGGTGCTGGTGGACGATCGCCGTTACGTCTTCGTGGAGCGCTTCGGCAGTCTCGCGATCGATCGGCAGCGTGCCGTGGGCCAGAAGCGACTGGTTGCGCATGTCGAGCAATCTCCCGAGCGGCCCCTTGGCCTTGCCGGCGGACCCGGAGGGCGGGTCGTAACGCGCCTGCATGGCCCGGCCCACCGGATCGCCCGCCTCGGCCAGAGCGGCAATCGCGTCGCGCAGGCCGAGGTCGGCCGTGCCGTTTTTCAGGCGGTTGCGGGCTTGCAGGTCGGCGGCCAGCGCGGGCGCGTGCGCGGCGAGCTTCGGCAGCGGGACCTTACCGGTGGGGTTGTCGAGCTTGGCGATGTCGAACCGCTCGCGGAACCGCACCTGGGCCACGTACTCGGTCAGCCGGTAGAGGCGCGACACCGCGTCGTCATAGTCGCCCTGCGCTATGCGGCGCTCGGCGTTGGCCAGCAGATCGGCCAGCCGTGCGGGCTGCGCGCGCCCCTCTTTGCACTGTTTGAGATGGCGCACTTGCTCGGCCAGGACGGCCACGTCCCAGCCGCCGGCGCTGAGGCAGCCGGAGGCCCGCTCCCGCTTGGCGTGGTCGCGCAGGAGGCTGAACGCCTGCTTCCAGCAGAAGCGGTCCCACAGATCGTACGTTTCGGCCAGGTAGGCGAGCGACTCGGCCCGGGCGCGCAGCCGCGCGTCGGTCAGTTGCGCCGCCAGCGGGGCGGCCTGCGCGGCCACGGCGGCGAACTGGCCGCGGTCGAACAGCCGGCCCAACTCACACAGCACGGGGTCGGCCACCATCTGGCCCGTGTCGAGCGAGACGAGCCGGTCGGTTTGCACGACGCGGCCGGTCGCGTCGCGGGGCCCCACGGCGTAATGCAGCCGCGGGAGGCGCCGGGCGACGGCCGCCGCGACGGCCGCGGCCGACATGGGCTTTGTCCCGCTGGTGAAGTCGACCTCGATGACGGCGTCCGGGAACTCCGACCGAAGCCGGTCGATGTGGGCGAGGTAACGGCGGGCGAGGCGGTCGACGTTGTCGGGCTCGGTGCAGGCGTCGCGGCGCACCTCCGGCGGCACGTTCTGCTTGCCCAGAGCCTGCTCGAAGCGCGGCACCGTGTTCCGGAGCGTTTCTTCCGAGCACCACTGCACCAGCACCTGCGGCCGCCGCTGCGCGACGGCGAAGGCCAGCGCCTCCCAAACCGGGTTGTTCTGCCCGCCGGTCCCCACCGTCTGGATCAACACCCGCTCGACGTTGTTTTGCTTCGGCATGATTGGCACCTCGGTAGTTTCAATCCCCTCGATGCCGGGGCGCTTCTTCAGACGGGAAGCCGGGCCGAATCGCCCAGGGAGAATTGAGAGAGTTTCAATCCCCTCGATGCCGGGGCGCTTCTTCAGACCAAGGGGTCAAGCTATCGTTATGGTACTCAAAGATTCGTTTCAATCCCCTCGATGCCGGGGCGCTTCTTCAGACGGGCGGGGGGTGTCCGGCACGGGTCGGCACCCCCCCCGAAGTTTCAATCCCCTCGATGCCGGGGCGCTTCTTCAGACAGGGGTCGAGGCGGAAATGTGGGCTCCCGTGCTGGACGTTTCAATCCCCTCGATGCCGGGGCGCTTCTTCAGACTTCTGCCATGAGCCGCGCGAAGCCTTGGCCTGCGAAGTTTCA
>JAVEUP010000032.1:0-52372 GCA_034005525.1 Thermoguttaceae bacterium | reverse complement strand
GTCGATCTTGCCGAAGTACCTGATGGTACCGCGAACCTTGCGCCCCCATCGCATGGTGGCATGCGCCAAGAGGGGTACCTTGTCTTTGGCCTTGTGTCGTCGGGCGGATTCGAGAACGGCGGCTTTATCGTTCGCCTTGGGCCGGGTAGAATTACTCATGCTCGGCACCTCCTGCTTGAACCGGTGTCGGTGTGCGGTGAGACGCCCGCCACACCCCGGCGGGCGTCGTTCTCCACCCAGAGATCCTAGCAGGGTGTCAGAACGGGAGTCAACTAGGGGCGCCAAGAATGGGCCAAAGTGGCGAAAACACCGTAAAATAAAGCACGAAAAGGCACTGCCGGTTGGTGCATGTAAGCGTTCACGGGTCGGTGGCGCAGGCTGTCTTGTCCGCTGCATGCGAAGGGGACAGTCCCATTTTCGCGGCCAGACCCGTTGACCCATTGGGCGACTTTCCCTTCGTGCCGCGAAAATTGGGACAGTCCCCTGTGAACGGTTACCGCCCGGTTTCACTGCATGGCAGGGAAGATCCTCCGGAACGAGAAGACGTCGAACACGTCTTCCGTAGCATCTTCATGCTCGACGACATAATCGCGCATCGCCTTCCACGCCGCCTGCTCGTCGGCCTTCCTGCCCTGGTCCCTGGCAAGCAACGCATCGGCCATGAGAACGGCCATTCCCGAATGAATCGAAAGATGTCTCCAGGAAAGCGCTTGGGCAGGATCATCGCCCGACAGGTTCCTTTCGATGACCGGCCGGAACCGCTCTACGGCGTCCTGAACCATCGACAGTTTCTTCCGCGCGTCCTGAATCGCTTCCTCGCCGGGCCGATCGTCTCGCGCACGCCGCATACGATAGAAATGCTTCGGGCTGAACAGGTCGGAGAGAGTCTGCATGTATTCCAGGACCAAGGCCCCGTCGGCGCCAAAGGCGCTTTGGAAGTGCGACTGCGCCAGATCGTCCAGTTCGCGTGCCGGGTCCCAGAGAAGTCCGGCATGCACGTGGTGCGGGAATCCATGCGGGTAGAACGATCTTTGCATCTGGCAACTGACGAATCCGTCCAGGTTCAAGCGAGGCAGCCGCCGGATGTCTTCCGCCAGTACGTCCAAGTAACCGTAATAGCCTTGATCGTAAAAGTGAATGTAGAACATGTGATAATCGTATACGAAGCCCGGCCCCTGGAATGCCTGCTGCCATGCTTGAAGGAACGCGACGTTCCGTTCGATATCCTGCGGGCTGGCATTCTTGTTGAGCTGATACGGCGGCAGCGCGACATTGCCGTCCGGGATGGCATACGGATCATCGAACAACCGCGAAATGGGCGCGAACATCAATACGAAGCGGTCCTGGTTCAAGAACCGCTCCTCCTCCGGAGGCCAGAGCGTGTCTTGGTAGATCAGGAACACGATGCGGGTGGGCAGGTCGCGCCGCGTCAGTTCCCGGTCGATCGCGTTGAGCATCATCACGTAGAAGTCGCTCACTCGCTTGTGGCGGCATAGCGGGCATTCGCAGGTGTTGTTCATGCGATCGTCCAGCCAGAAGTGCAGGTAATCGACCTCCGGATGCGCCTCGGCGTAATCGGACACCAGATGCACCAGCCGGCGGCGGACCTCATCGTTGCCGTAGCACAACTCGGTAACGGTCGGGCCGCGCTTCACGCGTTCCCCGTCCACCAACGACAGGAAGTGAGCCTGGCTTTCCGGAACCTCCAACTCGCCCCAATGATGGGACTCGATTTCCGGGCAGCCGAAAAGCCTGGCATTCCAGCCGTGCCCGACCGCGTGCAGAAGCAGCCCCCGGCGCTTCACCTCCCGATTGAGTAGCTGGTGGTAGGCAGTGAGTTCGGCGTCGGTGCGCGGCGCAGACGCCTTCTGCGACGGATACTCCCGGCCGTACCACGACTGGTACGACTTCTGCGGGATGAAGAACTCGTTGTAGAAGGTATTCAGCCCAACCTTCGCGCCCCACTCGATCTTGGAAAGAATGTAATCGATGCCGTAGGAACCGGAGTTGTTGTGGCCGCGGAAACGGTAGCGGGCCTTGTCATTGATTTGCACCGATAAGTTGTCAATCCGGCGCGACGGCACGTAATCGCCGTCCGGACCGGGCCGGAGCCAACGGCAGCCGGACGCTTCCAGAAACCGGTAGGCCGCGAACAGCACGCTCCGCGGATTGGAGCCCGCAATCACGCCTTTCGAGTCGCGCACGTCGATGTAGACGGCGTCGTCCAGCGCCGGGTCGTCGACACCGTCCACGACAACGCCGAAATCGCCGAGCAGGCCGAGTTCAAGCTGGGCGGGCGTTTCACTCGGGTCGGCAACGAAGCGTACCGAAACCGGATCGGCAGCGACCGTCGCCGCACCCGCGTCGCCGGCCATCATGCCCAGATACTTGGCAAGCTCCGCACCCGCCAACTCGATGGCAGGGTTCCGGCTCCGCAACACGATGATAATCGGCGGTCCCGCCCCGGCGTCGCTCTTGGCGTCTTCCGCGGGCGCGGCCGCAATGGCTGCGGGCGGAACTGCGCACATCGGCGCTATTGGACACGCAACGACAAGAACAGACAGAATGAACTTTCGCATGTCAACTCCTCAAAAGGCTCGCTATCTTCCCGGCACGCTGCCGCCGCCTCCGGCGGCGGCAGCGTGCCGGGAAGATAGTTCGGGTGAACCGTGCCCGCTTAGCTCACTGACCACGGCTCCGTGCGGGGCAAGCCCGCACGTGGCCCTTTGCGTTTCCAAGCATGCCAGGAATCGTGCCACACACCCTCCATCACAGCCGGTCGCGGTATTTGTCACGAAATGCGTCCAGTTTGCGCCGCGTGCTGTCGCTGGGCGTCTGCTTCACCAAATGCTCGGAAGCCCGCCGGGCGATGAAGAAATCGTCGTGGTCGAGCAGCCCGGCGATATTGGCCTCGACCTTCGCTGAACACGCCTGCTTCTGAAGCAACAGAAGAATCCGATGGACCTGAAAATAGGGCAACTCCCCCAGGATCCCGGACAAGGCTTCCAGGGTTTCCGCAGGCAACCCCGGTTGCGCGGCGAAATACTCGATAATCGGGCGGCTGGTGTGGGTGGTCATGCGAGTGGAAGCCGCGATCAGCCGCTCGTGCAGCGCATGCTGGTCGCTCATGGCCCGGCTGACCAACTCGAGCGCCAGCGACACATGTTCCACCTGCCGGGTGTTCTCCATGACGTGGAACGCGTCGACGACGAACTGCTCGTCGGGTCGGGATTGCTCGAGCGCGTGCTGAAGTCCGAAATAGACCTCGCGGTGATCTTCGGACCGCAGCAACTGCCTGATGTACTTTGGCGTGGCTCGCTGCTTCGTCGCAGCGCGCAGGTGGGGCACAATGTCGCCGTTGGCCCAATGCCACAACGTCCAGGTAGTGAAGGCGGCGCCTTCGACCACCGAGTCGGCCACGGTCTGGGGAGTGGCGCCCGACCAGCCGTCGATGTTCTCGGCCTCACCGGGCCGCGGCTGCTCGACGAGGGCCTCGAAGGGCAGCCTGCCGAGAATCGACTCCCGGTTCTTCAGAATGCGGTCCAGCTTGCGGTAGTCTTCCGGTGTGAAAGGATCGTGTTCCCTCCGCGTCAGCGGCGCGTCGATGGGACACTCCAGCCGCTGGTAGAATCCCAGGGAGTCCCAGTGCATCGTGATGTTGACCATACGGCATTGCCCGTCGGTACACACATTCACCTGGAACGTGAGCCGGTAGCCGGTCGGCGATCCGTCCCCATCGCTGGTGGCGACGACCTCGTACTGCCGCGGCGGCGCCTCCGGCACGACCGGATCGGACAGCGAGACGGAGAAGCTGGCCGGCCGGTCGTTCGATTCCGTGCCGACGGGTCCCAGCGCAGTCCATAGCAGGGGCAAGAGCAATGCAGTCGTGCCCCAATATCGCGGCAATCTCATAATCTGGTCCCGGAAGGTGGCTCTGGTCCCGGAAGGTGGCTCTGGTCCCCTCATTGCCAAGCCGAGGCGCCTCGGCAAGTGCATTCTACGTCCCGCGGCCGCGCCGGTGAAGGTTCTTGTCGCACACTTCGGCTCGCACGGCGGCCCGGCGGGTGCGAGGCCGCCACGGTCATTTCTCCGCCAGGACCTTCTTGATGAACGCCACGCTTTGTGGAATCTGCTCGACCGATCGGGACGACTCGTCCTCGATGATCAGGTACTCGGTGCCGGCCTTACGGGCCTGGAGGATCAGCCCGCGGATGTCGACGTCGCCGGTCCCCAGAACCACGTTCGTCTCCACGTCGCCCCCGCCGTCGGTGCTGCCCGTAGTCCCGTGCGCCCGGTCTTTAAGATGCAGCAGCGGGAATTTGTCGGGATACTTCTTCATGATCGCCAACGGATCGCCGCCTCCCATCTGAACCCAATAGACATCCAGGTTGAAGGCATAGTGCTCCGCCTTGTCGAGCATCACGTCGAAGAGCACGCCGTCGCCGTGGGCCGTGAACTCGTAGCCGTGCGGATGATAGCATAGGGTCATGCCGGCCTCTTTCAGCAGCTTGCCCGCCCGATTGAACACCTCGACGGCCTCCTCCGTTTCGCGGATGCCGAACCGGCCGCGCTCATGCGGAATCCAGAAGCAGGTGGCGTAGCGGGCGCCGTACGCTTTGGCTGCGTCGACCACCGCCTGAGGGTTGTCCTTTAGTTCGCCGTAATCGGCGCCCACGCCGATCATCTTCAGGTTGTGCTTCTCCAACAACTGCTTGTACTCGTCCAGCGGCATCCCGTACGTATTGCCGCCCTCCACATACTGAATGCCCCACTTCGGCAGCAGCGCATGCGTGCCTTCGACGTCGGTCTTCATCTGCTCCCTCAGGCTATAGAGCTGAAGGCCGATTTCCTGCGCCTGGAGTTGAATGGCGGCGAAGAGCACCGCCGACACGACGACTACTTTCACAGTGAGCTTCTTCATGATGGTTCCTCTTTGGGTCACGGTATGCCGGAAGACAGTTTCTTCCAGCTTTGAGTCTAAACCAGCGTGATTGGCAAGTCAAGTCAAAGCCCCCTCACAGCAGATGCCGTGCCTTAATCTCCAGGTAGCGGTTCACCAGCGGGGCGGTCATGTGCTCGGGGAACACATCGAGCGACAGCACGCCCTTGCCGCCCAGGTCGGTAAGCACCTGGTGCCGCCAGATGAGGATATCAGCCGCAGCCGCAGCACGCCAAAGATCGTCGCCCGCCGGATGCTCCACGTCGACCGCGTCGAACAGCCGGCGGTCGCGAAGCAGCACGCCCAGCGGCAAATGCCGGCCTACCAGATTGCCCAGGTACTGCTCCACCTGGTTGGCGTTCACCTCGTCGATGACGTTCGTTACCAGCACCACCAGCGCGCGCTGGCGGCAGTGCGAGGCGAGGTAACGGAACGCCTGATCGTAACGCGATTCGACAAGCTGGGGGAACCGGTCGAACGAGGCGTGCAGCAGGCGGTTCATCTGCTGCATGCCGCCGCGGGGTGGAATGTAACTGTGGATGGCGTCGGAAAACGTGATCATGCCCGCCTGATCGCCCTGCCGCAGCGCCACGTAGCTCAACAGCAGCGAGGCGTTCAGTGCATGGTCGAACAGGCTGATGCCCTCGGCCTCGTTGGTCATCATGCGGCCGCAGTCGAGCATGAACACGATGCGCTGGCTTTGGCTCGCCTGGAAGTCGCGCACGGTCAGCTTGCGCCGCCGGGCCGTCGCGCGCCAATCGATGTGCTTGTAGCTATCGTCCCGGGTGTAGTCGCGCAGTCGCTCGAAGTCATGGTCGTGGCCCACCCGCCGTGTGCGCCGCACGCCCAGCAGACTGAGCCGGTTGGTCCGGGCAAGCAAAGCATACTGCGAAAGCTGCTTGATGTCGGGGTAGATGCTCAGCCGAGTCTCGACCGGGTAGCTGAGGATCCGCTGCCACAGGCCCCACCGGCTGCGCACGCGCAGGTGCGCCCGGTCGATGGTGAATGCCCCGCGGCGCCGCGGGCGCAGCACGTAATGCAGCGTGCTGCGGCTGCGGGGCGCCAACTGGAGCGAGAACTCCTCCGGCTCTGGCATCAGTTCATGCGGCACGCCGTCGCGCAGGTCGGCCTGGTACGCGCGCCGCCCGTGGTTGAGCACCGTCAGCACCACCGTGTGTGGCTTCCGAAGCGAGGCGATCCGCAGCGTACTGCGCTCGACGCTCAGCTCTTTTGTGCGGGGAAGCGTTGCAGCGTCGGTTATGGCCAGGGCCAGCACTACAGCGTCAATCGCCACGACCACCCACAGCGCCTGCGCGGCGAACACGAGAGTGAAGGTCGCAGCGGCCGGTGCCAGGGCCAGCAGCACCAGCCTCGCCCGGGGCGTGACGTGCAGCCACCGTGCCGCCGCGCCCAGCGGCACGGCAATTGCCGCGAGCTTCAGGAGCGTGGCCACAATCGGGGTCACAGCCGGGGCACCTCCACGGTGCGGATCAGGTCGCCCAGCAGCGCGTCGACCGTGTGCCCCTCCACCTCCGCCTCGGCCGACAAGATCACCCGGTGCCGCAGCGCCGGCAGGGCCAGCTCAACCACGTCGTCGGGCACGGCATAGTCGCGCCCGTGGAACGCGGCCAGCGTGCGGGCGCCCTGCATCAGTGCAATGCCGGCGCGCGGCGACGCACCCATGTGAAGCTGCGGCCATTGCCGCGTGAGCCGCACGAGCGTGTTGATGTAGTCGAGCAGCTTCGGGTCGATGCGGACCTCGCCGTTGCGTCGCGTGGCCTCAATGATTTCGGCCGGGCTGGTGACCGTTTCCAACTCGTCCAGCTTCGCGTCCAGATCCACCTGCCGCCCGTGCATTGCCAGAATGTCCGCCTCCTCTTCGGCCGACGGGTAATCGGCGATGAGCTTGAACATGAACCGGTCGAGCTGCGCCTCGGGGAGGTTGTATGTGCCCTCGGTTTCGATCGGGTTCTGCGTGGCCATGACAAGAAACGGCCGCTCGATGCGGTGGCTGGTCCGCTCGATGGTGACCCGGTACTCCTGCATGATTTCCAGCAACGCCGCGTGCGTCTTGGCCGGCGAGCGGTTGATTTCGTCGGCCAGCAGAAGCTGCGTGAACACCGGCCCGGGATGGAACACGAACTGCTGTGTCTTCATATCGAACACGGGCGCCCCGGTAATGTCGGACGGCATCAAATCGGCCGTAAACTGGATGCGTCCGAACCGGCAGCCAAGCACCTGCCCCAGCGTTCGCACGAACAGCGTCTTCCCCAGCCCCGGCACACTTTCAATGAGCACGTGCCCGCCGGAGAACAGCGCCACCAGCGTCCCTCGCACTAGTTCCTCCTGCCCCACGTAGATCTTTCGTACCTCGGCGATAATGCGGTCGAACAGCCGCTTCGTTTCCGAGGCTGGGCTTGCCTCGACGATGGGCGCGGCCACGGGCGTTTCGTGCAACGGGCCGAGCGCATGCGCGGGCGGCGCGTTCGACGCCGGATCGGCTTGCCCGCCGGGGTGTGGACTCGCCTGCGCATCGAATGGGGCGTCCGGCTGCGGATGAGGCTTTGCGCCGGTCGGCTGCCCCGTCTGCCAGTCGGGCTGCCCCTGCGGGCGTATCTGCGAGAAGTCGGGAGAATTCGGCTCGGGCATGCTCGCTCCTGAGGCAAGAAGGACGGACGTCGCTGGTGTCCACGAACCGCCCCATGATAAGCATTACCGCAGCAAGGGCATAGGGGTGGTCGATGCCGTCGCCGCTAGCCGCCGCGCTCGAGGACGCGGCCCGCCGAAAGTGCGCCAACCCGGATTATTCATGACGATGTAGGGTGGTGACAAGCAAGCCAAGACCCTGGTGGGCCTTCGGTCGCTTGGCCGGGCCTGCTTCCAGCACACGACGTGCAAAACACCCCGGGCTTGGCTTGCGCAGGCCCACCAAGGACTTGCGCGACCTTGTCCCACCCTACATGAATTATCCGGGCCAACCCGGATTATTGCAGGAAGAGCCGTAATCTGGGATCATCCGGATTCATAGGACGGTCACACTATCGCCAGTTCCGCCGTTGCCGGCACCTGCGGAACGTCAGGCCCAGCATGGCGCCGATGAGCAGTACAAGGCTCGTCGGCTCGGGAACGATTGTAAGTGTCACGAAGTTGGCGAAGCTGACGCCGTTGAGTTCCGGCAGGAGGTCATCGTAGCGGATCTTCCATTCATTCAGGCCCGAGAAGAACTTGCTGTTGTTCGCATAGCCGTCGAAGATGCCGCCGTTCCAGTCGCCCGAGTAGCTGATCATCGTCAGCCTGGTGCCGTAGGCCAAGGCGCGCACAGGATCGGCCAGGTCGGTCAGATCCAGTGAAACGCCGCCGAGTGGATCCAGGTTCAGATCGCCATCCAGGTTGAGCAGATCAGCCGTGACTTTGTCCGAGTTGAACTCCCACTCGAAGATGGAGCCGCCGGCCAAGGCGAGGTTGCCGCCGATGGCCAGGGTACCGATGGACGCACCTGGTGCGAGCCGGCCACCGGCGTTGACATCGACTACCGAGCCGATGCTGCCGGCGCCGCCGAGCGTGGCGCCGCCCTGAACGGTATATGCATCGCCGCCGGTATGCGAGCCGTGGACCAGCAGCCTGCCGGCGCTGACGGTGGTCGGGCCACTGTAGGTGTTGTGGCCCGACAGGGTGAGCGTGCCGTCGCCATCCTTCATCAGCCCCGCGCCGCTGCCGCCGGAGATGGCGGCCGAGACGGTCAGATCGTCCTCGGCGGCCGAGCTGTCGCCGATGTTAAAGGTGCGGGTGACGCCGCCCAGGTTGAGGTTGCCGCTGAAGACGGCCCCGTTCGGGTTGTTGGTGGCGTTGTAGGTAACGACTGCGGCGGCATTGTTGAGGGTGATCGTACCCGTGCCTGTACTGAGCAGCATGTTGCTGCCGGCCGCGGCGCCGTTGCCGCCGAAAGTAAGGTTGAAGGTCCCGGTGTAGGTGACCGTCCAGTTGCGGTTGTTGAGGTCCATGACCGCGTCGACTCCGCTGGTGGTCGGCAGGATACGCAGGCCATAGGAGCCTGCAGCCAACGAACCTGCGCTGCCCAGCCGGAGCGTGCCGGCATTCACCGTGGTCGTACCGATGTAGGTATTGGCTCCGGAGAGGATCAACGTTCCGGGCCCGGTCTTGGTAAGATAGCCCGACCCGCCGGAAGTGCGCCCCACCAGGGTCAACTCGGTGTCGCTCTGAGTAATGTCGAACGTCCCGGTTTGCCCCGAGGCAAACGTGAATCGCCGGTCGGTCACTACCGTGCCGCCCGTGTACCGGAACGTACTATGCGTGAGGAAATTCAGATTCTCCTGCGCACTGCTGGACGCGCCGATACTGCTCGGAGAACCGCCGTTAGCAAGGGCAGCGACGCTCAAGACGCCGCCATTAAGCGTGGTTGCTCCCGTGTAGCTGTTGGCAGCGTTGCTGAGGACGAGGGTACCCGCGCCGGTCTTGGTCAACCCAACGCCGCTGTCGCCCGAGACGATGCCCGAAATGGTCAGATCGTCGGCAACAGCCGTGCTGTTGCCGACCGAGAAGGTTCGCGTGGCATTGCCCAAGTTCAGGTTCGCGGCAATGGCGGCGCCGGCTGGGTTGTTGGTGCTGGCATAGGTCACGTTGCCGCCCAATGCGAGCGTGCCGGCGCCGACAACCGACATGGGTACACCTGCCCGGGCGCCCGTGCCGCCAAACGCCAGCGAGGGAACGGTCTGGTTGGTCGTACCGAGGTCCAGCGTGGCAGCCGTGGCCGTCGCGCTGGTGGGATTGATCGAAAGGGCGCTGGTCACCGGTATGCGGTTGTCGCTGTCGGCAAGCCGGAGCGTACCGCCGCTGATGGTGGTCGTACCGCCGTAGGCGCAGGCGGCGGCAAGCGTCAACGTACCGTCCCCGTCCTTGGCCAAGTTGCCCAGCCCCGTTCCGAGGGTGCTCGCGATCATGGTGTCGCCCGCGCCGCCGACAACCAGGTGGCTGCCCGAAGCGTTCAAGCCGCCGGTGAGGGTCAACGTGCCGCTGTCGGAGTTGATGCGCACGGTCGTGCCGGCCAGTGTGATCGGACCGCTGTAGGTGTTGTCGCCGGCATAGTTGCGCAGGGCGCCGGCCGAGGCAGCGCCCGCCCCATTGAGCGTCAAGGCTTCGGCGGCGGTGACGATTCCGCCTTGCAGCCCCAGCGTGGCGCCGGAGGCGACCGCCGTGCCGGCGTCGGTGCTGCCCAGCGCGTTGGCGTGCGCGATCTTCAGAACGCCCGCGTTGATTGTCGTAGCGCCGGTGTAGGGGTTGTCGCCCGAGAGGACCCAGGTGCCGGCATCGGCCTTTACAACAGGGGTCGGCGACTCGGCGCTGCGGTCGAGAATCTTCCCCGCGAAGGTATTGTCGCCCGTGTTTGTACCGCCCAGGGTGAAAGTCATGACGCGATTGTAGGCGGTGGGCGCAGCCATGTCGGCGGAAAAAGTGATCGTACCCGTGCCGATTGACCGGATCGTCCCGTTGCCGTTGATCCTGATCGGGCGGTTCGTGGTGAGTGCATCGGAACCGGAGTACAGCAGGGTGCCGGTGTACAGACGGGTTTCTGTAGAATGCCCCAGCGTGATTACTGCGGTGCCGGCAGTCGGGTCTCCCAGGGCGGTGGGACCGCCGCCGATGTTGCCGATCGTATCGAACCGGATTGCGCCTCCCTGCACGGTCACGGGACCATTGAAACTATTCGCGTTGTTCTGCAAATAGGTAGTTCCGGAAGAATTGTTGTGTTGCCTGATGCCTGCCGCCGACGTCCCGCTATTGCTGATCAGGCCGGGAAGTTCCGCGGTGGCACTGCTGCCATAGTTGTAGAACGTGCGGAGACTGCCGTTGAGGTCGATTGCATTGGCCAGCGTGACCCCGCCGGTTCCGGCACTCCTCCCGGCCAGCACCAGGGCGCCCGGATTGAACAGCGCCGTGTTCCACTGGAGCTGCGCGGCGCCGCCGGCCCCGTCGCCAATGGTCACGGTGATTCGATTGGCGGTGTGGTTCGTGAATCCGTTCTGGGTTCCTCCGGTGAATTGCACTTCGCCGGCCCCGGTGCCCAAGTCGCGAGTGACGTCGGCATTGACTGAAAGCACGCCGCCTCGGAAATTCAGGTTCCCGGCGAGCGAGGTGGGAGTATAATTGTCGATTCTCAAGTCGGGCCCCTGCGAATTGTTGCCCAGAACGACGTCGCCGGCAATGTTGGTGTTGCCGGTCACGCGCACTCGCATGTAGTACCAAGGGCCGAGGAGCGTCAGGCCGTGACCTCCTCCGTTGTCGGTGAGGCTGGTCAGGGTGAGGATGCCGTAGTTGCTCCCCTTTCTGAAGTTGCTGAGGTCGAAGGTCGCATCGCCGGTCAGGGTCGTGTCGCCAAAGTTGAGATTTGCGCTTACACTGGCAGCGCTGAAGGTCGTACCGTCGAGCCGCGGGGTCAGCTTGGCATTTCCGATCGACAGCGTACCGAACTGGCGGGTGGCGGCCGTGGTTTCACTACCGGTGGTCACGCGGCCGAGCAGGATGGTTGTATCGCCGTTGACGGTCACGTTCCGGCCATAGTTGATCGTGCTGGTCGTGTCGGCGTACGATTCCAACGTGCCGCTGTTGAGAACTAGCTCGCTGGCGCCCGTTCCCAGCGTGCCGGCGTTGGTGCCTTCGGCCCGGAGGGCACCGGCATCCAAGGTTGTGTTGCCGGTGTAGTTGTTGGCACCCTTGAGCGTCAACCGGCCCGCCCCGGTCTTGGTCAGGCCGGAGCCGCTGACGATCCCGGAGACGGTCAGGGTCGCGCTTGTCCCAACGGCCCATGCCTGATCGGCGCCCAAGGCGACATTCGCGCTGATCACCGCCGACTCGTCGGCGGTGATCCCCGTGCCGCCGGCGGCGCCGAGGATGAGTGGGTTGGAGCCGCCGGCGATCGTATAGCCGGTGGCCCCGGCGCTGAAGGCAACCGAGTTGGCCGTGACACCGGCATTGGCGATTGTCACGGCGGAAGTGCCCGGCGCGGCGAAAACAGCATCGTCGCCGCTGGCAAAGGTCAGTAGCGGGTTGCTGCCGCTGGTGCTCGAACTCCACAGAGCCGAGGCGCCCACGTCCCAGACGCCGCTGCCCGGCTGCAGGCCCGAGTCGGTGCTGGTATCCCAGTAAACCGTGGCGGCCATTGCCGGCAGCATGCCGACCATGAGGATCGGCAACACCCAACAAGCCGATTGCAGCAGCCCCGCCCTTCGCATGGCCAATACCCCCAAGAACGTGATAAGCACTGTGACCCCACCAAACCCCGATTTTGCTTGGGACGAAGGTCGAAGTCAATATCCCGGCGCACTAATTTGTGCGGCCTCCGCTCTTCCAGGTGCGGCCCGCGACTTCCGCCGGACGGTCCCAGGGCCCGTGCCTGTTGCGTTTCCCATGCCCGGAAACGAACGCGGACAGGTCCGAAGCCGCTCTTGCCAGTTCCAGCGGCTTCAGAACAATACATCTTTCGGGGTACGCGACGCGTTCCCATTCATTGCCCACTGGCGAACTGCTCCTCTGGAGGGGGGATTTCCATGAGGTTTCTACCGGAATTCTCTGCGTCCTCTGCGCGGAGCCTTTGCATTTCGTTGTGGTATCTGCAATAATCAACGTCAGACTTTTCTTTTGGCAGCCGTTCTGCCGACGATTGCCGATCAGTGGGGATTCGTGTCACGATCATGCGGATTCAAGTCACTATCAGTCAAACTGGTCGGCTTCGTAGGCCGATGAAGTTCGGCGGCGTGAGGCGCGCCGTCGGTGGAGTCGTTGCTCCGGGAGCACGCGCAGGTTTTACGCTTGTCGAACTACTGGTCGTTGTCACGATCATCGGGATTCTGATTGCCCTGTTGTTACCCGCCGTACAAGGTGCCCGCGAGACCGCGCGCCGGGCGCAGTGCAGCAACAACCTCAGGCAACTCGGGGTCGCCCTGCACAGCTATCACTCCCTGCTCAGCTCGCTGCCAATGGGTTCGTGGGCCCGGTGGGACGGGAACGAGGAGCCGCCGCCGAGAATTGAGGGGGCAGGCAGCGTCCTGACGCAGATCCTTCCGATGATCGAACAGCAAGCGATCTATGACGAGTTGTACGACGCGGCCAACAAGTATCCGAGCTTCGATCCGTCTGACAACATGCTTGAGCAGCATCCGAATTTCGAGAATATCCGCAAGCACTGGATTCCGATCTACATGTGCCCCAGCGACGACTCGAAGAACATGAACCCAAAGAAATACTGTTTTGTGAGCTACATGGGTTCGGCGGGTCCGCGGACTGTCTCGGACGGCGGCGATTGGCGTAGCCCGTGCCTCTGCCCCGACGGTTTGGCGTTCAACGAGTTGTTCAAGACCCGGCTGCTCCCGCGCGACGGCGGGTTCCGGCGGGCGAGCTTCCCGGCGCCCGGGCCGTTTACGCGTCATCACTCGGGTACCCGGCATCCGGCCATCGAGTTTGCGATGATCCGCGACGGCCTGTCCAATACGATCTTCTTTGGCGAGGTCCGCCCGCGTTGCTTCTCGTCGGCCCGGTCCACGTGGGCCAATTCGGCCCACGGCAGCGGTGTTGTGGCCACGACCATCCCAATCAATTACGACTCCTGCGGCCACCGCGGGACATGGCAGTTGGTCGATGGTTGCCGCACCGACTGCAACGGGAATGTGAATCTGGGTTTCAAGTCGAAGCATCCCGGCGGCGCCATGTTCCTGTTTGGCGACAGCGCCGTGAGGTTTCTTTCCGAGTCGATCGACGGTTGGACCTATCAAAGCCTGGGCGCGATTGCCGATGGCCGCGCCGTTACCGTACCATGACACACGTACGCACTGTACTTCCGCCCCTTTGGCCGCTCGGCTTATTGTTGGCGTGTTTGCCGTGGCTGGCCGGGTGCGGCGGTCCCACGATCAAATGCACCGGCCAGGTGCTTCTGGACGACAAGCCCTTGGCCGACGCAGCCGTGATGTTCATTCCGAAGGACGGCTCGCGCGTGGCGACCGGCAGGACAGACTCCGAGGGCTGCTTCCGGCTGACTACGTTCAAACCTGGCGACGGGACCTTTCCCGGTGAGCACCAGGTGACGGTCACCGCTTTCGTTCCCAAGTTGGCCAAGGCCGGGGCCGGCGGCGTGGATGAAGAATCCAGCGGTACGGGAGACGATGCCCTGGATTTCGTCCCTATTGTGTGGGTTGCCCCGCAGCACTATTCCCGGCCGGACAGTTCCGGACTGACCGCGACGGTGAGTTCCAAGCAGCACCATTTCACGTTTGAACTGAAACCCTGACTGGCATGCCAGAACCTGATCTTATGAAGAACGAACCAATATCCCCGAAAGCAGCGTTTACACTCGTCGAGTTGCTGGTCGTGATTACGATCATCGGAATACTCATTGCCCTGCTGCTTCCCGCGGTCCAGGCCGCCCGAGAAGCCGCCCGGCGGGCGCAGTGCCTGAACAATCTGAAGCAGATCGGGCTCGCGTTGCACAATTACCACGGTACGCACGCCGTCTTGCCTCCGGCTTTGCTCAATTCGGGCCGGGGCAGCAACACTCACGCCACAACCTACTACCCCGAAGGCGTGCTGAACACGACCGGCTGGGCCATGTTGCTGCCGTTCTTTGAACAGACGGCGCTTCACCAGAAGTACGACTTCAACTCCTATTCGAACGCATCCAACCCGACGAGCGGCGTTGGCCTGCTTGGCGACGACAGGAACGAAGAACTCATCACCAGCACCCGCCTGACGATGTTGGTATGTCCTTCGGCCCCGCGGCAGGATCTTCCCTACAGTACGGAGTCGGCATCGTACCTCATCAAGAAGGCCTGGCGGACAAACTACCTTTTCGCCGCGGGCAACAACACAGACTATAGCGGTCCCTACGGCCTCTACGGCACGGACATCCGGCAGGGGATGTTCGGTAACAACGGAGCGGCCGATTTCGGCTCGGTCACCGACGGAACCAGTAACAGCATTGCCGTGGGCGAGGCCGTCGGCGGCCGCTACAAGACTTCCAACTACTATGGCCCGTGGGGCCTGACCGGCACGCACACGTGCTGCCACGGGCGCGTGGTGACCCGTTCGGGCGGCAGCGTCATGGGTAACTACCTTCCCGAAGACGCACTGGACTACGGGATCAACGCCGTCTGGCGCGGTGACGCCCAGAAGAGGAGCTATGCCTGGGTGTTCAGCAGTGCGCATTCCGGCGGCGCCCACTTCGTCTTCGGCGACGGCTCGGCCAGGTTTCTCAGCGACACGATTGACTACCCGACCTTCTGCCGGCTCAACTACATCCACGATGGCGAACCGGTTGGCGACTTTTGAGAGGTTGCGATGTTGAACATTGGGCTCAGAACTCCGCGAATTGCGATCATGCTCCTACTCGCCCTTGCTGCCGCGGGCTGCGGCCGCCGGGACGGCGTGAGGACCGTCGGCGTTTCCGGCACGGTCTACCTGGACGGCAAACCGGTAGAAGGCGTCGAAGTCTATTTCGTCTCGCCGAACCACACCGGCTTCGGCTTGACCGCCTCGGACGGCACCTATGAACTCGTTCAGGGCGCTGCACTGGGCGAGAACAGGCTCCGTTTCAGCAAGGTGGTCAACGCCGACTTCAACGACCCTGAACAAGGCATGGACATCGGACAACTGGAAGCCATGGCCATGGCCCATGGAAGAGGGCCGATCGTGCAAATCCCCGGCCAGGTGATTCCGCCCAAGTACAGCGATCCCGCCCTGTCCAAGATCGTCTTCCAGGTACCCGACGGCGGCACAAGCGGCGCCGATTTCCGGCTCACGAGCAAGTAGCTCTGCAAGAGGTGCGATTACCGGCCCCAGCACCCGTCCAGGCCAGGACGAAGTAGGGTGGCGACAAGCAAGCCAAGCCCCTGGTGGGCCTGCGGTCGCTTGGCCGGGCCTGCTTCCAGCGCACGGCGTGCGAACCATCCCGGGCGCGGCTTGCGCAGGCCCACCAAGGACTAACGCGACCTTGTCCCACCCTACATGAATCATCCGGGCTGGCTCTTTGCGCCGCGATTGACCATTGCCCGCAGAATCGCGTCGAGCACGGCGTCAAGCTCTTTGCCGACGTCCTCGGCAAGGAACCGCAGGACGAGGTAGCCGTGCTCTTGCAGCAGTAGGTCCTTGCGACGGTCGCGGCGGTAAGCATCGGGGCTGCCCAGGTGCTGCGGCCCGTCCAGTTCGACGGCGATGCGGGCGTCGGCACACAGCAGATCGACTTCCATCTTCCCGGCGCCGTCGAAAGGGATGGGCAGCGCGGCGTTGAGCGAGAATCGCCCGGCCGTTGCCGGCAGCGACTCAAGCCGGCGATAGAGAAACGCCTCGGTGGCGCTGCGCGCCCGGTCGGGACCTTCGGAATCGGGCAGCACCGTTTGCACAGTATGCATGAAAAGGTTTGCAAGAGGCGGGTCGACGCCGTCGCGCACCAGTCGCCGCACGCTGGCCGCATAATCGCACTTCCATTGGGAATCCACCGGCAGGGGCACCTCGGCGGGCCAGCCCGGCACCGCGCTGGCCGGCAGCGAAATGGTATAGCCCACCGCTTCATAGCCGCGGCAGCGCCGGTCGAACATGCGGGCGAGCATCGGCACGTTCAGATCGGCGTAATCGATCACGCGCACCTCGCGCTTCCGGTGATGCAGGCGGTGCAACCGGCCGACGTACTGCGCAATGGTCCCCCGCCAGGAGACGGGCAGGGTCAGGAACAGGGTATCAAGTCGAGCGTCGTCAAACCCCTCGCCGATGTATCGGCCCGTGGCGAGCAGTACCCGCTCCTCGCCGTCGGGAATGGCCGCAAGGTGACCGGCCGCAGCCTTGGCCTGCTTATGCCCCACACCGCCGCGCAACACGACCACGTGGCGAATTGCCGGAGAGAGTTGGGCGGCCAGGTGGTCGAGATGCGCGTTCCGCTCGGTCAGCACGAGCGGCGACCTACCTTCCCGGACGGCTTCAACAACGTCGCGGCAGATGGCTTCGTTTCGCTCGTTGTCGGCAATGAGTTCGCTGTAAAGGTCGTGGAACTGGATGCGCGCATCGAGGTTCGCGTCGATGGTGGGGCGAAACGCCGTTGGGCGGACCAGGACCGTATGTTGGAACGGGCGGACAGCCGCCTGCGCCTTCGCATCGACGCGGTGCCGCACGGGCCCGCACTGCATCAGGATGATCGGATGCTGGCCGTCTTTCCGCGCGACGGTAGCCGAGAGCCCCGTTACAAACTTCGCCTTCGCCCGGCGGACCGCCAGCTCAAAGCTCCGTGCCGACACGTGATGACATTCGTCGACAATCAGGTGACCGTACTCCGCCACGCAGTCCTTCACTTCCCCCTTTTGCACCAAGCTTTGAATGACTGCGACGTCGAGCAGGCCGGTGGGCCGGTTCCGGCCGCCTCCCATGCGGCCAATGGCCTCCCGCGCCATTCCGAGGAACACCGACAACCGTTCGACCCATTGCTCCTGCAATTGCCGCCGATGGACGAGTACCAGCGTATTCACGCCGCGCCGGGCAATGAGCCAGGCTGCGACCACGGTCTTCCCGAAGGCGGTCGTCGCTGAAAGGACGCCCGTTTCGTGGGCCAGCATGGCCCGGGCCGCCTCTTCTTGCTCCGGCAGCAACTCCCCTTGAAACTCGACGTTCAGCAGCGTGCCGCAGAACCGCTCGTCACGAATGACCGTCTCCACGTTCAGGTCGGCCAGCAGCGACTGCACGTCGTCGAGGCAGCCGCGAGGAATGCCGACGTGTCCTGGAAAATCCTCGGCGCAAGCGATGATACGCGGCTTGCCATAGGTCGGAAGACGCATCGCCTGCGCCTTGTAGAACTCGGGGTTCTGAAACGCCGCCAGCCGCAGCAGCCGATTGAGAAGGGCTGGCGGCAGCGGGGCTTTGGCAATATAGATTTGGTCGCTGAGCGTCAATTCAAGGCGTTTGGGAATCGGCCCGGCGATGGGCGGGGTTTTCCGGCGGCGCGAAGGCGGCGCGGTCCACGGTTCGGCCTCGTCATCCTCGGGCAGCGCCATACGGACGCCGACAATCCGTCCGCGCCTTTCCGCCGCGTGAACCCGCTCTTCAATGGCGGGCCGCCCGATCCTGCCGACCGTCGACAGAAACGCCCATTGATCGGCATAGGGCACCAGCCGCTCGTCCAGGAAGACGCTGTGGCCCAGTTCGCGCGGCTTGTGTTGCAGAGGCAGGGCAATCAGGCTGCCGAAACCGCCTTGCGGGAGAGTGTCCTGGCTGGGAAAGAGCCGGTCGTAGGAATCGAAACCTACCTTGGGCCGCCGCTCCATGGTCTCCGTGAGAATATGCGCGCCGAGCCGGCGCGCAAGCCCGGCAGGCATCGCTTCGCCGAAAAACAACCATACGTGGCCGCCGTTGCCCGACCGCGATCGTTCCAAGGCCGCCGGTACGTCGAGGCGCCGGCACGTCTCACAAACGGCAGCCGCATCGTCTTGCCAATGGGTCTTGTCGAAGTCGATCGCCAGGAAGAAGCAGCTTTCGTCCTGGAGCAGCGGGTACAGCCCCATGACGAAATCGCGGCCGCCTTCATCGCGTCCCAGCAGATGCCCCCGCACCACGGCGTCGGTAATCGGCAAGAACTTCCGGTGGGGGCATTCCGGACACTTCACCTTCGGTTTTGTGCAAAGGCCCCGAACCCACTCGTTCGCGCACGCAGGCTGGTAGCCGGCCTTGCCGGTTCGGCGGCTTTCAAAGCGGCGGGCGAAGACATCGTCGCGCCCGCGAAATAGCGAACGGAAAAGAGCAACCTTCGCTTCCGGCGAAGCATGGCGATCGACCTTGGCGTCTTCCGGAGCCATCGGCCGTGATCCCGGATCAGTGCCTATCGCAAATCGAACGTAATGCCTTCTTCCAGTTCGATGACGTCCTGGGCCAGTTCCACGCCAAGCACGGTCTCCGTGTTGTACATGGGCGGGATGTTCATACCTTCCTTGGTCACCCGGACCAGGTAGAAACCCGGGGCGACGCCCGGAGGATCGTCCGGCCCGGTTTCGATGCTGGGCATGACCAGGCCACTGGAGTCGGTTACTCCGGTGGCCGGCTTGACGTCGCTGCCAAGGAACGGTTCCGGATCGAGCGTGACCGTGGCGCCCTCGAGCGGTTTCCCGTTGGATAGAATCGTCAGCACGACCGACATGCGTCCAACCTTGGACTCCTGCCAGGCGCCAACGCGCGCGGTCACGTCGTCGGCTGTGACGGCCCCATCACCATCGGTATCGAGTCTGGACAAGGCGAACTTCAGTGACGGCGCCTTGTCCAATTCGGCGCCGGACACCTTTCCATCGCCGTCCAGATCGTACTGCTTCATCGCCTCCCGACCGGCCGAGCTTGCGTTAATCGATGGCGGATGCACGCGCGACGGCCTGCCGGAGCAACCGGCGGCAAACACCACCGCCAGCCCCACGGCCACGACGCAACAGCGGAGAGAAACACTCCGTAACATAAGAAACCCTCCCAAGATACGTGGATTGGTAATCGCCTTTACGCTACAATACCAGAACCAGAGGGCGGGCTCAACTAGGGGCCGTGAAGGGAGCCACAATGTGATCAGTGGGATTCACCACGTATCGTTCTGCGTCAGCGATATGGAACGGTCGATCCGGTTCTATCGCGACGGCCTGGGATTCGAGCAACTCAACGACCGGACGATTAGCGGCCCGGTGCCGGAGAAGGTGATTCAGTTGCCCGGCGCGCACCTGCGGCTGGTTCACATGAGGGGCCATGGGCTGGGGCTCGAATTGATCCAGTACATGGCGCCGCAGGGGCGGCAGAAGGCGACGCGGGCGTGCGACGTCGGCAACGCACACCTGTGCTTCCTAGTTGACGATATCGACGCCGAAATGCAGCGACTCACCGACCGCGGCGCCCGCTTCTTGTCCGAAGCCATGACCGTCGAAGGCGGCCCGAACGCCGGCAATCGCTACGTCTACTTTCTCGACCCCGACGACATCCCGATGGAATTGAGCCAACCGGCCACGCGATGAAGGCTGGGTCGATCAAGTGCGACATGCGGGGTGAGCCATTTTCCGGTGCGTGGTCGTGTCAACGGGGCATGTTTGGCGAATGTTAGGAGAGGATTGCCGAACTCATTATCTGATAACGACTTGCGCCCATTCTTGCGGCAAATACGCCAGCACTGCTATCGAGGGGGTGCTCGACGCAAATCCCTGCCCTGTATCGGCTTAGGGGTATGTTTCAGACCGCGGTTGACCTCCAAAAGAAATCCGGTAAACTTGGTCGATGTCACCTGTATATTGTGGTCGACAGGGCATCTGAGTACAATATATAGGTGTTTGGCAGCGAAATTCGTTCCCAATCCGGGCACGCCATAGGTGGCCGATCCTGTTGTTCTGACAGGGTGGCGAGCCTGAGTAATATAGGAATGCGGAGGTCGACTGCGAGGTCAAGGAAAAACGGGAAGGATGCCCTGTATTGCGCAAACCCAAGCAAGGAGATACAGGAATGGATAACCTGGAAGCGAACGTCACCGAAGCAGCAACTACGACGGTTGCACGGCCAGCCAAGAGGCTGGCCAAAGCCCCGCGAGTGGGGCTGCACATCGAGCCACGCTTCTGCCCGGCCGATGTCGCCGACCCCTTCGATACGGTCGAGTGGGACCTCCGCACCGCCAGCATCAAAGGCGAGGGCGGCGAGGTGCTCTTCGAGCAAACCGACTGCGAAATCCCCACCTCCTGGAGCCAGCTTGCCACGAACGTGGTGGCCAACAAGTACCTGTACGGCGAGGTGGGAACACCGGAACGCGAAACCGGCGCCCGGCAACTCATTCACCGCGTGTGCCGCACCATTGCCGACTGGGGCCAAAGCGACGGGTATTTCGCCGGTGCCGAAGAAACCGAGCACTTCTACCGCGAACTGTGCTGGCTGTGCCTCCACCAGCATGCCGCGTTTAACTCGCCGGTGTGGTTCAACGTGGGCCTGTTCCACCAGTACGGGATCAAGGGCGCCATGTGCAACTGGTGCTGGGACCCCGAGTCCGAAGACGTTGTCCAGCCGCAGAACCCTTACGAGTATCCCCAGGGCTCCGCATGTTTCATTCAGAGTGTGGGCGACAACATGGAGGAAATTATGGAGCTGGCCCGCAGCGAGGCCATGCTCTTCAAGTTCGGCTCGGGCACGGGAACCGATCTGTCCACGCTCCGTTCGCAGCGCGAGAAGCTTTCAGGCGGCGGGAAGCCCTCGGGACCGCTTTCGTTCATGCGAGTGTACGACCAGATTGCCGCCGTGGTCAAGAGCGGTGGGAAGACCCGCCGCGCGGCCAAAATGCAGTCGATCAAGGACTGGCACCCCGACGTCATGGAGTTCATCACCTGCAAACAGAACGAGGAGAAGAAGGCCCAGACGCTTATTACCGAGGGCTACGATCCCGAGGAGGCGTACAACTCGGTCCTGTTCCAGAATGCGAACCTCTCGGTCCGCCTCAGCGACGAGTTCATGCAGGCTGTCGAGTCGGACCGGCCGTGGACCACGCACTGGGTGACCGATCCGAAGCGCGAAGGGCCGACTTACTCGGCCCGCGAAATGTTCCGCACCATGGCTGAAGGCACCTGGCTGTGCGGCGATCCGGGCGTGCAGTACGATACGACCATCAACCGGTGGCATACGTGCAAGGCGTCGGGACGGATCAACGCCAGCAACCCGTGCTCCGAGTACATGTTCCTCGACAACACGGCGTGCAACCTGGCGAGCATCAACCTGATGAAGTTCCGCTCCGAGGACGGCACGTTCGACGCGGAGCGATTCCAGGCCGCCTGCCGCATCGTGTTCATCGCGCAGGAGATTCTCATCGACCATGCGAGCTACCCCACGGCCAACATCGCTCGAAACAGCCACCTGTACCGGCCCATCGGATTGGGGTACTCGAACCTGGGCGCGCTGATCATGTCGAGCGGGCTGCCCTACGACTCGGACGCTTCCCGCGGGCTGTGCGGGGCTATCACCGCCCTGCTGCACGGCGCGGCAAACCTGGCGAGCACCGAGTTGGCAGCCGCGGTTGGGACGTTCGCCGAGTATGAAAGGAACCGCGAATCCATGCTTGGCGTCATGGAGATGCACTGGGAACAGGTCGAGCAGATCCCCGACTGTCCCGCCAATCTCAAACAAGCGGCCCGTACCGTGTGGGACCGCGTACTGACCGAAGGCCGGCGCCACGGGTTCCGCAACGCGCAAGCCACCGTGCTCGCACCCACGGGAACCATCAGTTTCATGATGGACTGCTGCACGACGGGCATCGAGCCCGATATCGCGCTGGTGAAGTACAAGCAACTGGCCGGCGGCGGCACGTTGAAGATGATCAACCGGACCGTGCCACTGGCACTGGAAACCCTCGGCTACAATGAGGGGCAAATTGAGGCCATTCTGGCGCACATTGAGAAGCACGATACGATCGAAGGCGCCTCGGGCCTCGACGAGGAGCACTTGCCCGTGTTCGACTGCGCGTTCGCACCGGCCGGCGGCGGGCGGTCGATCCCTTGGCGGGCGCATATCCGGATGATGGCCGCCGCGCAGCCGTTCATTGCCGGCGCCATTTCCAAGACGGTGAACATGCCCAAGGAAACCACCCCGGACGACGTCGCCGACGCTTACATGGAAGGCTGGCGGTTGGGACTGAAGGCATTGGCCGTGTATCGCGACGGCTCGAAGCAAATGCAGCCGCTTTCGACGAAAAAGAAGGCCGAAAAGGCCGCCGAGAAACTGACTGCCGCCCCCCGGCGCGAACGCCTGCCCGACACCCGGCCCTCGATAACGCACAAGTTCAGCGTGTCCGGCCATGAGGGCTACGTTACCGTCGGCCTGTATCCCGACGGGCGGCCCGGCGAACTGTTCATCACCATGGCCAAGGAAGGAAGCACCGTCGGCGGATTGATGGACTGCTTCGGCACGGCCGTGTCGATGAGTCTCCAGTACGGCGTGCCGCTGGAGGTGTACGTGAACAAGTTTTCGCACACCCGGTTCGAACCGATGGGATTCACCACGAATCCCGACGTCCGTATTGCGAAGAGCCTGGTCGATTACATCTTCCGTTGGCTCGGCATTACGTTCCTTCCGGGCTACCGGGAGGCGAACAAGGCCATCCCCAAGGCGGCGCCGGAGGCGCAGGGAGGAGGCGGCCAACTGGCTGAAGGGGAAGCGGACCGAGTGCCCGTCGCCAAGATGGCCGGCGGGCCGAATCCCGGTCAAGGAACGGCCCAGAACGGCAACGGCGCCAACGGCGCGAAAGCCAATGGCTCCACCAATGGCAACGCCAACGGGAAACGGGCCGCAACCATGGTTCTCGAGCGGGTGCGTACGGCTGAATCGGCTGGTGCGCCCAGTGCCATGGCCGAACAGTTCGCCCAATTCCAGACCGACGCGCCCACGTGCGACCAGTGCGGCGCCATCACCGCCCGCTGCGGCAATTGCTACCTCTGCTACAACTGCGGCACCAGCATGGGCTGTTCGTAGCGCGAGCGGCATCGGCAATAAGTCAACACGGGCGCAAGTTCTGGACCGATTTATGAAGACCGTGGCAATTCTCGGCGCGAGCAACAGGGCCGGCCGGTACTCTCGAATGGCTCAGGAACTACTGATGGAGAAGGGCTATGACGTCGTTCCCATCTCCATCCGAGGCGGAGATATTCTTGGGTTGAAAAGCTATAAGTCGATCGCCGAGGCGCCCAAGGGAATCGATACCTTGACCGTCTATGTGGGCCCGAAGCATCTGGAACAGTACACCGAGGAAATCATCCGGTCCGGCGTAAGAAGGGTAATCCTCAATCCCGGAACCGAATCCGATTCCGTCAAGCGACGGCTTCAGGAGAGCGGCAAAGTCGTGGTTGAAGCCTGCACCATCGTCATGCTCAAGACGGGGCAATTCGACGACGAGGCAAGCGGGGAGCGTTAAGGGCTCGCGAAGGAATCAATGGCCGATTTTGGCGCGGCGAGGACAAGGCTGCGAGGGAAGGCGAAGCAGACATATTGCTTATACGTCGATGCAGCGTGACGCCAGCAGCCCCTTCAAAATCGGCCAGTTATTTATTCGCGGGCCCTAATCTGGTCTACCGTGCCTCGGCCGCCGGGTCGCGCACATCGTAGCAGAACAGGTAATCGCCGTGGCGGATGTACATGCATCCGCCGATGACAACCGGGTAAGCCCAACTCCTACCCTCACCACCCGGCGGCAGACTGAACTGGCTGACAACCTGATGGCCGTCAGGAGTGGCAGGCACCAGGCCCATCTCGCCCCGTTCGCTGAGCGTGTAGAGCATCCCGTCGGCAGAAGTGAGCGAGCCCTTGCCGACGCCGCGTTCGTTGTACATGGTTCTGCCCGTTTTCCAGTCTAAGCACACCCAGCTACGGCGATCCTCCGATCCATAGAGATATCCGTCCAACAGGATCACACCGCCGTGGTGGTTGTCCAGGTCGGTGTTCGCCCAAACCTCTTCCACGCCAACCTGATCGCCGTCGACGCTCACCCGCAACATACGCGAGCCGGCGCCGTATCCGGTGCTGATAAACACGTGGCCGTCAAGAAAGATCGGCTTCGAGGCGTTCACGTCATAAGACGTCTCATGCGGGAATCGCCAGTAGAGCCGGCCCGTATCGGCATCGACGCAGATAATGGCCTTTGCCGTCATGGTGAAGATAAGCCGCTTTCCCTGGTACTCGGCCAGCGTGGGCGTGGAATAACCGGCCGCGTCGCCCGCGGCGCTCTCCGATTGCCAGACAGTCTCACCGGTCATCTTGTTCAGTGCCACAACGGCGGTATTCGGACCACCTGGTGTGCTGATGACGTGGTCGCCGTCGATCACGCTCGACTCGGCCAGGGCCCATTTGATATTCTCCGCTCCAAATCGCTCCAGTACCTGCACGCGCCATACCGGTTCGCCGGTCGCAGCGGTGAGGCAGAAAAGTTCACCCAGCGGGTTCTGGTAGTACAGCCGGTTGCCGTCGATTGTGGGCGTGCTGCGCGTACCAGGGTAGTCTTTGGTCCAGGCATCGCCGGCGGGTACTTGCCAACGAGCCTGGCCGTCGAGGTCCAGCGCCGTCACCACGGTGTTGCCATCGATGTTGCCCGCCGTGTAGATCAGCCCGTGAGCCAGACTTGCCGTTGAGTAGCCGTTGCCGATTCCCCTCGCAGTCCACAGCAGTGCCGGGCCGTCTTCTGGCCATTCCTTCAGAAGACCCGCTTCGGTCGAGACATTGTTGCCGTGCGGTCCGCAAAAGCCTGGCCAAAACGGGGCAGATGGATCCGTTGCCGCTTCGTCGGATGGTTCAACCGCCGCCGGAGATCTTGTCAGAGCGGCTGGTTCAGGTTCCTCAGCGGCCGGTGGCGGATCGGGTGTGGGCCTCTGATCCGAGGGTGCCTTCTCGCCCGATTGCTCCGCCACTGCCGGGGATTCCGCCGGAGCGGCTGCTTCGGTTTCGCCAGCGAGCGGTGGCGGGTCAAATCCGTCACTCGGGTCGGTGACAGGCGGTTTCGGCGTTGTGTCCGCCTCGGTCAGCCTTTCAGTGCTCGACGCTGCCTCCTGTTGGTCTGCGACAGGCGTGGAATCCTTACTGGGGGCACAGCCCAGCAGCGTGAGCACAACGACGCTAAGAGCCAATCTGCTTGCTACGAGTCTCATGACGACGAATCTCCTTTGCGTCTGCAGGTACTCGTTCACCTCGGGACGGCTTGGGCAGGTTTCATTCCGCTGAATGGGAGAATGACAACTTCGTTTGCGCCGCAGAATGGTCGAACCGTTGACCTCCACACCCGCTTCGCCGCAGAAGCCAAAATGGCCCTGAATGAACGGTTGTGCTCACGACCAGCCCCGTTCACGAGGCATATCGCGAGAGGTCTGGTTTTACATCCTCGCCCAGCAGTTCGTTCTCCGGCAGGGCGTCGTGGTCGGGGTCGAACCATTCCTTCTTGAAATCGACTCGCATGCCTTCCTCGGCCGCCTTGTTGGTCGTCAGCGCGATGACGGCGTCGCCCAAGGCCACCTTGGGGTGGCAGCGGGGTTGGACCTCAGGGTCGGAAGCGTCGGGGTTCTGCCGGATGCACCAGGCCCAGTGCTCGATCTGCTGCTGGTAGCCGCGGTCGGCGTATTTGGTTGCCATCTTGCCGACGGCGGCCGATTCCCAGTCGCCATCGTCGTCGAGCTGGAGAACCGGCCCGCCCTTCTTCCTGCTGAATACCACCTTTGTCTTACTACCGGTGGCCGCCGTCCGCCACAGCATGCATTCCTTTTCGGTCATAAGCTGGAGCGTGCCTTCGGTGCCGAAGACGGTCTCGCCATACCCGCCGTATCCGTTGCCGTTGATCGAGGCGTATTGCACGCCCACGCGATTCAGTTCGGCCAGCGGGTCCTTCGGATCGTAGCCGGGCGAGGGGAACTCGAACAGGCAGTACACATGGTCGTCGACGTCGCGGTCGGGCGGGAAGAGCGGCCGGCCGCTTGCGGCGGCCACGCTCAGGGGATACTGTTTGTCGCCTCCGTGAGCCGCGGCAACGAAGATGCTGGCGGCGTCGAGTTGGTGGCTGCCCAACTCGGCCATCAGCCCGCCGCCGGTGCGGTCCCATAGCCGCCAGCGGAGCAATTCCTCGATAGCGGGGCGCTCGTAAAGGACCTTGCCGCGGGGATCCCGGATCGAGCGCTCGATGTAACCGTACTTGGCAGCGGCTTCGGCAATGGCCTTGTCGGCGATCTGTGCCGTCTTCTGGGCGACCATTTGCGCCCATTGTTCCATTTCGGCCTGCTTCTGTGCCACCACTGCGGCCAACCTATCCATTTCGGCCTGCTTCTTCTGTGCCGCGACTGCAGCCACCTGCTCCATTTCGGCCTTCTTCTTGCTCTTCTCGGCGTCTTCAAGGCGGCGCTGCCAGCTTGCCAACTCGTTTTCGAGCCGGCCGGCCAGGTCGTCGCTGGGTTTCGCGTTGCGCGGCATGGGCATTCGCCAACTATCGTTGCCCGGCAGGTTGCCCCGGTGCCACTGCGCGCGAATATAGTGCAAGTCGCCCAGGACGCCGCGGCGGATCAAATCAACCGAGTTGGAGTAAAGGATGTTGTAGTGGCGCTGGTGCCCGGTGGCCAGGTGCTTGCCGAATTGCTTGGCCGCGCGGGCCATTTCCTTGCACTCGCGCACGCTATGGCCCATGAGCTTCTCGGTGAGCACGTGCAGGCCGGCCTTCATGGCCGCGATGGCGGCCGGGGCGTGCAGGTGCAACGGCAGTGCAATGATGACGGCTTCAAGCCCATCGTCTTTGGCGTTTGCCAGCAACTCCTCGTACGGGCCGTACACCTTGACGTTCTTGCGTGCCTCTTCCTCGGTTGCCCAGCCGTACTTCTTCATCAGGCCCGGCCGCACCTGGGCGGCGGCCTCGCTGTACACGTCGCCGTGGAAGGCCCGGTGCTGGTTGTAAGGCCGGACGTCGGCAATGGCCTTCACCTGGACAAACGCCGGGTTGATGGCGCCGATTTGCACGCTCCCTTGGTCGCCGGTGCCCAGAACGCCAATCCGAACCGGTTCGGCAAGCGTGGCCTCGTAGCCGAAGTAGGCGTGGCCGGGCAGTCCGCCCACCTCGAGCCCGTCCTGGATGCGGGCCGTGAGGAACTCGCGCTGGCTGGCGGAGCCGCCGGGCCCCTTCGCATCGCTGCCAATGGCCGCAAAGAAGTTCTCCTTGCCGACGGCCAGGTCCTCGGGCTTCAGGTGCATGGTAATCTCTCTCTGAAAGGATACTCTCTAAAGTGTGTAGCTGTCGCGGGTGGTGTCGGGCGCAATGCCTTCGGGCGTTGTGTCGTCTTCCGGGTCGAACCATGCCGGATCGAACTCGATCCGTTCCTTCTGGTGAATGGCGAGGTTCGTGGTCAGTGCGATGACGGCGTCGCCCAGCGCGACCTTGGGATGGCAGCGGGGCTGGTTTTGAGGCGAGGGGTTGCGTATGCACCACGCCCAGTGCTCTCCCTGTTCCCGATAGCCGCGGCTGACCGCCACGCTCGGCCCCCCGTCGGCTGCTTGCTGCACGGGGCCGGAGGCCTGGGTATCGAGCGAGGGCGCGGCTTGGACGGCCATGCGGCTTGCCCGCGCCGCACTTTGAAGCAGCATGGCATCTTGTTCCCGCTCGAGAATCAGCGTGCCGTCGGTGCCAAAGGCGATTTCGCCATAGCCCTCGAACCCGTTGCCGTTGATCGACGCGTACTGCATCCCGATCTTCTTGCGCCGCCCCACCTTGTCGTCCGGGTCGTATCCCGGTGCGGGGAACTCGATAATGCAGTAGACGTGATCGTCGGCCTCGCGGTCGGGTCCGAAAATGGGCCGGTTGCCGGCGGCCACGACGTTCAGCGGAAGCTGCTTTTCGCCGCCGTGCGCGGCGGCCACGAAGATGCTGGCCGCATCGAGCTGGTGGCTGCCCAGTTCGGCCATGAGCCCTCCGCCGGTCCGCTCCCAGAGCCGCCAGCGGATGAGTTCCTCGATGGCAGGCCGCTCGTATGTCCGCCCGCCGGGGAACTCGAATTGTTCGGCCCTGTATCCATACTCTTCGGCCAACCGCTTGCCGCTCTCGCCCTTCTGTTCGTGGAGAATCTTGTCGGCCAATTGGGCTTCGAGCTGGGCCACCTTGCGCCGCCACTCGTCGATTTCCCTGCCTCGCGCCGCATCGAGGCGGGCACGCCAACTGCGAAGCTGGTTGGCCAGTTGCTTCGCGTCGGGATCTTCGGGTTTGACCTGCGGGGGCAGCGGCTGCTGCCAGCTATCGGTTCCGGGCATGTTGCCGCGGTGCCACTGGGCGCGAATGTAGTGCAAATCGCCCAACAGGCCGCGCTTGATCTGGTCGACCGCGTTGTCGTAAAGAATGCTGTAGTGCCGCTGGTGGCCGGTGGCGAGGTACTTCCGGGTTTCCTTGGCCACCCGGGCCATCTCTTTGCACTCGTGAACGCTGTGTCCCATGAGCTTTTCGGTCAGCACGTGCAGCCCGGCACGCATGGCACAAATGGCGGCCGGCGCGTGCAGGTGCAGCGGCAGCGCAATGATAACCGCCTCAAGGCCGTCGCGCCGTGCGTTGCGGATCAGGTCCTGCCAGGGGCCGTACACCTTCACGTGCTTGCGGGCTTCCTCCTCGGTCTTCCAGCCGAAATGGGTGAGCATGCCGGGGCGGGCTTCCAGCGCTGCGGCGCTGTACACGTCGCCGTGGAAGGCGCGGTGGATGCTGTACGGCCGAATGTCGGCAATGGCCTTCACCTCCATGTAATCCGGGTTGATCGCGCCGATGAGCACGTTGCCTTCGTCGCCGGTGCCGATGACGCCGACTCGCACCGGGTTGGCCACCGAGGCGCCGTAACCGAAGTAGAACGCGCCCATCCCGCCCACGGCAACCGCTCCGGCCGCCGCGCTTTCCTTGATGAAATCGCGCCGGTTGACGGTTCCCGCCGGTCCGTGGATCACGCCGTTGATCGCGTCGACGAAGTCGCGCTTTCCGGCCTCGCGTTGTTCAGGGGATAAATCCATCATGGCGGTGATTAGTTGCTAGTTGTTGGTTGCTGGGTAGGGTGGGTGGTTCCGGCTGTCTCGGCAGTCGGGTTCACCCACGTGGTAAGTCGTTTCCGGTGAATGCCAGATTGTAGCGCGTGGGTGAACCTGCCCGCTGCGCGGCCAGAACCACCCACCCTACTTCTACGCATTCTGTGTGGTGGTGTTCGCCTCTTTCGCCTTCTTCTTGTTCATAAAGGATTCGTAGAGGCGCAGCACGTAGTTCTCTACGAAGTAATCCAGCCCGCCCCAACGCCCTACGGCAGTCGAGGCCAGCATAAGCAGGGCCATCATCTCTACGAAGTTCTTGTCGACGACCAGCGCGTGGCCCACGACCTCCGGAGCCGGGGGATAAATGCTCGGCCATGGGGGTTGGGTCAGCAGCACGAACACGAGGAACACGGCGCCGCCCAGGGCCGCAAACCGGGTACACAAACCGATCACCAGGCACGCCCCAATGGCCGTCAGGCCCCAGGTGACCGAGAAGTCCAGCAAGTCGGTTATGGTCCACGCGATGGGCAAGTAGCCGCGTTTCTTCTGCGTTTCGTCAAGGACGTCCCACATTGCACTTTGCAGGCCGCTTTCCATTTCGTCCAACTCGCCCAACCAGCCGCGGACCTCCGCACGAAGCTGGTGCATCTCGTCCCAGAGGCGCTGCTTCTGGTGGTGGGCGCCGTTGTTGGGGCCGTACTTGCGCTGCTCCCAGCGCGCCAGCGAAGCGAAGTAGGCTGCAATGTCCTGCTGCGAATCGAGTGTGAAATCCTCGACCGACTGCTCGTACCGGCGCACAAGCTGCTCGATTTCGAGCTTCTGGGCGTCGGTAGGCGAGTACTTGCGCACGGCCGCACGCTGGAGGTCTTTCCAGCGGTTGACATATCGCTTCACCCCCGTCACGCGATCTTCGATGGCCAGCACGACCCGATTGCCTGCTCCAGTGATCCGGCCGGCGGCCAGGGCTGCGGCGGCATTGAACTTGTCGGCAGCGGGAACGACCGGGCTGTGCGGTGGGGGCCCCCCGCCAACGGCCGCTGCCTTGAGATCGGCGATTTCGGCGGCATACTGCCCTTCCATCTCGCCCAGCGTTTCCACCCAGGCAGTAAGCTTCGCGCCTGCGGCGTCGACATCTTTGTCGGCATCGGGGGTGAGTGCGGCCACCATGGACTTCCGTTCCTTTTGCAGAAAGCCGGCCAGCTTGTCTTCGGCTTCCCAGAGTGCCCGGAGACTACCTGCGCGGAAATCGCGCAGCTTCTGGGCGCCTTCTTCGCTCTTGTCCTTCTCCAAATCGCGGCTCACCCGCGTTTCGGTATCGTTGCGGTGCCGTCGCCAGGCGTCGCGCAGGGGATCGGCCACAGGCACGGCCTCGATCTTCAGCCGGCTCCGGCCGTTAATATCTGGCAACATGGCATAGAACAGCGGTGCCACGGGGCCTTTGGCATTGGCCAGGAACCCTTCGGCCGAGAAGTCGGGGTTCGCGATCTTCCAAACTCCCTCGTACAGGAAGTGAACGCCAATGCTCAACCGCAGGGCCACCAGCAGCACCACGGTAATCATGCTGATCTGGAAAGTGCGGTGTCTCAGGGGAATCCTCCTTCGCGGCGTGCGAAATATGTAAGGGAAATCGAAAGTGAACTGTTCCGGGCGGGCTGACCAACGGCGGGCAGGATGCAGAGGCAATGCCACCTCGCAGAACAACTTATGATATTCTAACCGCACGGCGCGCCAAGTGCCAGGGCCGGGGGCCGGGATTCTCGACGCGACAACGTGCGATGGCCCCGCTTGGGATTTAATTACCACCCCCCCGACAATCCAATCCATGATTATTCCGTTCGCCCATAGCTGTTTTGGGCAACTGGTGGGGAACCCCGGCGAAGCGTGGGCCGAGTTCGGGCTGGCAGAGGATCCGCAACCGAGAATGTCACGTCCACCCGATCGCCGAACCGTTCACGAAGCGGCTATAATAGATGGATGCCGGTTTTGGGCTGGCTTTGGGGCCTTGACGACGAGATGGAGTTGCGACGATGAGACGTTTCTGCTGGGGCATGCTGTTTCTCGCCTTCGTAATGGCCGCCACCGGCTGTTGAGGGCGCCGTGCCGGGGTCGTGTCGGCCCCGCTCTCCTCGGACGGGTACCGGTGTCGCCATTTGCTCGATGTGTCCATCGCAAGTGATGGCCCGATACGCGACTTTACAGCGGCAATTGTCGCGGTACAATGCGAGGCACATTGCCCCATAGTAACGCGAAAGATTGCCTCCAATGACTACCCGCATTGTCCTATGCTACCCGGTCAAAGCACGCCACGTTGAACAGATTTCCGCCGCCATGCCGGAGGCCGAGGTGGTCGACGCCGGCCAGGAAGGCGTTGCCGAGGAGTTGTTCCGGGCCGATGTCTTCTGCGGACATGCCAAGGTGCCCATCGACTGGGAAGGCGTCGTGCGTGCGGGCAGGCTGCGATGGATTCAGTCGTCGGCCGCCGGCATGGACCACTGCCTCGTGCCGCCGGTGATCGAGTCCGACATTGCCGTAACCAGCGCCTCCGGCGTGCTCTCCGACCAGGTGGCCGAACATACCATCGCCCTGCTGACAGCCTTTTTCCGGAGCCTGCCCACTTTCTTCCTCGCCCAACAGAAGCGGGAGTTCATCCGCCGGCCGACCGGCGACCTGACGGGCAAGACGGTCGGCATTGTGGGCCTCGGCGGCGTGGGCCGGCGCCTGGCCGAGGTGCTCCGCGGGTTCCGCGCCCGAACGCTGGCCGTCGATCTGTTCCCCGTGGAGAAGCCCGGTTCGGTCGACCAGCTTTGGCCGGCCGACCGGCTGCCCGACCTGCTGGCCGAGTCGGACGTGGTGGTCCTTTGCCTGCCGCTGAACGACTCGACCTGCGGCCTGTTCGACGCTGCACTACTGGCGAAGATGAAGCCCGGCGCCCTGCTGGCCAACATGGCCCGGGGACCGCTGGTGGTGACCGATCATTTGGTTGACGCTCTGAACGCCGGCCATCTTTCCGGCGCGGTCATGGACGTAACCGACCCCGAGCCGCTGCCGGTGGAAAGCCCGCTGTGGGCGATGCCGAACGTCATCATCACGCCGCACGTGGGCGGGCAGGCCGCCTGGCGGATCGACCGCATGACCGAGATGTTCTGCCGCAACCTCCGCCGCTGGCAGGACGGACGGACGCTGATCAACCTGCTGACCGACAAGCGGCTCGGGTTCCCCATCCGCGGCGCGGGCGTGCCGATTTGGGGCGACGTGTGACGGCATGGCACGACCCTGAGGCACGAAAGGCGTGGTGGTTGGATAGACTTTGCAGTTGCATAAATTCCGGCGAGCGGGGGCCGTGAGGCCCCTGTTTCTGCAAGACATTGGGCAGTTCAGCGCTCTCGTGACAGACTGGACCGCTTGTGTGTTTCTGGTTGCCGGGCGCATGGGTGACAACCGGCGTGAAAGTCAGGACGGAAACAGGGGCCTCACGGCCCCCGCTCGCCTTTCGATTTGCAACGTTTGGGTCTACTGTCCATTCTACAACTCGTCGAAGCTCACCGGTTGGCCGTCATTGCGCTGTTCGATGAACGGGAAGATGAAGATATGGTAAGGCCAACTCCATTCGCCCCGGCTGTGAGGCGAGCAACACCCCCAGTTCTCCGAGCCGTCGTCGACGGCGCTGGGGTGTCTCGGTTAGTCCCGGCGGTTCTTCCCACCGTCGGGAAACGCTTCCTGCAACTGGTGATAGGCGTGGAACGCCAGGGCGATTTGCTTGATGTTATTCAGACACTGCGCCCGGCGGGCGGCCTCTCTCGCGCTCTGCACGGCCGGCAGCAGCAGGGCGATCAGGATGCCGATGATCGTGATGACAACCAATAACTCCACCAGGGTAAAACCACATCTTTCCACAGAGCGCCTTCCGGCTGACACTTGTGTCGCAATCATCGCGTTCCTCCTGGGAGCCAACGCCCCCGGCAAGACCAAGATGAACCATTGCCCGAAGCACCGAAACCTGGCGGGCTTCCCCGATAAGCGACCAAGGAAACCGGCGCCTGTTGGCCAGCCATCGCCTCGACATGTCGCGAATTTTGGCATCCATTGCGAACGTTGTCAATAGCCTGCAAGACCGCTGAGGGGGGGGCATATATGGATTTTTCTGCCAGGGCGCCGGGCGACTGGCCCAATTCCCACCACGTTATTGCCACCGCATTCAGGCAATAATTGCCGCCGTGCCTTGGTCATCTTCCGGCTTCGGGCCATGGCCGCGGCGCGCCTTTCCGCGTCCGTTGACTCCTTCCGAACTGCCGCGACCGGCGATGCCGCCAACGGGGAGATATCCTGACACCTGGAAGGAGCCTCCCGGCACCAAATTTTAACCAGGCGCTTGACACCACCTTATCCGCTAAGGAGAATCTAGGGAGTTATCGGGTATAAGAACGCTCCTCATTTGATCCGTTCAACTGCCGCATGGGAGTGCTGACTATGCAACCTGCTCCTTGTAACCGGTCTGTCCGAACCTTGGTTTCGATCGTTTCTGTCTTGGCGATGGGCGGCTTGCTCCACACCGCCTCCGGTCAAGAGAACCATTGGACCGGTTTAACCGATGCCAAGTGGTGGATTGGGACCAACTGGGGTGCAGGCGTACCCACCGCCGCGCACGACGTAATCTTCGTCACTCCGGTTCCCGGTACTGGGTCCGCCATTGCCCTCGGTGCGGGCAGCGTGGCCAACAGTCTTTGGGCTGAGGACAGCTACACGTTTTCCGGCGGCGATGTCACCCTAACCGGCGGCCGCATTCAGGTGAATCTTGGTCGTGTTCTTTTGCTCAATTCTCAACTCTCAGGCACTGCCGGCCTAACTAAGATCGGTGGGGGCTCATTACGGCTGACCAACACATCGAACGACTTCGCCGGCGATATCCTCATTGAAAACGGATCGCTCATCATCACGAATCCGGAACAGCTTGGCAGCGGTTCCTCCGCCATCGTGGTGACCGAGTGCAACTATACCACAAGTAACACGTCCACGGTCGGCTTCCCCGGCGGGTCCCTGGTGCTGGACGGCAGCGGGGGCGGCTTCACCGTTGTGCGGGATCTGTCGCTTCAGGGCGCCGGGCCGATCAATTCACGCGGCGGCGCCGTCCGCAGCATTGGCGACAACACCCTTTCCGGTCTGGTGACCATGGCCGCCGGCACGCCCACCGCGCGCGCCACGCGTATCATTTCCAACAACGGCACCCTGACGCTCTCCGGCGGCTTGCATTTAGCCGGCACCACTACCAGCACGCTCGGCGGCGTGAATACGACGGGAGCAGGCGGCGGGTTCCTGCTTACCGGACTGCTTACCGGCACTGGAATACTCGATAAGGCCGGGACGGGTACCCTGTTCCTCAGCCCGTCAGACGCTTCCGGCTTCTCCGGGCGCATCCGTATTGTCGGCAGCGCCAGCACCGGCCACAACTCAGTGCGCGTCAGTTCGGCCGACGTGTTCGGCACTGCCACGGGTACCGGTACCAGTTCGCCAATCGAAATGCGCAGCGGCATCCTCGAAATCCGATCGGACGACAGCCTGAACATCGGCAAGAACGTTTATCTGTATGATTCCTCCACCTTCTTTGCCGGTCCTGCGGTAGGCGGGGCAGCGGTCAACGGCACGGTCACGTTTGGCGACCTTCATGCGCGGAGCGGCTACACCGCGACGTTCAACAGCCGCAACGGCTACGGCATGACCTTCGGCGCCCAGACAATGGCCAGTTCATCGGGTAACTCCACTTTCAACAACAACATGGGCGGATTGCTCACCGTCAACGGCAACTTCTGGAACAACAGCGACGGCAGCGCGCGAACACTTACCATCGGCGGAAGCGGCAATACGGTCATCGGCGGGAGCATCAACACGAGTGGCGCCGGAACCAAGAATCTCACCAAGACCGGCTCCGGCAGCCTGACCATCATGGGTACCGAAACCACGCTCAACGGCACGGTCAATATCCAAGGCGCGATTGTCATAACGGACTTCCGCTCGCTGAACAACAACGCGGGGACGATTAACCTTGGCAGTACAGGTTCCACCGCCGGTGCGCTCATTGTCGGTACTACCCAGGCCGCCACAGGCGCCGGCCTCACCACGGGCAAGGTCCTCAACCTCAACGGCACGACCGCCACCGCCAGCGTCTACGCCAACCAGTCGGGTTCCGACCCGGTTGTCGTCAACTCCAACTTCACCGCTACGGGCGGCTCCGCGTCTCAGAACAAAACGCTCGTTCTCGGCGGCACCAGCACAGCCGACAACACGATCAACGGGACCATTCCCAACAACAACGCAGGTGGTAAAGTAGCCGTTACCAAGGTCGGCGCCGGCACGTGGGTGCTTGCCGGTGCGAACACCTACACCGGCACGACCACGATTGCCAACGGTACGCTGAAACTCCGGGCAAACGGGGCGATTTCAACCGTCCTGCCTTCCACCGGCGCCGTCACCTTCAATAACAGCAACAGCTACGCCGGCGGCACGCTGGAGCTTGTCGGCCAGGACGGGGTGAATAACGTGCAGAACCTGGGCACCCTTCTCTACTCGTACGGGGCCAATACGCTCCGCGTCACCCCCGGGACCGGCGGCACCGCCTCGCTCGCTTTCGACCGGGTCAACACCACCGGCAACAGTACATTGAACATCGTCGGGGCCGATGCTACCGACAACGTTGTCAGCTTCGACAAGGTGAACTCGGCCACGAGCAGCAGCGGCAACGGGATACTGACGCGTTCCGTATACTGGGAAGGCACCGACTACGCATTTCGAGACGGTGTCGTGATGCGCGCTCCGGTTTACGGCGTGGACAGCGGGACTGCCACTTCCTCCACCACGCTTAGTTCGGGCCTGAACAACGAGGTCACCGGCAGCTTCGCCACCGGTTCAATCTCCGTGCCGACGATCAAGTTCGCCGGTTCGCACGCCCTTACCATCAACTCCGGCGCGACTCTCACCCTCACCGGCAGGGGCCTCCTCGCCACCGGTGGCGCCGCCACCATCACTGGCGGTAACGCCCTTGCCGCTGGTGATGGTGCCCTCGTCGTCCGGGTCAATCAGGACACCGACACCCTCACCATCGATTCCATCATTACGGGCACCGGCGGCCTCACGAAGGCCGGCGAGGGAACCCTGGTCCTCGCAGGCGTGAACACGAGGACCGGAACTACCTATATCAATGAAGGCACACTCCAACTCTCGGGGAGCGGCACGCTCAGCGGCGCCAACGTCACCACCGTCATCCGCCAGAACGGAATCTTGGACTTGAACGGAGTGAGCACCGGAACGAGCATCGGCCAGTTCACCAACAACGGCATCGTGACCAACACGAGCGGTTCAGCCGCGACATTGACTCTCGGCAATAACAACGGCACCGGCACGTCCTACGGCATCATCAACGAAACCAACGGCGTCATCCACGTAACGAAGATTGGTACGGGCGCCCAAAGCTGGTATGGCACCAGCACGTACACCGGCGTAACCACCATCGGCTCCACCGGCCTGATAACCGTAGATACGCTGGCCGACATTGGCCAAGCTAGCGGTATTGGCAAGGGCGACGCCACGAGCGATGCCACCAATGCGGCAAGCCTGGTGTTCAACGGCTCCACCGGCGGGCTGATCTACCGCGGCAGCATCATGGAAGGAAATCTGGCGCTCGGGTCCCGCTCGGCGAGCACCGACCGCTTGTTCACCTTGGCGGGGACGGGAGCAACGCTATCCAGCACAGTGTCGCTGAATAACGCCATTGTCTGGAGCAACACCGGCGCCATCGTGCATGGCGTGGTGGGGCCCCAGTCGCTTATCTTCACGGGCTCCTCTCAGGGCGACAACACCTTCAACCCCCGGCTTACCGACAGCGGCACCGGGGCCAACATTACCAGCGTTACCAAGACCGGTACGGGCGTGTGGCGCCTCGGCAACAGCAACAACACCTACAGCGGCGCCACCACGATCAACCAGGGCATCTTGATGGCCGCCGATGGCCAGGGCCTCTCCTCGAACTCGAACCTCGTGTTCAACGGCGGCACTCTGTACAGCCAGGGGACCCTTAACCGAAATATCGGCACCGGCGCCGGTGAAATGCAGTTCGCGCCCGCCCCAGCCAATACCGCCCAGTTCTCCGGCGGCTTTCTTGGCGGCGACAGCAAGCTGACCGTCTCCTGGGCCGGAACACCTGTCTGGGGCCACACGACCGGATTCCTCGACGCCCGCGACGGACTGATTCTCAACGGCTCCCAGGCCCTTGGCCAAGGCGCCACCGGCTCCATTGCGCTTTCTGAAGTGGAAATCGCTGGAAGCTTCTCCCTGGGTACGGCCGCCGCAACGGAGAAGGCAATAACCGTAAGTACGAGTAAGGATAGCCCCACCATCACGGTGACATCGGGCGATACCAGCGGGCTCGTCGTTGGACAGAGCATTACCGGCACGAACATCCCCTCCGGGGCCTACATCACCAGCGTCAACAACGCCACACAGTTCAGAATCAGCTCCAACGCTTCGGCGAGCGGCACCGGCATTACCCTGACCGCCATCGGCAACAACCTGCGCGCCATCCGCGTCGATTACAACGGCAACACGGGAGCCGACTTCGCCACTATCAGCGGCGACATTTCCGCGGCGGATTCCGTTACCGGCATCCGCAAGCTGGGCTCCGGTCGCTTGGGTCTGACGGGCATGAACACCTACACAGGCCGGACAAACGTCAACCAGGGTGTCCTGGCCGTTACCTCGCTCGGCAACAGCACCGCGCCCGGACCAAGCAGCGTGGGCGATTCGACCTATGCGAACAGCGACGCCAGCGCCGTTACCCTCGGCAACGGCGGGACGGGGGCCGGCATCCTTCAATACATCGGCGCGGGGGAAGTCAGCGACCGCAAGGTTCGTTTGAACACCACCACCGGCAGCACCCAGATTCATGCCGACGGCGTTGGGCCGCTCGTCCTTACCAACGTGGCCAACGACATAGTCGAGGGCGCCAAGATTCTCTACCTGCGAGGCACCAACCCCGAAGGCAACATGATCACCAGCCAGTTGTCCGACAACGGGGGCGCCTTAAGAGTGACTGTCGACGGCTCCGCCACGTGGATTCTCACCAACGGCGCCAACGACTACACCGGCATCACCACCAACAGTGCGGGCGCACTGGGCATCGGCCATGACGGGGCCCTCGGCGCGGGTGCCCTCGTTCTGAGCAACGGCAGCGTGTTCGCCTACGGTGGTGACCGCACCATCGCCAACACCGTCAACCAGAACAACGACACCGCCCAGGGCTTCATCGGCGACTACAGCCTTACCTTCAGCAGCGGCTACAACCTGCTCGTCTCCAGCGCCTCCGTCACCCTCAACAACAATATCCTGGCCGGTAAGAGTCTCACCCTTAACGGCGTCACTGCTGACAGTCTTACCGGCACGCGCACCTGGTATATCGACGGTTCCGGCGAAACGATCATCAACGGCAACATCACCAGTACGACCGCCAACGGATTGAACATCGCCAAGCGCGGACCCGGCACGCTGCAACTCAATGGAGTCAAGACGATCGGCACGGGGTATACTTACGTGAACAACGGCACCCTGATGCTTGGGGTGGACAATGCCCTGCCGGCCAGCACAGCACTCCGCCTGGGCGACACCACCCCGCGCACCGCAGGCACTTTGCACCTCAACGGCGTTAGCCAGACCGTAGGTTCCCTCTCGGTTGTGACGAACAGCACGACGGCTACGAACAACCTTATCGTGACCCCTGGCAACACTCTCACCGTCACGGGCACGGTCACCCTCGGAGCCAACACCTCGAACTCCACCACGCTGCTGGCTGCGACGGGCGGCGGTGCCTTCGTCCACAATAACTCCGGCGGCACCTTCCAGGTGGGCGGGGCGACGGGCAGCAGTAATGTCAATGCCGCCACGGCCGACTTCAGCGGCTTGAGTTCCTTCACCGTAAATCTTGGCACTGGAACGATGCGCATTGGCGACAACAGCAGCGTTACAGGCGGCTCGACCGCCACGTCAACGCTAATCCTTGCGCCCGACAGCGCCATTACGGCCGGCACCCTGCACGTGGCGGCCAACCAGCCCACCGCACTGCAAACCCTGAAACTCGGTTCCGTTACCACCACCCTGAATGTGAACACCCTGAATGTGGGCGGCAGCACGCGTGGGCGCGGCCTGCTCGAGTTCGCCTCCAGTACCGGCACCGCGCAACTGCGCGCGGCCGACGGTGTCGGGCGTGCCGCCGTGAATCTCGGCTCCGGTACGACCAGTACGTCGAGCCCGCTGGCAGGCACAGTGGATCTTGCGAGCCACGGTGCCGATCTGCTGGCAAGCACTTTGACCATGGCGGATCGCTCAGCCGGCACCGGAAGCACCACTGCCATCCTGACCTTCGATGAAGGCTCCCTGGATGCCACGTCAGTCATCTTGGCCCGCCGCACCGGTTCCGGCACCGGCAACGCCACCGGCACGCTCAACCTCGGCGGTGGCACGTCTACGATTGGCTCCCTCATGATGGCCGAGAACACCAGCAGCGGTGGCGCGGTTGTGGCCGACCTCAATATCACGGGCGGCGATGTCACGGTCGGCACCGGCAGCGGCACAGCCATCAACATGGCGAACGCGGGATCTGGCCGGTCGGTCACCTCCAACATCACCCTGACCGGCGGCGCACTGGCCGTGACGGGCAATATCCTCCGCACCGGCGGCGCCGGCACCGAGAACGTCACGATCACGCTCGACGGCGGTTCGCTCGACATGAGCGGCAACGGCATCGGTTCCAGTGCCACCCAGATTGCATTTAACGCCCAGTCCGGCACTCTCGGTAACCTTGGCGAACTCAACGGTGGCGGCACCCTGACGAAGACCACTGGTGGCACGCTCGTCCTGGACGGCACGAACACCTACACCGGCCCGACCGCGGTCGACGCCGGCACGCTGCTGGTCAACGGCGCGCATACCGGCGGCGGCGCGTACCATGTGCAAAACGGCGCCACGCTCGGCGGCACGGGCAGCATCGGCTCGGTGGTCGGCGTCAACTCGGGCGGGCGGCTTGCGCCGGGGGCGTCCATCGGCGAGTTGGCCATCGATGGCAACCTGACGATGGCCGGCGACTCGGTGTTCGAATGGGAGTTCAACTCGGACACTGTAACTGCCGACCTGCTCAACCTGGACGGCGACCTGAACCTGGACCCGCTCGGCGGCGTTGCCCTGGAACTGATCGACCTGGCCGATCCGGCCAGCGCCGTGGCCTATGGCACGACATTCACGCTGATCAGCTACTCGGGCGAATGGAACGGCGGCATCTTCGACGGCTACGCAAACAACAGCGCGTTCTTCGCGGGCCTCAATGAGTGGAAGATCCGCTACGACGCCGATCTTCCCGGGATCAACGGCGGCGACTTCGCCAACTTCGTCACGCTCACCATCATCCCCGAGCCGACGAGCCTCGTGCTGCTGCTAGGCGCAGTGATGGGCCTGCTGCTGGGCCGGCGCCGGAGAACGGTCGGCCGCGTCCGGTAACAACTGCCTTCGGGCCGCCGGCAGCATCGTTACATAGTGCCACTACGTCAGGGCTCGGGGCGGCCACGCGCCGGGTTTTACGCCGATTGTCCCCTCGCCGGTGCCCTCGGCAACACATCCCGCCGCATGTCCGTCGCAGGGGCTGTGGGGGGGAGCCAAGTCCACGCCGTTCGCGCGGGATCACGTACAAGCCGCCCGGCCGGCACAATCTCTCGCGATGTCACCAACGGGGAATCTGCCTGAACACCTTACAGCAGCCTCTCGGCAAGAGTCATTGGCAAGGGCATAACTCGTTGACAAGGAAGGCTGGCACAAATCCCGCCTCAGGATGCGGCGGCCAGAAGAGGGTTTTTGTCCCGACGAGTTGAATAGCCGCTAACGGGGCATTTTCCAGACACCTTAAAGGAGACCCCCGGAGGAAGGGCTCTTCTTGGTGTTCCAGCGACCGCCTGGAAATGTCGTCAAACTGCTTGACAAGTCTTGCCATCCGAAATGATAATCAAGGAATTGCTGGTTACAAGAACACTCACGAGTTAATCCGCTCCACTGCCACACCGGAACGCCTGCTATGAAATCCACTCGCTGGAACTGGTCTGCTCGTTTCTTGGTTTCGATCATTCCCACCCTGATGCTTGGCAGCGTGCTGAACACCGCCTCGGGCCAGGAGAACCGCTGGACCGGCACGACTGATGCCAACTGGTCGGTTGGCGGGAACTGGACTGCAGGAGTGCCCACCACCGGGCACGACGTAGTCTTTGTCACTCCGGTTCCCCTTACCGGTCCCACCATTTCTGTTGGCGCGGGCAGCGCGGCGAAGAGTCTCTTGTTTGAAGACAACTACGTTCTTTCCGGCGGGGATCTTACCATCGCGAGCGGTTCCATCCAGGTGAACAACGGAGCCGCGTTCACTCTCAATACGCCCGTGAGCGGGAGCAGCGATTTTGCGTTCACCGGCAGTGCGGGCAGTCATGGTGTTGTCGGCGGCGGCATCAGTCAATCGGGTGGCTCCGCTGACTTCTATTTCCACTCCGGAAGTTGGGCCTTTTCTACCGGCGCCGTCACGGTGGCTGACGATCTCTTTGTGCAAAATCCGGGCACTTTGCTTACGCTCGGCAGCACCGGCGTGCTGCAATGGGGAACGAGTACGAGCAACTACGTCGATATTCGTAATGGCGCCACCGTGAAGCTTGGAGCAGACGATGCCATCGGCAGCGGCGTCCATCGCGTCTACGTCGGGCACGCTGCCGCCGGCGACGTCGCCGTCCTCGACACCGGGGGATTCGAGGTCACGACTCCGCGCATTCATGTTGGGAACTATTTTGCCGGACGCGAGGGGCACGTTAAGGGGGGTGGGACTATCACCGTGACCAATCCGGGCGACGCAGCGGGAATCAACCTGTATCGAGGAACCGTGGAAGCCAACCTGACGGGCGCTGCCCGGATATTCAAGGGCGGGTCAGGCACGGTAACGGTCTCAGGGACCGTGACCAGCACGGGCGCGGCGAGAATGAACTCTGGAACCCTGATCCTCGACTACACCACGAACAACGATTCCAAGCTGCCGAACGCAACATTGGATTTGCGGAGTGCTACGCTTGTTATCAACGGCAACGCCAGTGATGCCACTGTGCAAGACGTGGCCAGCACGACCTTGGCCAACAACGGCGCCGCCCGCGTCGTGGTAAACGCCGGGACCGGGCAGGACGCCGTGCTGAATCTGGGGACGATTACTCGCGGGGCCAGTGCCGGAACCGTTCGGTTTCAACTGCCCTCGGGTGCGCAGAGCGCCACCCGGGGCATCACCACGAGCAGCGGCAACAACGCTACGACGGGTCTGCTCGGCTCCACCACTGCGAACAGCGCGGCCTTCGCCGTAGCAAAAGACGACAGCGGGACATGGTTCGCAACACGCGATGGCGCCGGGAACAATATCGTCGGCTTCGCGTCCATCGTGAAGAACGATGTGGCCACCTGGGTGCCAGGTGACCACGTCACCGACTCGGGGTCGGGCTTTACCGGCGCACTTGGCGAATCGGTGAACCTTCACAGTCTCCGTTTCGACGCCGCCGGTGGATCTCAGTTGAATCTGGCCGGCGCGGCCGTACTTGGCATCGTCAGCGGAGGCATTCTCGTTACTGACGAGGTTACGTCCGGCGCGCCCGGCATTTTCGGCGGCAATCTCAGGGCGGGCGGCGGCACGACCGAGACCGGCCCAACGGAACTCGTCTTCTTTCAGGACAGTCCGCAAACGTTTACCGTATCGTCCGGCATTACGGGGAACACCGCAATTACCAAGGCCGGCGCCGGCACGTTGCGATTGACCGGCGCGAACACCCAAAACGGCATCCTGCGCGTCCAGCAAGGGACACTCGAGACAGGGAGTGGCAATGCTATCGGCAACACTGCCCGTGTCTTGCTCGCTGCGACGGACTTCAGCATGCTGCGACTGACAGCCGATGAGGCCGTCGGCTCGATTGAAGGCGGAACCACCACCGACGGGATTCGCGACTACGCCGTCGTCGACGTGGGGTCTCATACGTTGACTCTAACCGGTCAAACCGCGGGAAACCGCACCTTCAGCGGCCAGTTGCAGGGGACCGGCACCATCATCAAGACCGGCTCCGGAGTGAACACCAATCAGAACTTCAACAACATCAGCACCGGGTTCACCGGCTCGGTTATCGTCAACGGCGGTCTGTTCCAAATGAACGGCATCGGCCGGATCGACGCCGCCTCCTGGACGGTCAATAAGGACGGAGCCCTGCTGCTGGATAACAACGGCAGCACCCGCAGCGGCGCCCGCGTCCTCAACAACGCAACGATCACGCTCAATTCAGCGGACGGCTCGCCATCGGCGTCTTCCGTCCCCAGCGGGCTTTGGATCCGGACCGATCAAAACTCGACAAGCAGCACCTCAGAGACCATCGGTGCTCTCCATATCGCGGGTGGGGCCAACTACGCGAGGTTGGAGAATAGCGGCGGCACCGGTTCCCGAAGTGAGATCGTTGCCGACAACTTCATCCGTACGACCGGTGCCACCCTCAATGTGCGAGGGCGCAATCTCGGCGACACCGCCGACCCGCGCACCCGGTTGCGCATCGGGACCAGTGCCAATCAGACTGCCTTCATTGCCAGCAACAACCTGGTAGGCGGCGGCACCGGCGTGGGTACCACGACTCAGAGCATCGTTCCCTGGACCATCGGCGAACGAACCACGGCGAACATTGTCGAGTCGAACATGGGGAACAGCCTAGTGACCTATATATCGGGGCGAGGGTTCGTTGCACTCGATTTCGCCACCGAATACACCACTTACGCCGCAGCCGTCGCTACCAGCAACGTGCGCGAGTCGCTCGCCGCCGATCTCACCGGTCTGGTAAGCACGACTCTTAATGCCCTGGTCCTGCATAACGACAGCGCTGCGGCCGCTACGCACCACGTCACGGGCACCGGCGCCGGCCAGGCTCTGGCAGTTACCAGTGGCGCTATGCTCTTCACGCTTAATCCCGGAGCGGCGGCAGGGAACTACGGCATCCATCTAAGCGGCTTCGACGACGGGATTACCGTGGGGAGCACCAATGAATACATCATCCACGTGGTGAATCCGGATGCATCTGCGCCGACAAAGGCGCTTACCGCCACGATCAGTTCGCCACTGAATACCTCGGGCGCCACGCTTACGAAGTCGGGCCGCGGTACCCTCGTTCTGGACATCAGTAATAGTCACCTTGGCGCAGTCCACATCGCTGAGGGAACGCTTCAGCTCGGCACCGGCGGTACCAACGGCTCTATTCCCGTTTCCAGCCCAATTGTCAACCATGGCACTCTCGCGCTGAACCGTTCCGATACCCAGACCCAGGGTGTCGATTTCAATTCGGCAATCGAGGGCGTCGGCGGATTTCACCACATGGGTAGCGGGATGGTCGTTCTCAACGGGGCGAACACGTACTCGGGAACTACGACAATCGACCGGGGCGTGCTTCGCCTCGACTCTGCCCACAGCATGACCGGTGGCCTCGTGTTCGGCAGTACCGCTGGGTTGACGACCACCGGAAGGCTTGAAGTGAACGAAGACGCGGCCTTCGGTGGACTGCTGGTCCAAACCCACAGCACCAGCAACGTCAATCAAATTGCCATCGCGGCCGGAAAGGAGCTTATCATTTCCGGCGACGTGGTCCTCGGCAGCACGACGGCCAGTTCGACCACAAGGTTGAGCGTTACCGGCGAGGCCGCCTTGAGGATACTCAATCCGGCCTTCGGAGCGCTCGTTGCGATTGGCAACACCGCGGTCAACAGGTCAAGCATCGACGCAAGCGGGTTGGACACGCTCGAAATCGACCTGAACACCACGGACGGGTTGGTGCGGATTGGTAGCACGACCGGCTCGTCGAGTTCCTCCTACGCTTCCTGGCTGGCATTGGCAAAGGACTCTACGATTCGAGCGGCCACGCTGACCGTGGGCGCGGGAGGACTGGGGGGCATTAGTCCCAACGTAAACGAATTGCGACTCGGGACCGGGGCCAACGTGATTCACGTGAACACCTTTAATGTCGGCACCGGCAGTCGCGACACGGCATCGATCTTCTTTCCGGGAGCAACGGGCACCTTGGAAGTACGCGCGGCGGACGGCGTGGAAGGGGCGACCTTCAACTTGGGCGCGAGCGGTGCCACGACCGGCAACAGCAATTCGGGGAACAACTTCGACGTCACCGGCCACAACGTGGACTTGCTCTTCGACGCGGTTTCAATCGGCACGCAGAATCGGGGCAACAGCATCACTCATACGTTCTCCTTTGACCAGGGAACCCTGGCTATGGCAAGCCTCACCATGGCCACGCGCACGGCTCCTTCAGGGAATGCGCTGACAACGGCCCGCATTACGAACAGCATTGTGAACATCGGTGGAGGAACAACGTCGATTCAAAATGGCGTTCTGAATATGGGGCGCGCCGCGGGCAACTACAGCTCGCCCAATTCGCAACCTGCTCCAGTAATGAACGCCACGATCAACGTGACGGGGGGCGATGTTTCCATCGGCGCTACCGACGGCGTGGCGGTGCGAATGGCCGAATACATCGCCACCGGTGGGACGGGCACCGGATCGGCCAACGGACACCTTAACATTTCTGGCGGCAATGTTGCCATCGGCGGCGATATTGTTCGCGTGACCGATGGCGTGAATGCCACTGCCACCGTCACGCTCGACGGCGGCTCGCTCGACATGACCGGCAACAGCATCGGCACGGCCACCCACCAGGTCACCTTCAACACCCACTCCGGCACACTGGCCAACCTGGGCGAACTCAACGGCGGCGGGACCCTGGTGAAGAGTTCTGCCGGCATGCTCGTCTTTGACGGCACGAACGACTACACCGGCCCCACCTGGGTCGACGCCGGCACGCTGCTGGTCAACGGAACGCATACCGGCGGCGGCGCGTACACGGTCGGCAGCGGCGCCACGCTCGGCGGCACGGGCAGCATCGGTTCGGTGGTCGGCGTCAACACCGGCGGGCGGCTCGCACCGGGGGCGTCCATCGGCACGTTGGCCATCGGCAATCACCTGACGATGGCCGGCGGCTCGGTGTTCGAATGGGAGTTCAACTCGGACACTGTAACTGCCGACCTGCTCAACCTGGACGGCCACCTGGACCTGGACTCGCTCGGCGGCGTTGCCTTGGAACTGATCGATCTGGCCGATCCGGCCAGTGCCGTACCCTACGGCACGACGTTCACGCTGATCAGCTACTCAGGCGAGTGGAACGGCGGCATCTTCGACGGCTACGCAAACAACAGCGCGTTCTTCGCGGGCCTGAACGAGTGGAAGATCCGCTACGACGCCGATCTTCCCGGTATCAACGGCGGCGACTTCGCCAACTTCGTCACGCTCACCATCATCCCCGAGCCGACGAGCCTCGTGCTGCTGCTGGGGGCGGTGCTGGGACTGCTGCTGGGCCGGCGACGCAGAGGCTAGCCCGGATGATTCATGTACGGTGGGACAAGGTTGCGTAAGTCCTTGGTGGGCCTGCGCAAGCCATGCCCGGAGTGGTTTGCACGCCGTGCGTTGGAAGCAGGCCCGGCCAAGCAACCGAAGGCCCACCTGGGTCTTGGCTTGCTTGTCGCCACCCTACATACTCCTGCCTATTCCTCCGTCCGGTGGGTCAGAGTGGAGGGAGTCTCTGGCGGTCTGCGCGCCATGTTCGTTACCACCCGAACTGCCGTCGTGCGGGAGCGGGCCAATGCCAGGCAGAGGCCCGTCATTGCGGCTTGCCCCCTCGCGATGGGTAACCTAATGTTTCCAGGACAGAGACCGGGCATCGAGGCACGCGGCGGAGGAATCGTTGCTCTCGTAACGCCCCTTATTTCACACCGAGGATCTCGTTGATGCGAGCCGAGTACATCAACCCATTCATCGCTTCCCTGGGCAGGGCGTTCCGGACCATGCTCAATTGCGAAGTGCGTCGCGGGCAGTTGCTTCTGAAGAGCCAACAGACGCGTCATTTCGAAATCAGCGGGATCATCGGGCTTTCCGGGAAAGCGGTTGGAATGGTCGTGCTGAGCCTCTCCACCGAGGTTGCCAGAAAAGCCACCTCGGCCATGCTCCTGTGCGAGACCGATGAGATCAATGCCGACGTGATCGACGCAGTGGGCGAGTTGACCAACGTGGTGGCCGGATCGGCGAAAGCCGAGCTGGCCGAACTCGACATGATGGTCAGCCTGCCGAACGTCATCACCGGCGCGGACCACGCCATCCGGTTTCCCTCGAACGTCACGCCGATTTGCGTGCCGTTTACCACCGACTGGGGCGATCTGGCCCTGGAGGTGGGCCTGGCTCCGGCACGTGAGCCCGCCACCGTGTAAACGCGCCTCAAGTTCCAGGTTCCGTGCTGCCGATATACGGCCAGCCGCTGCTACGGAAGGGCTGCGCACAGGTCGCTTGCGCATACCCCCCCAATTACTGCTGCTTGCCAGCCTTTGACCATGACCCCAAGTTCACCGAACGTTCGAAAGGCCGCCATTCTGCTGATGAGCCTGCCGGAGGAGCAGGCCACCCAGATCATGAGCCGGCTGGAGCCGAGACAGCTTGAGGCGGTTTCTATCGAGATTGCCCGCACGGCTGCGTTTTCGGGCGAGGAGCAGGAGACGGTCATCCAGGATTTCGCCCGGTCGAATCCGGCGGCGTTGACGGGGCGCGCCGGCGGTCTGGACGTTGCCCGGGCTCTGGTGGAAGGCGCCCTGGGCAAGAATGCCGGCGCCACGCTGGACAGCGTGCGGCAATCGATCGAGGCCCTGCCGTTCGGCTTTCTCCAGAAGGTCGACAGCCAGAACCTTCTCACCTTCATCATCGACGAGCATCCGCAGACCATCGCACTGATCCTCTGCCACGTGCCGCCCGTCCAGGCCGCCGACATTATCAGCGGCCTCCCCGCCGAACGACAGTTGTCCGTCATCCGGCGGGTTGCCACCATGAGCCAAACCAGCCCGGATATTATCAAGGAAGTAGAGAACGGGTTGGAGCATCGCATGGCCAGCGTCATGAGCCAGCAGTTTGAAACGGCCGGCGGCGTGTCCAGCGTGGCCGAGATTCTCAACGTGACCGACCGCGCCACCGAACGCAGCCTGCTGGAGAACCTGGCGCAGGAGGACCCGGAACTGGTCGAGGAAATCCGCCGCCTGATGTTCGTCTTCGAGGACATCAACAAGCTGGGCGACCGCGATATCCAGACCCTGCTGAAAAACGTCGAAAGCTCTCAGTGGGCCATGGCATTGAAGGGCGCCAGCGAAGAACTGAAGGACAAGGTCCTCAACAACATGTCGAAGCGGGCAGCCGACCTGTTGCGCGAGGAGATGGAGTACCTCGGACCCGTGCGACTCTCGAACGTCGAGCAGGTTCAACAGCAGATCGTCGACGTGGTCCGCCGTCTGGAAGACGCAGGCGAAATCACGACTCACGCCGACGAAGAAGAAGAACAGTTCGTCCAGTAGCGCGGACCCACAGGCTCGTGCCGGGACAACCGGGACGGGCTCCCTCGTTGTTGTCCACAAGTTGCGGTCGCACAGCGGGTGATCTAACCCGGATGTTTCGTGACGATGTAGAGTGGCGACAAGCAAGCCAAGCCCCTGGTGGGCCTTCGGTCGCTTGGCCGGGCCTGCCCCCAGCGCACGGCGTGCAAACCATCCCGGGCCTGGGTTGCGCAGGCCCACCAAGAGCTTACGCGGCCTTGTCCCACCCTACATGAACCCGGATGTTTCATGACGATGAAGTGGGCCTTCACCAGCGGATCGCGAATCCCTGGAACTCCCCTGTTGCAGGGCTGCGCGATTCCTGTACGCTTCGGATGTAGTTGCCCATCGTGGCTCTTACGTCTTCCAGCAGTCGCTGAACCTCCTTTGGAGAGCCCTCGGCCACGAGTTGCACGGTGCCGTCCGGCCGGTTGCGTACGAAGCCGGTAACATTAAGCCCACCTGCAATCTGACGAACCGTGTACCGAAAGCCCACGCCCTGGACGCGGCCCGCGTAGTGGACCTCGCAACGTTCGGTATCCAACTCCATGCTCCCGGTTGTGGCAAGATTGCGTTTGACAACGACCCGCCGAACAGCTTAGCATAGACGTTTGGAGCGGAGGGATCGATGGAGGGTGCCGCACGCATCGTTTGGGCCCCTGCCGGGCCACACAGGCCGTACCGATCCCGATTCGCACGCCGCAGACCGGACTCACGCCCGCCCAAACACATGACCCACCCAAAATATGGATTTCCGGCGCCACCGGGCACCGGCGGTGAATGATCCGTTTCCTGCCGTCGTGTGGTCCCATAACCCAGTTACAGGAGGTTCTACCATGGTCGATTCGAAGGTTAGCCGAAGAGAGTTCGTTCGCGAAACCGCCGCAATCGCGGCCGGGGTAGCCGCGGGCCTGACCCCCACCTACACGGTGCATGCCGGCAACCCAGAGCGGGCCGATACGGGCGCCATCCTCAACTACAACGAGCAGATGGAATATCGGCGCGGGGGAAAGACCGGCCTGATGTTCTCGGCGGTCTGCTTGGGGGGGCACTGGAAGCGGGTCAACACGGTCGTGCCGGGACTATTCGAGGGAGGCAGTTGGCTCGGCGCGCCGATCGACCATCCCGATTTCCAGAAGAACCGCACCGAGGTCGTTTCCCGCTGCATCGATCGGGGCATCAACTTCATCGACGCGTGCACCTCGCAGGAGGTTACCATGTACGCCCGTGCGTTGCGTGGACGCCGCGAGAAGATGTACCTCGGTTACTCCTGGTACCAGAATGAAGTCCGCAACGCCAATTGGCGGTCGTTCGATGCGTTGAAGAAGAGCTTCGACAACGGGCTGAAGGAGGCGGGGCTCGACTACGTCGATGTGTGGCGCATTACCATGCACGAGCAGAGCAGCCGCCACACGGAGGGCGAGGTGGAGGAAATGATGAAGGCCCTGGATTGGGCCAAGCAGTCGGGACGAGCCCGGTTCACAGGCATTTCCTCCCACGATCGGCCGCACATCAAGTGGATGGTCGAGACCTATCCCAAGCAAATGGAGGTTGTCGTCACGCCGTACTCGGCCAGGACCCGGATGGCCGGCGTCGAACAGGTCGAGGCTGCCGAGGAAAGCCAATCGGCCGGCTATGTTGGGAAGATGGGAGAGGGCGAGGAACCTCTCTGGGCAACGTTCCAGAAGCACGACGTGGCCTGGTTCGGCATCAAGCCCTTCGCCAGCACGGCGTTGTTTAAGGGCGACAGTTCGCCCGGAAGCCCCCATGCGGACGAGGACAGTAAGATCGCCCGGCTGACCATTCGAGCCATCCTGACCAATCCCATCATTACCGCGCCCATTCCGGGCCTGATCACGCCCGAGCAGGTCGACAACGTCGCCATTGCCGTGCTGCAGCGACGCGCATTGGACGCCCAGGAGCAGGCGGAATTGGACGCCGCCACCGATCGAACGTTCGCGAACCTGCCCCACCAGTATCAATGGTTGAAGAGCTGGGACTATGTTTGACGGAGGTCGCCTGTGATGAAGTATGGTGCCTGGTTGGCGCTGAGCTGCGCGGCGGTTGTGCCGTGCTTCCTCTGGCTGGCCTGTCCGGGCGGCGATTCGGGGCGAGCGGTGGCTGTACCGCCGCTTTCCCTGGACGGCTATCTCGACGAGAAACTGCCCGAGGCCCCGAAGAAGCAGGAGGTGCTGAAGGCCGACAACTTCGCGTGCCATGTCTGCCACGCCAACTACCAGACCGAGGAGTTGGCGCTCGTCCACGCCCGCGCCGGAGTGGGGTGCGTCAAGTGCCATGGTCCCTCCCTCGATCACTGCGATGACGAGGCCCACGAAATCCCGCCGGACGTCATGTTTTCGCTCGAACAGATTGACGCCCAGTGCGCCGAATGCCACAAATCGCATCATGCGCCGGCAACCGAGGTGCTTGCCCGCTATCTGAAGCGGGTGCCCGCAAAGATTGAGCCGGGACAGGTGGTATGTACCGACTGCCACGGAGAGCATCGTCTTGCCCGCCGAACCGTTGTGTGGGACCGCAAGACGCGGAAGCTGGTCGTTGGCGAGGACGGTGCGGCGGCGCGCGCCGAGAGGCCCGTGCTCGAAGTGTGCAAAGCTTCAGCGAGTCGGCCGCAAACAGTCGACGCGGACGCCTCGCGGCAGGAGGCGCAGCAGGAAATCGCCATGCCAATGGACCCATGGGCGCCGGTGCAACCCCGAGGGGCCGATAACTCGCGATGCCACACATGCCACGAGGACTACGCGAAAGAGCCGCTTGCCGAGGAGCATCGGAAGGCGAACGTGGGGTGCGTGAAGTGCCACGGGGCGTCGCTCGGCCACGGCAACGACGAAACAGGCGCCGTGCCGCCCGATATCATGTACTGGCCGGAGCGAATTGACCCTGCCTGCGCCGAATGTCATCCGAAACACAATGCCCCCGCCAACGAGACGCTTGTACGCTGGCGCGAGCGGTTTCCCGAGAAGACCGATCCGCACTCGGTCGTTTGCACCGACTGCCACGGAGAACACCGGCTGAAGTCCCGCAGCGTATGTTGGGACAGGAAGACGGGCAAACTCACCGTGTGCCCGCAGAAGTGAGGCCGTGCAAGGCAATGACGTGCCGGATTGCGTGGGATAAGCTTCCAGCCTGTCATCCGGCGTGGGATAAGCTTCCAGCTTGTCATCCAGCGTGGGATAAGCTTCCAGCTTGTCATTTCCTGCAAGAACCTCTTCCACCTCATCGCCCGCAGCCTCTGCTTCCAGCCTGTCGGCTGAAAAGACAGGCTGGAAGCCTTAGGTTTGCCCACATTTACGTTGTCATTTTTTCAATTGCGACGGCCCAGTCCGGCGCAGAAGCCTTTGGTTGTAAGGA
>JAVEUP010000207.1:0-13714 GCA_034005525.1 Thermoguttaceae bacterium | reverse complement strand
GGCGGCGAGACAGCCGGCCGCAAGCAGATGCGCCGGTTCCTTTCCGAACGCCTTGAACAGTACAACGATCTGCGCAACCATCCCGACGACGACGCCACGAGCGGCCTTTCGCCCTACCTGCACTTCGGGCATGTTTCGGTCCACGAGGTGTTTCACGAGTTGGCCCGCCGGGAAGGTTGGTCCCCGGGACGACTGGCCGAAAAGGCCGCAGGCAGCCGCGAAGGCTGGTGGGGCATGAGCGGACCGGCCGAGGCGTTCCTCGACGAACTGATTACCTGGCGCGAGTTGGGCTACAACTTCTGCTCCCGCCGCGACGACTTCGACCGCTACGACTCGCTGCCCGACTGGGCCCAACAAACCCTGGCCGGCCATGCCGCCGATTCCCGCCCGCACGTGTATAGCCGGGACGAGTTGGCGGCCGGCCGAACGCACGACTCGCTTTGGAACGCCGCGCAGCACCAGCTTGTGCATGAAGGCCGTTTGCACAACTACCTGCGCATGCTGTGGGGCAAGAAGATTCTCGAGTGGACCGCTTGGCCGCGCGAGGCTCTTGAAATCATGATCGAGTTGAACGACACCTTTGCGCTCGACGGCGAGGACCCGAACTCGTACTCCGGCATCTGCTGGGTGCTCGGCCGTTACGACCGCCCCTGGGGCCCCGAGCGTCCCATCTTCGGCACGATCCGCTACATGACCTCCGAGAACACCGCGCGCAAGCTGCGCGTGAAACAGTACACGGCACGGTGGGGGACGCCATTCTCTACGGCCAATCCGACGTCCCGCGAGGAATGACTCGCCGTCCCACGTCACCCGCAGGAATCGATGCCGACGCTACGAGCCACCGATGAGTTCCGTGAGTCGATACACGCCTGTTGTCGGGTTGCGATGAGGCTCACTCGCCTCATCAGCCTCTTCATTCATCCGACTCGCCCGCTTTACTGCCTCCGGGTAACCGCCCTGATACACTTGAAAGTCGACGTGCTTGTCGTACTTAGGCACGTGTTGTTTCAGCCTCTTCCAGATGGTATCCCGACGTTGCATTCCCGGGTTATCGATGAAGTGCAGCAGAAGCCACAACTCGAAGCAGGGATTCGAGATGGCCAACTCGATTCGATTGTCTCGGGCCATTTCCATCGCCTCGCCCACCCGGTGATGTTCGTCCATATCGAAGACGCACCAGACCGAGTCGTAGGCGAGGTTCTCATCCTTTTCTCGGGCAGCTCGCTTGCCGGCATCCTGTTTGTGTTGCTTGGCCGTCCGGACAAGCGTCATCGGCGCACCGTGTTCCTCCGCCACCTTGATCGTGACCCTTGGATTCCGGCAGGCTCGCTGCAATCCTCGCAAGTATTCCGGCTCCGTCACTTCCCCCTCACTCACAACAAGGATGAGCGGTTTGGGATCGCGAAACGGTCGTGGTCGCCCTCGGCGACGGGGCCGGTTCCGGGCATTGGCCATCGTGCTTCACTCCCCCCCAACTAATGTGGTGGCCAAGAACGGAACGGCGCCGTAACGACCTTGCAGATAGCCCCGCTCAAGATTCTCAGCCTTGCGGGGCTTATAGTCGGTCAACGGATAGAGCACAGTGGCCCCTTCAGAGTCCTTTTCTGTAAGCCAAACCTGGTCGCGCCGGAGCGGCGGTTCGCCAAGCATCGTTCCGAGCAGGTTCGTGTCGTGTGTCGTGAAGATGAGTTGTGCATTGTTCGGGTTCGTAGCAGGATCGTTAAACTGGTCGATGATGTGCTTCGCCAGCGCCGGATGCAGGCTGTGCTCCAGTTCATCCACCAGCAACACACTGCCTCGTTGCAGTGCCCGCAGGACGGGCAACGCCAAGTAGAACAACGTTTGTGTTCCGTTGGATTCCTCCCTTAGCGGCAGCCACGCATCCTCCATGTCGCTTTGGTGCTTCAGAGAGAAGCTCGGTCCTGATCGCAAACGCTTCTTCTCGGGCTCGTCTTCGACCCTCAGGTCGATAACGCCGATATCGGCTCGCTTCAGCAAATCGCGAACCTCGTCCAGAAGCGGCTGTTGATCTGCATCGGCATCCAAGAGGTTGGCCAGAGCGCGGCTCGACGCCATTCGAGACCGAAGAAGACCAGGGCGTCCGGAGTAGGGGCCGATGACACCGATCGAGCGGAACCATGCGAAGAGATCTACTAGCTGCGGATGGTTGTGCTGAGCAGCAGCCGAAAGGAACAATGCGTTTGGCCGGGTGACCAACTCGATCGAGTGGTTCTCGCCCTTGAGGTTGTCGCCAAACTTGAATCTCTGGTTCTCCCGCTCGAACCACACCTGCTTTCTCCTGCCGGGCCACGCGTAAAGCCATTCCTCCATAAACTGTTCATCCGACGCCTGGAACCCATATTGATATCGAGCGCCGTTCAGAAGAAGCACAACCTCAAACAGCGAAGGTTCCCGTCTCTTGGGTCCCCAAGCGAACGGATCGCGCGGCACCAACGGCTCGTCAGGCTCTTCATCAGGCGACCAGAACCGGTGCGACAGAACGACCGCTTCGCGCATAAACGACAATGCCGCGAGTACGTTGCTCTTGCCGCTGGCGTTTGCGCCGTACAGACCGGCCACGGTCAGAAGCTGCTCGGGATACCCTTGCACACGCCGGGGGCGCCCGTCAGATTCGTCGCCAACCCGGCCCGCCTCCATCGTCAACACCTGCTCCTCCCTCAACGACCGATGGTTCTCCCCCCGGAACTCGACAAGCATGGCAATTCTCCTTCTATCTCCTCCAATATAGCATCTATCGGCCCGTTTGCGCAGAAAGTATGCGCAAATCGAGCCGGAAAGGGAAGTGCGGTCCAGTAGAACTCATTATCTCCGACATGTCGTGCCGGTCGAGATAAGCCAGGTGGGCAACATGCCCAAAACGATCGTTGCCAGAGTGTCGCCCAAACCAAAGCCAGCCCCCTTCTAGTAGCGGCGGACCGTGTCATTCATTCGAATGGGCTCGGCTCTGCAGATGGCACCCCTCACCAGACGGGGTATGGCATGTCGAGGTGGCACTCAATTACAAGCAACCGCGCCGGCGACATCGGCAAGGCGGTGAAACGCGGTAAGCAGTCGTTTGATGTCGCCGAAGCTCAGGCAGAGAAGAACACCGCTTCGGCGGTGTCTCTCAGCAGGCGGCGGCGGTCTTCGTTGCTGAAGAAGTCGATGCGGTCGCGAATCAGGGCGATGGACGCTTCGTAGGTGTTCTCGCCGCGCAACTGGTAGGGCATATCGCTCGCCCACATCAGGCGATTGGGACCGAACGCCTCGAACAGCCGGCGGATCATGGGTATCAGTTCGTCATGCGGCGGACGTTTGTCGCCCAGCGCGTAGAAGGCGGACAGCTTGATGCAAACGTGACGGAACCGCTTCAAGGCGCAAAGGCTCGCGAGGTCGGTCTCGTCGATACTGCCCGTGATGCCGATGCGGGCGAAATGGTCGATCACCACGGGCGTGTCCGGATATCGCTCGCACATGCTCGCAACCGCGGAAAGGTCGTCGGGATTGATCAGGCAGCACATGGGCTGCCGTGTTTCGGCCGACGTCTTCCACATCGCGTTCATGCCGTCCGAGGCAAGCCATTCCGGCCGGCCGGAACCGGGGCCGATGCGAAACCCGGTGACGCCCTGGCGGAGAAGCTCGCGCATCCGCCGCCCGGGATCCGGAAGCTGGTGGTCGATCATGCCGACAACCCGGAACCGCTGCGGATGCCGCCGCCACGCGTCGATCAGATACGAGTTATCCCAGCCGTGGTAAGGATAGTGCTGGATCAGCACCACCCGGTTCACGCCCGCCGGGCCGGCGATGGCCATCAGTTCGTCGTCGGTGAAACTCGGCGGGTTGAGTTGCTCGACAGTAACGCCTTCGCGCAGGGGGAACCGGTCGATCTCGCGCGTCCAGATATGGGCGTGGGCATCGATGCAATGGCTTCGCAAGCCTGGCGAATCATCTGCCTGCCCGCTCCGGCCGAACGCGAAGGCTGAGGTCAGCAGGGCGGCGCCTGCCGCAAGGGCTTCGCGCCGATTGATGGCGCGACCCGGCTTGTTCGATGATTTCATGGTCTTTCTCCTCGTGGATGCGAAGGGCCCCTTCACGTATCCGGTACGCCTATACCGAGGATAGTCCGACGGCCAACGGCGGTCAAGGTTTAACTGGCGACGTTGGAGTGCTCGAGTTTGGCCGACCAAGTTCGCCACCGGCCGGCTTGCCCGGCCCGGAGCGCTGGTCGGTCAGAGTCATCCCAGCCCTCGTCACCACAACCGACGAACGCCATATGCATCAAGCGAGGCATCCCGGCTCACAATCGGGATCTGTTCGGCTATGGCCTGCGAAACCATCATGCGATCGAACGGGTCCTTATGGTGCATTGGCAAGGACGAAAGCACCGCAGCGTGGCGGATATCAATTGGCAAGACCGCCATGTCGTTCTCCTCGATTCCTTCCCGGAAGAACTTTTCGAATGGCGCCGTCAGCAGATACTTGCCCAAGCTCACCTTGATGGCGATCTCCCAGCAGCTCGCCGGGCTGACCAAAACTTCGTTGGTCGGCTCGGCGACGAACTCCAATGCAGCTTCGCTCAGATTCGAATCGTTCGTTACGAACCACAGAAATGCATGCGTATCCAGAAGAAGCCTCACTGCATGTACTCCTTGAAGCCTGCGAGATGTTCATCATCTTCGACCAGCAGCGAAATCATGCCCTTGCAGCGGCCCGGTTGGCGACGTTGGAGTGGCCGAGCTTGGCCGACCAACTTCGCCACCGGTTGATGGTTCTCGATAATGATGATTTCCTCGCCGGGAGACAACTGATGAATCAGATTGCCCAAGTTCGTCTGGGCTTCATCAATACTGATGGTGGTTCCCATTTTCGACACTCCAATTCGCATGGTTCGGCCGCTGTTGGCGGTGCAATACCGTTACCATTATTGCACCCACCGGGCCGATTGGCAACCACTGAATGAAGCCCGGCTGCGGTTAGTAGACACCTCGAAACGCGCGGCCGGGCTGTTTCCCTGTAGCTGGCTGACCACGGCTCCGGGCCGGGCGAACCGGCCGGTGGCCTGGTTGACAAGCTGGAAGCTTATCCCACAGAACTTTCCACGGCCTTACGAAGCCAGCAGTTTGTCGACCTCGTCCTGATCGACGTCGGCAACGTAGGGGATGCCGCTGATATCGGCTGCCTCGCGGGTGAGTGCGGCCAGGTCGTTGCGCGAGAGATGCTCCAAGGCAAACTTGCGGCTGCCGGCCATCAGTTGGCGCAGGCCCTGGTCGAGCCGTTCGTAGTACGTATACAGCCCCAAGGCGCCGGCGGGGATGGTCTCGAACTCGGCGTCGCCCAACTCGCGGCGGAGGTGCCCGGCGGTGACGAAGATGTCGTCCTTGCAGTGGCCGAACCGCTCGACGTACACGGGAATCATATTCTCCTCGATGCTCCGCCCGATCGTCTTGCCGACCATGGCCGCGGCAATCGGCGCCCGGGCCATGCCGATCAGCTTCACCCAGGGTGCGCCGAGCGACAGTCCCTTGAATATCTGATCCTCGAAGGAGAACCCGCCGGCCAACGCGAGCGTCGGCAGGTATCGGCCGGCGTCGGCAAGCCGCTTGGCGTAATGGTATGCCAGCGAGTGGAGGTAGACGGGCGGTACGCCCCATTCGTTCATCATGCGCCACGGGCTCATCCCGGTGCCCCCGCCGGCGCCGTCGATGGTCAGCAGGTCGAGCTTGTAACGCGAGGCAAACACGATTGCCCTGGCGAGGTCGGCCGGGCGGTAGGCCCCGGTCTTCAGGAAGACATATTTGGCGCCCGCCTTGCGAAGCTGCTCCACGCGCTCGGCGAACGATTCCTCCGTAACCACGCCCACCCGCGAATGCCGCTCGAACTCCCGGAACGCCCCGTGCTGGAAATCGCGAATGACGTCCGAGTCGGTCGGATCGGGCAGGACGAGGTAGCCGCGATCGTGGAGCGACTGCGCTTCCTTCAGGTCGCGAATCTTCACCTCGCCGCCGATGTTCTTCGCGCCCTGGCCCCATTTCATCTCAACGCACTCGACGCCGAGTTTTTCGATGGCGTATTCCTGCGCACCCAGGCGAGTGTCCTCGATGTTCGCCTGGACGACGATCGCGCCGTAGCCGTCCTGCTGGTACCGCTGGTACAGCTTCACGCGGCGCTTCAGGTCGACCGTATCGACGACGCGCCCTTTCTTGATGACCGCGCCCGGGTCCATGCCGGCCACGTTCTCGCCGATGGTCAGCCCCGTTCCCGCCAAAGCCGCGCCGATGGCCAGGCCTTCCCAGTTGTTCTTCGCGACATCGGTCGAGCCGACGCCGGGAATAATCCAGGGGCGGCGGAACTTGATCCCGCGGTCGTGCCCGAACGCGACTTCCAGGTTGACCGCCGTGAACACGGCATGGTCGCTGTCGGCCTCGATGCCCTGCGCGCCGGTCACCCCGCCCATGATGCTGAAATGCGAGTAGTCGACCGGATACGCCTTCTCGCCTGCGGTGGTGATGACGCCGAACGGCTGCGGGTAAATCACTTCGTGGCCGCGGTAGGCCGACTTACCGATCTCGCACATGCCGATGCAGCCGTCCACGCACGTAACGCACATGCCCGAGGAGGGCACGACCGACCCTTCCGTGCGGTTCTTGGTCAGGGTGGCTGCCGAGGCGTTGACCTTGGAGAAGGTGGAAATCATAAACGTTGGACTCCTCGCTGGAAAGCTTTCGTTTCTGGTGGGCAAGGGGGACAGGTCCGATTTGCCGGAACGGCCCTTCGGGTGCTGCGCACAAATCGGACCAGTCCCCGCCTTCCCTTGTTATTTGGTAACCGTTCACGGGGCGGCGCAGGCAGTCTTCTCCGCTCCACGCGAAGGGGACAGTCCCATTTTCGCGGCAGAAACGGCGGATGATTGGGCGAGAACGCCCTCTGTGCCGCGAAAATTGGGACAGTCCCCCTGTGAACGGTCATGTTATTTGGTTATCTCGCAAGCGACACAGGGGTTCATGTAGCACATCATGTGGTCGAACGATTCTTTCTCGACGCACGGCGGCTGGAGGTTCGCACAGCCGCCGCAAATGGCCTTGTCGGGCTCGGTGTACGTGCATCGCAATTCGCACGCCGGGCACACGTAGATGCATCCGCCGCACGTGCGGCATTGCTCCGAGGTGGCGTCGAACGGCGTGCCGATGCTCCGCTTCGAGCCGCGCCCGCGGAACCCGATGGCCCCGGCCATCATTTGCTCCCGGCACATCCGCACGCACCGGCCGCAAAGAATGCAGTTTTCGTGCTCCTGCCGGAACCGCTGCTGCCGCACGCCGTGTGCCGAGGCCAGGTCCTGGATGGTCTTCGACTGCGGGCAGGAGGCCAGCAACAGTTCCAGGACCATCCGCCGTGCCCGCAGCACGCGCGTCGAGGCGGTCCACACGTTCATTCCCTGCTGCGCGGGATAGGTGCACGACGAGACCAACCGGGCCCGGTCGCCCTCGCCGACCTGCACCACGCAAAGGCGGCACGCGCCGTAAGGCGAAAGCCCCTCCATGTGGCACAGCGTCGGGATGGGGAACCCGAGGAACGTGGCGGCCTCCAGCAGGGTGCTGCCTTCCTCGACGGAAACCGCCAGTCCGTTAATATGTAGGTTGATCATCTCGGTCAATTCTCCGCGGCGGGACAAACGGCCCGTCCGCTGGCTGGGCTGGTGAACTTCAAATCGCAACGAAGGCATCGGCGCGCCTCGGCGGCGGCCTGCTCGGCCGACAGCGACAGCTCGACCTCGACAAAACTCTTCTGCCGCGACGGGGCCGGGATGGTGGCCGGGTCGATCCGGACCGGCGCCTCGTCTTCGTCGGGCTCCACCGCGGCCGGCTCGACGAATACGCTCGGCAAGTGGACTTCCGGCGGCCGGCGCAGGGGGAGGCCCTGCAGGTAACGGTCGATCGATTGCGCGGCCCGGCGACCCGCCGCCATCGCGCCGACCACCGTATTCGGGCCGGTCACCAGGTCGCCCCCGGCGAACACGCCCTCCCGGCCGGTAGCCAGCGTGTCCGGGTCCACAACCACACTCCCCGCCTTGTCGATCTCAAGCCCCATGGTCTTCAGCGGTTCGCTGTCGGGACGCTCGCCGATGGCCACGATCAGGGTGTTCAGCGAAAGCGTGAACTCGCTGCCGGGGATGGCGACGGGGCGGCGGCGCCCGCTGGCGTCCATGTCGCCCAGCCGGTTGCGCACGCACTCGATGCCCACCAGCCGCCCATCCCGCGCGTGGATCCGCACCGGCGAGACCATGGTTTCCACCTTGACCCCTTCGCGGAGCGCCGCTTCGATGTAGCGGATTTTCACCGGCGAAACGAGTGTTTCCAGTTCGATGCCTTCCTCCAGGGCGGCCTCCACTTCCTCGGCGAACGCAGGCATGTCGCGCGAGGTGCGGCGGTAGAGCAGGCGGACGCTTTGCACGTGGCGCTGACGCATGGCCACTCGCGCCGCGTCCACCGCCGAGTTCCCGCCCCCGATGATCCCCACGTTCCCGCCCGCCAACTCCTCGCCATGCAGATTAAACGCCTTGAGGAACTCCATGGACGAACACACGCCCGCCAGTTCCTCGCCCGGCAGATCGAGCCGCCAGCTCTTGTCGGCCCCGATCGCCAGGAACACGGCGCGGAAACCCTCGGCGAACAGGCCGTCGAGGGTCACGTCGCGGCCGAGGACGGTGCCGCAGCGCAGCGTGATGTTCTCCGTCAGCAGCGACTGGATCTCCTTGCGCAACACCTCGCGAGGCAGCCGGTAGGCCGGAATGCAGCCAAGCAGCATGCCGCCGGGCTCGGCTTCGGCGTCGAACAGGGTAACCCGGTAGCCAAGCCCCGCCAGGTCGTGCGCGGCCGTTAGGCCCGCGGGACCGGCGCCGATGACGGCAATGGACGGCGGACCGGGAGAGGATGACAGGTCCGATTTGCCGGAACGGCCCTTCGGGTGCTGCGCACAAATCGGACCTGCCCCCCCTTCCACCCGCTTCTGCCGGTAGACCGACGGATCGACGCGGTCGGTGACGAACCGCTTCAGGGCGCGGATGGCCACGGGATCGGCCCCCATCGCGCCAAGCTGGCAGTGTTGCTCGCACTGGCGGTCGCACACGCGGGCGCAGATGGACGGGAGCGGGTTCGCCTCGCGGATCACCTGGTACGCCTCCTCGTAGCGACCCTTCTCCACCAGGGCCACGTAACGCCAGGCCTCGGTTTCCAGCGGGCAGGCCGCCTGGCACGATGCCCCGACCAGTTCGCGGCACACGAAGGCGTCGCATCGCTTGTCGATCACGTGCCGCTGGTACTCGTGGCGGAAATGGCGCAGCGTGCTGAGCACCGGGTTGGCGGCCGTTTGCCCCAGGCCGCACATGGTCGTGTCCTTCACCACCAGGGCCAGCTCTTCCAGCAGATCGATATGTTCCGGGGTGCCCAGTCCGCGGGTGATGTCGTCGAGGATTTCGTACATCCGCTGCGTTCCCTTGCGGCAGGTGAAACACTTGCCGCACGACTCGTCGCGGAGAAAGTTCATGAAGTATTTGGCCACGTCGACCATGCACGTGCTCTCGTCCATGACGATCATGCCGCCGGAACCCATGATCGAACCGGCCGCCGCCAGCGTGTCGTAGTCGATGGGCAGGTGGAATTGGCTTGCCGGGATGCAGCCGCCGGAGGGGCCGCCGGTTTGCACCGCCTTGATCTTCGCCTTGCCCACCGGCCCGCCGCCGATGTCGTGGACGATCTGCCCGATGGTCATGCCCATCGGCACCTCGACCAGGCCGGTATTCTTGATCTTGCCGACGAGGCTGAACACCTTCGTTCCGGAGTTGTTCTTCGTACCGATTGCGGCGAACTGCTCGGCGCCCTGGTTGATGATGACGGGGATGTTGGCCCAGGTTTCCACGTTGTTGATGGCGGTGGGCTTTCCGTCGATGCCCTTCTCGATGGGGAACGGCGGCCGCTGCCGCGGCTCGCCCATCTTGCCTTCGACCGAGTGGATCAACGCGGTCTCTTCGCCGCACACGAACGCGCCGGCGCCCCGGATCATCTGAACGTCAAAATGGAAGTCGGTGCCGAGGATGCCTTGGCCGAGCAGGCCGAACTCGCGGGCTTGGCGCAGGGCGACGCTGAGGTGCTGGCTGGCCAGCGGATACTCGCTGCGCACGTAAACGATGCCTTCGGTGGCGCCCGTCGCGTAGGCGCCCAGCAGCATGCCTTCGAGGACGCTGTGCGGGTTGCCTTCGAGGATGCTGCGGTCCATGTAGGCGCCCGGGTCGCCCTCGTCGGCATTGCAGACGAGGAACTTGCCGCGGTCGCCGGGTTGGCGAGCGAGCATCTCCCATTTAAGCCCGGTAGGGAACCCGCCGCCGCCCCGCCCGCGGAGCCCGGAACGCTTCACCTCTTCGACAACCCACGCGGGGTCGCCCTGATCGAGAGCCTGCGCCAGCGCGGCGTAACCGCCGTGGACGATGTAGTCGTGAATGCGTTCCGCCTCGATCTTCTGGCTCATTCCGAGGACGGTCCGCTGCTGATGCTTGAAGAATGGGATATCGTCGCGCTGATAGCAGATTCGCCCGGTGTGGGAGTCGCGGTACAAGAGGTGCTCGACGTACCGGCCTTCCAGCGCCGCCTCGATGATCTCGGGAACGTGCTCGACCTTGACCTTAGGGTAGAACGCCTGCTGCGGCTCGACCAGCAGCGTGGGGCCCATTTCGCAGAAGCCGTGGCAACCCGTCGCGTGCAGGGCAATCCGGTCGACCAGCCCGTGCTGGAGCAGGTACCCCTGAACGGCCTGGACGATCGTCATGGCGCCGCTCGCGCGGCAGGCCGTCTCGGCGCAGGTTGTCAGGTGCAACTCCCGCCGGTCCTGATCGCTCAGGAGGAGGTGTCGCAGCCGTCGCAAGTGGCTAGTCGAAGCAAGCCGGGGCATGAAGATTCCTTGGGTTTATCGAGACGTTGCGGGCGCTTACGGGAAGTCGAGCCGGCGTCCGGAGCAGCCTTGCCGCGAGCACACCCGCAGCACGCCGCCGCCCCGCACCAGCATGGCCGCCATCGCTGCGTCGCACGCGGGACAAGCATCGGTTCCGGTCAGTTCCTCGTGGCAATACGGGCACAAAAGGCGAGCCGTGTGGCCGGAGGGGATTTCCGGCTCCGCGCAGAAACCGTTGCCCCCGTACCACGACGAAAACCGCACCCGGCCGTACTGATCGTCGAAGCAGGCCGTCACCCGGATCGAAGGCCGTTCCTCGATCGGATGGCCCGGGTCCATCAGGCTGCGGTTGCAGCGGGGGCATGAGACCTCCAGCGGCACCAGGCGCCCGGCGCCGTCTTCCTTGCCCGCCCGGCCCGCCAGGGTGTCGTCGAGAAGCCGTCGAACCTGGGTCTTCCTGACCTTCGAGAAGTAGTGGCCGTCGATCACCACCACCGGCCCCAGGGCGCAGGCGCCCAGGCAGTTGACCGTTTCCAGAGTGAACAGCCCGTCGGGGGTTGTCTCGCCCTGCCGGATGCCGAGCTGCCGCTCGATCTCTTCGACCACTCCGGGCCCGCCCCGCACGTGGCAGGCGGTGCCCAAGCAGGCACAAATCAGGTGCTTGCCGCGCGGCCGCAAGCTGAAGGCGCTGTAGAAGGTGGCAATGCCGTAGACATCGACCAGCGACCGGCCGCTCGCGCGGGCCACAATGCGCAGGGCCTCTTCGGGCAGAAAGCCCCATTCGGCCTGGATATCGGCCATCACGGCAATCAGCCCCCCGCGGTCCGTGCTGTGCCGTTGCAAGATATCGAGGATGCCCTGTTCATCGACAGCGTGCTCGGCGACGCCCGCCACGGGCGATCCGTCGCTTTCTGGTACGCTGGCGTCTCGTTGCGTCATACTACCGGTATTCCTCGAAATGGCAAGCTCCGTGTCCGGCCGTTCGGATAGTCCGGTACAGACAAATCCAGCAGTCGAACGCGCAATCCGAGTCTGTTCGGCCAGGCAAATCTAATACATCTTATCGGCGGCGCGCGTAGCCCGCAACCTGCAAGGGCCGAAAGGCTTCCAGTTCCCGCCACTGACCACCGGTTCTTTGGGTGGCAATTTTTTCATTTTCCACATTCACCCTCTCCTGCTCCCCCTGGCCGCGTGGCGTTCCTGCTATCTGACACCTGACACCTGAAACCTAGATTTTTTGGGTGGCAATTTTCCCGATTTCCACATTCACCCCCCCATTTCTACGTCTGGCCGCGTCCCCGCTGCTGACACCTGACACCTGACACCTAGTTTTTTGGGTGGCAATTTTTACCGATTTCCACATCCACCCTGACCGCGTGGCCGCCTTCGCGCCGCCAGCCGATAGTTGACATATGTATAGAACCTCGATTCTAGCAAATCGGACGCGGGATTCAAGGCAGGAAATGGGCCAACGGACGCTCGGCTTTGCGTCTTCGCGGCTTGGCGGCTTTGCGTTAAGAGTGGCCGGCGTTGTGTTGGGGAGACGGAGAAAAATTCCACGCAAAGACGCAAAGGCGCCAAGACGCAAAGAAAGCGGTGAAGGGACGCGATCAGCGGCGGGCTGCACCCGTTGAACGCCGGCGTGCCGCGCGCGATTCCAGCAGCGCAAAAGACTCGCCGCGCAGCGCTCGCTCGGAACAAGTCCACCCTGGCCCGAGTCCTCGTGATTGCACTGCTCGTGTTGGCTCTCGTTGTGGCGGCTCGCAAGTATTGGGCACACGCATTCATGATCGGCGTCGCGCTTTTTGCGGCGACCTGCGCATCAATAATCGTTGATCCTGGTTGCCGGAATCCATACTATTCGGTGCGACAGATTCCGATTCGCGTATTTCACCCAGATTCGAAGAGGACGATTGCTGGGCACAGCCTTGGGGTCAGACCGGGATTAGGGATGAGGGAGGCGCCAAGGTCCGCGTGACGCAAAACAGGACAGCTTCGACACACCCGTGATGTCCCCTTGCCCAACCGATGCTTTCATGAGAAACTGAGGGTTGGCATCATGATGACGTCTCGTGTCCGGGTGAGAATCACAGGGGTGACTCGGTTCCTCCTTCCTCCTTTGCGGCTTAGCGGCTTGGCGCCTTGGCGTGTAATCCAGACCCGACTCAACCTGAACGCAAAGACGCAAAGCCGCCAAGTCGCGAAGAGGGCTCTCCTTGGCCAGGGAACGTCACTAAGGGAGACCAAGCTCTCCAATGGATGCACGGTAGCGTGTGGGATGGGAAACTTGTTCCTCCGTTGGGTGGAATATCAAGGGCGGGTGGACGACGCCTTTGCCTCAGCCGCTTCGCGCAGGCGGTCCATCGACTGCTTGTCGGCACGTAGCGTGCGGATTGCGTTCTCTACCTGCACAGCCCAAGAGCGTTCCGGATCGCGCATCATCGCGATGTCGTGCTGGAAACGGTCCTCTGCACGGTGCAGAACGGCCGGCTTGACGACGAGGTACCCATCGCGCGGCGGCATCGCGCCACGACAATCGCAGGCTTGAAAGGCCCGTCTCCGTCATGGCCGCCCGCCAGAACAGGCGAGCGGTCAAGCACGCTACCAAGAACAGTGCACAGCCCCAGAAGACGGCAGCCAGAGTGCCTTGGGATCGGAGGAAACGGCAGTTCATGAACGGTAAGTTCTCAATAACCCCGTGAAAATGGTGTTGACTCGGAGGGCGGGTTTGGTGTTTCTTATGGGGCATGGATGGAGCCGAACCGAACAAGATTGC
>JAVEUP010000031.1:0-52738 GCA_034005525.1 Thermoguttaceae bacterium | reverse complement strand
TTCCGATCTAGATATACCCAGGCGTACGAACTTCCGTGACGGCACGGTCGTCGACCAGGGCCTTGTACTGGAACACGTGTGGACCGCGCACGTGAAAACCGTACTGCGGCAGCCGGTAGTCTGTATCGGCGTCCTTCAATGCAAACGGCTCCTGTCCGAAGTTCACCGTGACGAGCGTGCCGCTTTCGAATCGAGTGCGTTGAACGTCCTTGTCCGGCGTGACAAACTCGAAGCCGACCATCTCTTCAAAGCCGATGACCTCGTGGAGTTTGCACGTATTCCGATAGCTCTCCAGCATCCGGGCACGGAGCGCCGGTTCCTTCCAGTTCAGCCCGAACGGGCGGCAATTCCAGAAGAGCGGCACCGTGGCATAGAGGATATTGAACGCGTCCTTCTTGGCCGCCAATTCGGGTGCCGCGTGGTAAAGATGCCCCGTGCTATCGCCCCAATACCACGTGCAGACCACGCAATCGCCGAACACCAACTCCCACAGCGGCACGCGCACCCGCTGCCCCAGTCCGTAGCGAAGGTAGTCCTCCCCGATGTCTTCGCGTTTCTCCGGCAGATTCACACCGACATGGCCGGCAGGCCAGGAGTAGAAACCCCCGCTTTGCATCCCTTCCCAATAATCAAAGATATCTGCCCCCCAGAATCGCCCGTGCTCGCCGCCGAGCACCAGGCCGAGTTCGTCTCCGACATAGCGGGCGAGCGACCGCTTGGCCTCGGCATCCTGCTGTCGCGTGCAAGGGTGATTCGGATCAAAACACTCGCGCAGGCCCGTGGCAGTCGTCACGTCCAGGAATCGGGCGTTGTACGGGTGTTTCTCCAGGTCTTTGGGAATCCATCGGCGGGCCACCTCGGTCTGCTTGACCGAGCACCGCTTCATGTACTGTTTCTTCTTATCGAACGTAAGCCATCCCCGCTGGCGCTCGCCGTTGGCTTTCAGGGGGCAATCGTCGGGGATCTTCACGTCGGTATAGTGTCCCGGTCCTCCTTCTGCGATGCAATCCTCGTAGTTATCGTACTTGCTGATGAGAAAGCCCAGCGCCTTGATCCCTTCCATCTGCTCCGCCGACGACGATCCGTTGACAATCGCGCGATCGATCCCGGCCGCCTTGGCCTCGCGACACCAGTCCAGTCCGAGGTTGTTCCAGATATCCGGCGCGCCGGCCAGTTTGGCGACGTCCGGCTTGGCCTGCATCTTCTCGGCCAGCGTCTTCAACAACCCGATCTCCTTGGCGTACCCGCGATACTGCTTGGCCGTAGCCGTAATGCCTCCGGCCGGCACGAAACAGTAGCGCAGCCGCCGCGGATACCGGAACGTCCCCTTCGACTCGTGGCAGTCGACACGGGGCGCGTAGATACGCCGGCCGTCGCGCTCGGTTGCTTCAAATCGGGCCATCATGTCATAAGGCGTTTCGGCGATGAGTGCGTAACCTTGCTCCCCATCGACAACTCCCACCCATGGCTGATCGCCATAGAGCGAAAACCCTCCCCACCGCGGCCACTCTGTGTCGGTCACCGAAACCGCGACTCCGTTGGCGTACGGCGCAAAGAGCACCAGCCCCTGATCGCTCGCGCTCGGCAAGGGTGGCAGAAGTTGGAACCGGGTGATCTCGGTATCCCGGTCGGCCACGTCGATCTCGACACGGAGTTGAGCCTTGTCCTTCGGAACGTAGAACGTCGCCTGCACCTCGATGGTCTTGCCGTCCCCACGATCGGCATCGGCTATACAACGGATGCCCAGGCGGCCGTCGTCGAGCACGGCGACATCGCGCCATTTGTTCCGCGACGGTCTTGGTTGCGGCAGTGACGCCCACGTATATCCCACGCGCCGGTCAACGACCGAAAAGGCGCCTGTGGCCGCGTCGATATCCACGCCAATCACGCCATTGTCGATCGTCCATGAGTCTCCCTCATGACGCACCTCAGCCAAACATACACTTTGAAGCGCCAAGGCAATACAGAGTGTTCGTGTCGAAAGCATCGTGGTTCTCCAGGCTTGTGAAGGCAGCAGCGCAGGAAGGTTACGGAAGGCAGGCATTCTGCACGCCTGCAATATACCAGGGGTCACTCCAAACGAATATCACCGAACCATGCGGTGTCGGGCGAACGAACGTTGTACAAGTAGAGGGATGCCCCCGTCAAATCGGCCGGGGTGGTGAACTCGCCGCCCAGTTCTTGCCACTCGTTCGGCCGTTTCGGATCGAGCGCCCAGCGGTGGTCTTCAAGACTGCCGTCGCGCCGGGTCAGGCGGAGCAGCGAGCCGCGCACATCGGCCTGAAAACCGGTGCGCTTCGACTGGAAGGCAATGCGATACCGGCGGCCGGGCAGCAGCCACACGTCCAGTCGCCGGTGCTGGTAGCCTTCGGTTGTCGGGCCCAATTCCACGGCGCGGCCGAATGGGGCTTCATGCTGCTCTGTTTCCGGCAGATCGAACGTGGGGTCGAGCAGCAGCGGTGTGAGCAACTGTTCGCGCTGGTGCTCGTGCGCGGGGAGGGCAACGGACCACCGGGTGGTCCACTTGCGCCACGCCTCCACGGCGGCCTCTGGCGAGTGAATGGGAATAACTGCCGCCTCGCGCGCCGCGATGGAAACTTCCTGCCGTTGACGCATTCGCCCCGCCTCCGGAAGCCGTTCGCCATACGGTTCCGTGTAGCCGATGCAGTGCAGATCGACCGCGACGTCGCGCGGCCGGTCCGCCAGGTTGAACACGAAGAGCTTCAGCGGCCCATTCCCTTCCGACCAGTCGGCCCAGAGTACGGGCCACGCGGGCGCGCGGTCGTCGCCCGCCTGCGGAATGAGCAAGACGGCCGCCAGGAGGTCGGGGTCGATCGGCAGTGCCAAATGGCTGGAAGGGGACAGTCCCATTTTCGCGGCAGAACCGGCCATACTTGGTTCGACGGGCTCTGTGCCGCGAAAATTGGGACAGTCCCCTTGTGCGGTTTGAACCTTCAGCAGCCGGCCGTCCAGGGTGAGGCCGAGGATTGTCCCGGCGGCCCGGAGTTCCTTATCGACCAATCGTAGCTCGCCGGAAACGCGCTCGGCGTTGGTCAGCGTGATGATATGGCACCGCAGCGCCGTTTCCGTGGCGTCGAAACGCCGCGCCTCAATTCGCGGATCGGATGTTTGGAGACCCTCGGTATCGAGGAAGCGCGCCTGGTACAATTCGGGCAGGAAGGGCCGGGTGAGGTTCAGGAGTGAAACGGGCAGTGAGTTCGGCTGCCCGACGATATCCCAGCGCATGCCCTCGCGGAACGTCGCAAGATAGCGTTCCCAAGGTCCGCCCGTGCCGTGGCCGCCCGAGTTCGCCATGCCGTGAATGAGCACCCGATCCGGGAAGGTATAACGCACGACGTTGCGGTCGCCCCGGTACACGCCGCTGCACATGGCCGCGGCATAGAGCCCCGGCAAGTCGCCCAAGCCCTCCATGGTAAGCCCGAACTGCGGATCGTGCGCCCGCGCCCGGTCGAGGACCTCCTTGGCGAGCCATTTGCGGGCGATGCCCCAGGAACCGTCGCCGTTGTTTCCCCGGCGCGGGTCGTAGTCGATGGTGGCGTTGCCGGTGCCCAGCACGTCGATATAGGCAGTGTTGGCACCCCAGCGGCCGGCGTATTGGTCGGCGACCCAGTGGGTCAGGTACGCGCGCCACTTGGGATCGGGCAAGTATGCAGTTTGCCACCATTGCACTGCGGAAGCCCGCTCTCCGCGTTCGGCAAGAGCGCGGTTCTCGGCCACCGCCGCCTTGTATTGCGTCAAGTCTTCTCCGGTGGGTTCAAGCGGCGGCACCTTGCCCGACGGATCGGTTACGGCGGCCACCTCGTGCTGAAACTCGGCGGTATCCCAGGGCACGTCGTCGGGATAGTCGTCCTTGGTGAAGCGTCCCAGAAACGTGCCGAGCCAGACCGGCAGCTTATCGAACCGGTCGTAGATGAAGTATCCGCCGATTCGTCCTTCGCGGCGCTTGATTTCGACAGTGGCCTGTTGCCATCCTTCGGCCCCGCCATACAGCGGCGAGGGGCCGTACCAGGCCGAGCAGCACGTTCCGAACTCGTAGGAGAACTGGCCCCACACTTGCACCCAGTCGAACCCGATCGCCTTGGCACGCGTGAGCCAGCCGGGAAGCTGGTCGAACCGGAAGCCGGCCCCGTAATTCTGTACGTTCAAATCGAGCCACCCGGGGCTGGTGCGCAGCCAGTCGGGATAGTCGGCCGGGCCGTGGACCGAGGTGAGCCAGTCGCCGTAGAGCCGGGCGCCCTGATGCCATCCGCCGCTGCCGGCGGCCAGGCGCACCGACCAGGTCGCCGACTCGCCTGGGCGTATTTCATCGAGCCGGCGCGTCGAAAGGCCCACCGTTTCGCCTTCCGGCCCGCCCGGCTCCGAGCCGTGAACCGTGGTCGTCCCGCGCGGATCGTGGATGCCGAGGTAGAGGCTGGCCTCCTCATCGTAGACTTGCGTCCAGTTCATCACCACGCGGCCGCAGTAGGAGGCGTCGTGGAGTGCCGACCGGCCGGGTTGGACCGCGCGGTGGCCGAACGACATCATGCGAAGCTGTACGTCGTCCAGCCCGCACTCGCCGATGCGTACCGCCGGCAGCCGGGGATACACAACGCCCACGACGTCGGCCGGCCCGTCGAGCACTTCCACGGTAACGTCGAGGTTCCATACCGCCGTTGCGGCCCGATCTTCTCCGGCGGGCGCGATGCGCTGCGTGACCCGGGCCCGGCCGAGCCCTTCGGCCGTGAAGACGTGGGATATTTCCGCCGCGCCGTCGTGCAGCCGCACGAACTCGGGCTCGATGCGCTGCTCCGTTTCACTCACCGTTTCGAGATGCCACGGTCCGAGTGCGTACTGCTCCTTCGGTTTGAGGACGGCCGTTCGCTCCGGCCCCATTTCGGTCCACAGGGCTTCGCCGGCACGCTTGAACTGGACCGCCGCCAGCGGCTGCGGCCCCGATGCGCCGGCGAGGAGCCGGTCGTTCTTGCGGTCGTACAGCATGAGGAAGTCGCCGGTGCGGGCGTCGAGCCACAATTCCTTGCCGCCCTGTTCGAGCCGGAGGACGGCGCCGGGCTCGATCTCCACCTCTGCACTGAGCGGCCCGGCAGCCGGATGCGCCGCGTCGAGCGTCAGGTGGAATCGGACGGGCCCGGTCACCGGCAGCCCGTCGCCCGGCATCGGATGCCGCTGGTCGGAGTCGGGCAGGCTCCATTGCAGGGTTGCGCCGTCGGGTAGGCCATGAAGGGCCTTGACCGAGCGGAGGCCGGGTATGTCCAGAGGCAGGGTTTGCACTTCGACCGAGTAGATTTCGTGAAATGAAGATTGTTCACGAACGTTGTCGCGGACGGTCTTCTCCGCTTCATGCGAAGGGGACAGTCCCATTTTCGCGGCGGAACCTTCGATTGATCGGGCTTCCTGCCCCGTGTGCCGCGAAAATTGGGACAGTCCCCTGCGGACGGCGTCGGCCGCGTCGCCTTCGGACGCCAGGACGATCGCTTCGATGCCGGGCATCTGGTAGCCGGCGGAGGCGAGGCTCAGTCGATGCAGCCCGGTGGAAAGCCGGACCTTCGGACGCTCGATCCATTTGGTCAGCACGCTTTCGCCGGTGTTCTCTTCGTCGGACGGCCCTGCATACCGCCGCCCGTCGAGCACTTCGACGAACCGGCTCCTGCCGGGAGGAAGAGCCGCCCGGACGAATACCGTGTAGGTGCCAGGCTCTTGCACGTGGAAGTCGTAACGGAGGAATTCGCTATTGAGCAAACCGTCTTCGGTGCGTTCCACCTGTCGCGGATCGCGGCTGAAGCGGGTTGGGTTTCGCCCGTCGATCACAACGGTGCCGTCAGGCCCGCTGGTGGGCACGCGGCCGAGCAGTTCCGCCCGCCGGGCCGTAACGCGGCAACCTGCGGCATCGTCGAACACCACGGGCAGGCGAATCGTCTCGGCCGCTACGGGAGAGGCCAGTGCAAAGGCAAGCAGAATAATCGTTCGACGCATCGGCGAACTCCTGGGTGACAACATGCGTAGCGGCGTGGACTAAGGGCCCGCGAATAAATAACTGGCCGATCTTGATCGGGCTGCGGGCGTCAGGCTGCATCGACGTATAAGCAATATGTCTGCTTCGCCTTCCTTCGCAGCCTTGTCCTCGCCGCGCCAGAATCGGCCATTGATTCCTTCGCGAGCCCTAACCCGTCATCCCCACAGCGACCACGGTGCCCGCAGCGGGCGGCTGAGCATCTTGGCCGCTTCGTCGTCGCCGACGATCTCCTGCCTTTCCGGATCCCAGCGGATCTTCCGCTTCAGCATCATGGCGATGTTGCCCAGGTGGCAGAAGCTCGCCGTATGGTGGCCCACCTCGACGCATGCAATCGGGTCCTTGCGCGACTTAACGCAGTCCAGGAAGTTCCTCGCGTGGTCGGGAATGTGGTTCCTGCTCGAATCGGTGGTCCGCTCGGGGTTGGTCTGTGGAAGCCGGACGTCGTTGGGCCCGAACTCGATACTTTTGAGCGATTCGTCCGATACATGCACCCCCTTGTAATCGACCTGCGCCCACCCTTCACTGCCGACGAACCGCGTGCCGAACCAGGGCGCCATGGTCTCGCAAATCACTTGCACGCCGTTGGCGTAGCGGGCCTTGAAGGCCACCTTCGTCGCCGTGGTGAAGAAGTAGTTCTCCGGCGGCCACTCCGAGCCGTTGTCCTCGAACTCGACCGGGCAGGACATGCTGTTGCCGGTACCCCATTGTGCCAGGTCGTTCGAGTGCGCGCCGAAGTTCGTCGTCTGGCCGCCCGAGTAGTCGAGCAGGAAGCGGAAACGGTACAGGCACCGGTCGATATGGTACGGCGCCGCTGGCGCGGGCCCGAGCCACATGTCGTAATCGAAGCCCTCGGGCACGGGCATCGGCTTCCACCCGGGGCCGGGGTCCACGGCGTTCTGCTGGGCGATGAAGGTGTGGATCGTCTGAATCTCGCCAAGTTTGCCGTTGATGGCCAACTCGCAAGCGTAGCGCGCGTTGGGACTGGACCGGTAATGACTCCCGGTCTGCAAGACACGGTTGTACTTCCGCACCGCCTTGACCATTTCCTTACCCTGGTCAATGGTCAGCGAGAGCGGTTTCTCGCAATACACGTCCTTGCCGGCCTTGCACGCGGCGATGGTCATCAGCGCATGCCAGTGGTCGGGTACGATAATCACCACGGCGTCGATGTCGTCGCGGGCGAGCATGTCGCGGAAGTCGACGTAGGCGGCACATCCCTTGTAGCCGCCGGTGCCGGTCTTTTCCGCATAGAAGTTGTTGACAGCCTCCTGCTGAACCGTCCGGCCGAGAAAGTGCGTCTCTTCGCGGTAGCCGTGACTTGCAGTGTTGACGTCGCACACGGCGAGCACCTGCGCGTCATCGTGCCCGAGGAAGGCCGGTAGGTCGATCCTGCTCTGGTTGCCGCAGCCGATCACACCCACGGTGATCCGATTGCTGGGTGCAAATGCCCCCAGGACCGACGAAGGGACAATCCATGGCGCTGCGGCCACGGCTGCACCGCCTGCGACGGTCCGGAGGAAACGGCGGCGGGAAAGGCGGATACGGTTGAAATCGCTCATCATGCGAACTCCAATGGAATAAGGTTTCTTATCAGTTGCGCCGCGATCAGTCGAGTTCCTTGATGCGGATGTTCCGGAACTCCAACGGCGGCCCGCTGTGCCCTTTGAAGCACAGGTGTCCCTTGGGGCGTTTCCAGCCGGAACGCTGCTGGCTTACCGTTTCGTCGAGGTCGTCGACGTCGACGATGGTCGCGCCGTTGAGCTTGACCGTGATGCGCCGGCCGTCGGCGACGACCTCCTGGCTGTTCCACTCACCTGCCGGCTTCTGATGGCCTTGTTCGGCCGGAACCATGCCGTAGATGGAACCGTGGAATTGGTAAGGCTGGCGTCCCTGGGCGGTCATGGCAGCGTCGTCGACAATCTGGAGTTCATTGTCGGCTTGCCCGAACGGCACGCGGATGGACAATCCATTGTTGGCCTTGGGACTCAGGCGGAACTCGAACCGAAAGATGAAGTTGGCGTACTCCTTTTCCGTGTATAGATTCCACGTCTTGCTCCGGTCGACCTTATTGCCGGCCAACGCGGGACACACAATGGCGCCGTCGCGGACGAAGTAGATATGCGTCGCGCCTTTCCACTGGCTCAGGTCCTCGCCGTTGAACAGCGACACAAACTCTTCCTCATCCTGGCCCGATTCGGCCGCCGGTGCGGCGTTCGGCATGCCCAGGCAGGCCAGAACGGTCAGCGTCCAAAGCAAAACGAAATCGCGAACAGGGCTACGAGACATGGCTTTCCTTTCATCGTTTCTTGGATGGCGTGTTACGCCCACTTGGGCCAGTATACCTGCTTCTCTTGGAGAGCAATATGGACTTTCGCCACCCGGACGATTCATATGCGTACGGTAGGTCAAGGTCGCATAGATCGTTGGCGGGTCCCCACAAGCCGCAACCGAACTGATTTGCAGCCCCGCCACCTGGATGGACGCCGGCAGTCGCAACTGATGATCCACCAAGAAAGCGGCTTGTTTGACCCACCCTAACTGTCGTGAATAATCGGGGTTAGTCGCTCGGCTGCGTTTCTCGCTGCCATCGGTCCAGTTCGGCGCGGAGTTGCTCCACCTTCTGTACGTCTTCTTCGGAGAGGTCATGTTCCTCGTTCGGGTCGATGGCAAGGTTGAACAGTTCGACTCGCCCGTTGCGGTGGAGAATCAGCTTCCAGTCGCCGTCGCGGAGCGCGCGGACCGCGTTGCCGTGGTTCCAGAAGAACTGGCGCGATTGCGCCGGGCCCGCTTCCCCGGTAAGCAGGGGCCAAATGTCGGCCCCTTCCAGCTTCCACGCAGGGTTGACCTGTCCACCGGCAAGCCGGATGAGCGTGGGCGCCCAGTCAAGCTTGCTCACCGGCGAGCCGACAACCCGCTCGGGCTCGATCGTACCGGGCCAGTTCGCGGCGGCGGGCACGCGGATGCCGCCCTCATAAAGGCTGCCCTTCCAGCCGCGCAGCGGCCGGTTGTCGCCCAGCGTGGTGTGCGGCGCGTAACGCCCGTTGTACTCGCGCTCGGACGACGACCAACTCTCCTGCCCGCCGTTGTCGGAAAGGAAAATGACCAGCGTGTTCTTGCGTTTACCCGTTCGGTCGAGGGCCTCGATCACTTTGCCGATAGCGTCATCCATGTGAGTCACCGCGGCGGCGAAGTGCCGCCGCCAGACGTCATCGAACACGTCGTTGTACGGATCGATCCAATTGGGCGGTTCGTTCAGCGGGTAGTGTGGCGAATGGTGGCACACGTACAGGAAGAACGGTTGCTCCCCTGCCTGCTCGATAACGCGTACCGCCTCCTGCGTAATCAAGTCGGTCACGTGCCCGCATTCGTCGATGAACTCGTCGTTGCGATGCCACGTTACGTGGTCGCCGAACTTGTAGCGGTGGGTGTAGGGATCGATTTGCCCGCGCAAGTATCCATAAGACGTCGTGAACCCGTGCAGCAACGGCCGGTGTTCAGGCAACTCGCCAATGTGCCACTTGCCCGCGATATGCGTCGTGTAGCCCAACTCTCTTAGTGCGAAGGGCAACCGCACGTCGGCCGGCCGGACCAGCGTAGTTGCCCCCAATGGACCGAAAACGCCGAAGTGGGCCGGATTGCGGCCGGTAAGCAAGCCGACGCGGGTAGGCGAGCACACCGGCGCCACATAATGCTGCTCGAACCGCGCACCGCCCGCGGCCAGCGCGTCGATATGCGGCGTGCGAATATCCGAACCATGGTAACCCACGTCGTTCCAACCGAGGTCATCGGCCAGGACGATCACAATGTTGGGCCGGGCAACCTCGGCGCCGGCCGTGCCGAGCCAAGGCGAAACGGCCAGGCAAAAGGCAAACAGTGAAGCACGCAAACCAGGGTGCGACATCGAATTGGCTCCCGGGACATGGCGACAGTGAGTGGAATATGGATACCAGAACCATTGTCATCGGCGGGATGGCCGTTGTCAACAGCGCGGCAAGGACACGGCAGTGGAGCCGTACGGCACAGCGGGGATCCGGCTAACCCTTTCCCAAGGCGACGGCGTAGGCCACCGCGTGGGTGCGGCAATGGGAGATGCTCACGAGTACTCGGGATATCCCGGCCTGTTCGACCATGTCGCGGGCGCCGCTGCGAAAAGCCACGGTGGGACGGCCGCCCGGCTCCGGCCGGATCTCGAGGTCGTGCCAGGCGATGCCCGGTCGCCAACCGGTGCCCAGGGCCTTGAGAACGGCCTCCTTTGCGGCCCATCGGCCGGCGAAGTGCTGCGTAGCCTGCTTCCGGCTCTGGCAATACTGAATTTCGCCCATGGTGTAGACGCGGCGCAGGAATGTCTCGCCGTATCGTTCGATCATTCGCGCGATGCGGAGGCATTCGGTAATGTCGGTGCCGATCCCAACAACGTCTGTCATGCGCGCCATCCCATGCGTCAAAAATGAATGAGCCATTCCCCTTCTTGCGGTCGAACGTTCGATCGATGATGCGCTTCACCGCGGGCCGCGACAGTCGATCGCAGGCCCTTGTGGTCGGTTGCGTCACCCGCAAACCCGATTACTTTCCATTCAACTTCACGCCGCAAGCTTGCTGCGCCCTGAGCAGCACTTCGGCCGCTTTGCGGCGGGCGAGGGCGGCGCCGTCGCCAAGGATTTCCCGGATGCGTTCCGGCTGGGCTTCGAGTTCGCGGCGCCGCTGGCGCGCCTCGGCAAAGAAGCCTTCGGCCAAAGCCGCCAGTTCTTTCTTCACCTGGCCGTACCCGAAGCCGCCCCGGCGGTAGGTGCCAGCCATCGCGTCTCTGGCCGCATCGTCGGCAAACAGCGCGAAGAGCTGGTAGAGATGGTCGGTTTCCGGGGCCTTCGGTTCTTCGACCGGCCGGGAGTCGGTCACGATCCGCATGATGCACTTGCGTTGCGCCTTCGGGTCTTCGAACACTTCAAGCGTATTGCCGTAGCTCTTCGACATCTTCTCGCCGTCGATGCCCGGCACGCGGGCGGCATGTTCGAGCACTTTCGCCTTCGGCAGCACAAACACCTGCCCGAAATGATGGTTGAAGCTCGCCGCCAGATCGCGGCACACCTCAATGTGCTGCACCTGGTCCTCGCCCACGGGAACGGTATCGGAGTCGTAGGCCAGAATATCGGCAGCCTGGAGAACGGGGTACGCAAACAGTCCGGCGTCGGCAGCCAGCCCCCGCGCCCGCTTGTCTTTGTAGGCGTGGCATCGTTCGAGTAGGCCCATCGGCGCACCGGTCATCAGGAGCCAGCACAATTCGCTCACCTCGGGCACGTCGGACTGGACGAACAAGGTGGCCTTGTCGGGATCGAGCCCGAGGGCAACCAGGTCGATGGCGGCGTCGAGCGTGAGCTGCCGGAGCTGCTCGCCGTTGCGAACGGTAGTCAGTGCGTGCAGGTTGGCGATGAAGTAGAACGCTTCATCGGCCTCATACTGCAAGTCGATGTACTGGCGAATTGCCCCGAAGTAGTTGCCCCAGTGAAAACGGCCCGTGGGTTGAATGCCGGAAAGGACGCGCATGGTCGGTTGTGTTACTCCTCGATTGCGAACTCTGGTTCATCGTTCAAGTCGCCGGTCAACTCACAGAGGGCGTTCCGGGCGGCCCGTTGTTCGGCTTCCTTCTTATTGCTTCCCCATGCCGGCGGATAGCGGCAGTGGCCGATCTGCGCGGCAATCATGAAGCACTTGCTGTGGTCGGGCCCCTTCTCGTCGAGCAATTGGTAGGTGGGAGTCGTGCCGTGCTCTCGCTGGGCGAGCTGCTGCAAGAGCGACTTGTAGTTACTGCCCACCTTGCCGTTCGCTGCCAGGGCGATTTCCGGCCCGACATGGCGCTTGATGAAGCGGCGGACGGCGGCGTCACCCCCGTCGAGATAGATGCCGGCAATGAGCGATTCGAAGACGTCGGCCAACAGCGATGGAGGCACCCTGGGGCTGGTAGTCATCCCCTTACCCAGGATCAGCCATTCCTGAATTCCCAGTTCTTGGCTGATCTTCGTGCATGTCTTGCGGCTGACCACAACCGACTTGATCTTGGTCAGGTCGCCCTCCAGATACTCGGGATACCGGTGGAACAGCATTTCGCAGACGACCGCCCCCAGAATGGCGTCGCCGAGAAACTCCAGCCGTTCGTTGGAGGCCAACCGGGTCTCGGCGCCCGAGGCGTGCGTCAATGCCGCGTACAACAGCGACTTGTTCTTGAAGACGTAGCCGATGCGCGCCTCGCAATCTGCAAGACGATCGAGAATATCGGCAGACAGGTCGGTTTCCGGCAGTTTCGACATGGGACCGGCGCGGCAGTGCATCCGCGCAGACTCCTGGCAGGTACCCACTCGAAAAGAGGGACAGGCACCTTGCCACAAGCGCCAGCCACGGTTCCACGGCTTCCTGGAGCCCGTCCCTTTTTTCGAGGTTTACCCCAATTTAATTTCCATCTTTCCATAACATTATCAGAAGTGGGGGGCTTTGTCAACTGGACAATCTGACACCCGCACCACGGAGGGGGCTCGCATCGACGGTTGGCCTTGGCACAGAATACCCACGCACAGACCGGTCCTCACGATTCATTCAACGTCAGCCGCCGAGGGGGGGCACGGTGCCGGCAACCGTCTACGATTGGCCCGTCTCCTTTGACTTCTTCCTGGTCGTCTTCTTCGCGGCCTTCTTCTTGGTGGCCTTCTTCTTGGTGGCTTTCTTCCTGGTGCCGGTGGCCTGGCTGCGTTTCGCGCGCCGGGTTGGGCCGCGTTCGGCCCGCTCCTTCAAGAGATGCAGGGCCAGTTCCAGGGTGATTTCCGCCGGCTCGGCACCTCGCGGCAGGGACGCGTTGGTTTCGCCATCGGTCACGTACGGGCCGTAACGGCCGTCGAGTAGTTGCACCGGATTGCCGGTTACCGGCGACTGGCCGAGCGCCTTGATGGGCTCGCGCCGCTGCGAGGCTTTCCGGCGCCCCTTCGGCTGTGCCAGCAACTCAACCGCTTGCTGAAGGGTGGCGTCCAAGGGCGAAACGTCATCGGGCAGGGAGCGAGTGGCGTCGCCGCACTTTACGTAGGGGCCGTAACGGCCGTTGTGGGCGACAATCTCCTCGCCCGTCTCGGGATGCAAGCCGAGTTTGCGGGGGAGCGAGAGGAGTTTCAGCGCCAGTTCGACGGTTACGTCCTCCGGTTCCATACCTTTTAGGAGCGAAGCGTTCTGCGGCTTCTCGTCGCCCTCGGCGGTACCGCGCTGCACGTAGGGGCCGAAGCGGCCCGTCTTCAGGAATACCGGCTTGCCGGTTTCGGGACAGACGCCCAGGGGCTCATCGCCCACCGATGCCTTTTCAAGAAGTTCCAGGGCCTTTTCGAGCGTCAGTTCGTCGGGCGGCGTTTGATCAGGCACGCTCGCGCGTCGCTCACCATGCTCGACAAAAGGCCCATAACGCCCCACGCGCACGTTGACGTCTTGCCCGTCGGCAGCCTTGCCGAGCGGGATGCGGCTGACTTCCCTCGCGTCGATCTCGTCAATCTTCTGCGCGAGCAACTGCTTCAGCCCGTCATGGTCGTTTCCGAAATAGAACTCCTTGAGGTACTCGACGTGGTTCATCTCGCCGCGGCTGATCGCATCCAATTCGTCTTCCATTTCCGCAGTGAACTGGTAGTCGACCAACTCCGCCAAATGCTTCTCCATGAGTTGGCACACGGCAAACGCCGTCCAGGTGGGCACAAGCACATTGCCGCGGCGTATCTTGAACACGTACCGGCGGGCCAGAATCGTGTCGATAATCGAAGCGTACGTGCTGGGTCGGCCGATGCCGAGTCGCTCCAATTCGCGGGTGAGCGACGCCTCGCTATATCGGTTCGGTGGTTGAGTCGTATGGCTTTTCGATTCGAGTTTGCCGCATGACAACGACTCGCCCACCGTCACTTTCGGCAGCACGTCTTCCTGGTCGGCCAGCCTGGCTTCCGGGTCGTCGGACCCTTCAACGTACGCGCGAAGATAGCCCGGGAATTCGATGGTCCGTCCACTTACCTGGAACACGGCTCCCCCACCGCCCACGGCGATGGTAATGCGGTGTCCGCGGGCGTTGGTCATCTGGCTGGCAATCGTCCGTTTCCAGATCAGGTCGTAGAGCTTGAACTCATCCGGGCTGAGCCTGCCGCGCAGGGCATCGGGCATGTCGAAGGGATGGCCGGCGGGGCGGATCGCCTCGTGTGCCTCCTGCGCATTCTTCACCTTGCTCGCATACGTGCGAGGCCGCTCGGGCAGGAACTCCCGGCCATACTGGGCCAGGATCAGGTTGCGAGCCGCCCCGACCGCCACGGCCGCCAGGTTGGTCGAGTCGGTTCGCATATAAGTAATGTGGCCGGTCTCGTACAGGCTCTGCGCCACCTGCATCGTGTGCCGGGCCGTGAAGCCGTATTTGCGGTTGGCCTCCTGCTGGAGCGTACTCGTTGTGAAGGGGGGGTACGGGTCGGTCGTGTAGGGTTTGTCCTCGACGTTATCGACCTTGAATGCGGCACGTTCGAGGCGGGCAAGCAGTTGCTGGGCGCCCGATTCGTCGAGGCATAGAAGCGATTCGTCCTTCAAGCGGCCGGTCGCCGGGTCGAAGTCGCGGCTTGCCGGAATGCGGCGCCCGTCGACCGATACCAAGGCGGCCTGAAACCGCTCGCCGGCCTGCTTCGCAAAGGTGCCGAGCAGATCCCAGTAGGTGGCCGCCCTGAACCGCATGCGACTGCGCTCCCGCTCGACAATCAGCCGAACGGCAACGCTCTGCACCCGGCCGGCCGAAAGTTTCGGTCGAATCTTGCGCCAGAGAAGCGGCGAAACGTCGTATCCGTAGAGCCGATCGACGATGCGCCGGACTTCCTGCGCGTGGACCAGGGACTGGTCGATCTGCCGCGGATTCTTCAGCGCCTCGCGAATGGCTTCGTCCGTGATTTCGTGGAACACCAGGCGATGGACCGGTACCTTCGGACGGAGAACCTCGCAAAGGTGCCAACTGATGGCCTCGCCTTCCCGGTCTTCGTCCGTCGCCAGGTACACGTCCTTCGCATCCTTCAGGGCCTGCCGGAGTTTCCGGACCTGCTGCGTTTTCTCCTTGGGGATCACGTAGACGGGCTCGAATTGCTCTCCGACGTTGACGCCCAGGTAGGCCCAGCTTTCACCCTTCAGTTGCGCCGGCATCTCCTTCGCGCCTTGAGGCAAGTCGCGAATATGCCCAATGCTCGCTTCGATGGCATACTGTGGGCCGAGAAATCGGCTGATGGTTCGCGCCTTGGCGGGCGACTCGACAATCACGAGAGATTTGCCGGTTCCGGAGCGAGCGGGGTTCTTAGCCATTGATAGCCTTCCCAAAAGGTATACGCGAATTGTATCAGCGAGCGGGAGCGGTGTTGGTGAGCCGGGGCCAGTGCAGCCGCACAACCGGGAGAGTTACCGCGATTGGCACAACACGTCAAGTGCCGAATTGTAGCACGTCGCGTCAAACGCACAATCGACGTTTCTCATACCCCTGCCCAACAGGCCCCCCATCCTTCAGGGGAATGTGTTCGCGCCCCTTGCCTGCACGACACCTGCAGAACCGATATCGTCCGATCCACCCGCAGCTTGCGAAAATGCGACCTTTACGCAGTTTGAGTTGAATGTACTGGTCGGAGAAGACCTGAATATGCGTTTCGGTTGGGCTTCGCAGGACCTGCCCCGGGCCCTATAATGACACGTTTTGCAGGGTGACGTCGTGAGGAATCTCACTTGAGATGCCTCGAAGGGCATGCTCGACGTCCAGGAGGAACCCCCACTTAAGAAGGAGTTGCTTTGCATGGCTAGCCCATTTTCCGTATTTCGCCGCCACCAGAAGGCCATGTTCGTTGCGCTGACAATCCTGGTGATGTTCGCATTCGTCTTCCTGGAACCGCTCATGGACGCCTTCCGGGACGAGGTGCAAACGAACCCGGTGGTCGTGGCAACCCGCAGGTACGGCGACCTGCGCGAGCACGACATATCCACCCTGATTCACCAGCGGCAAATCGTACTGAACGTGCTTGAGCAAGCTCTGGTTCGCGGCGGAATGCATCCAGCCGTCACCAGTTTTCAGATACAGCGGCTTTTCGGGCCGCCGACCGAGGAATCCGTGGTCAATGCCTGGTTGCTTGCCCAGCGGGCGGATGCGCTGGGGATGGTGGTTGACGACCGTGCGGTCAATGAATTCCTTAACATGTTCTTGGAACAGGCCACCGAGGGACGCGTCAGGGTCGGGGAGATTTCGGAAATCCTCAAGCGGGACAAGATACCAGAGCGAGTACTCTTTGCCGCTCTTCGAAGGGAACTTCTTGCGCAACAACTCCGCCAGTCATTCCAAACCAGCCTTTGGGCCACTCCGCCCATGCAACGATGGGACTACTACCTGCGCCTGAACCGGCGGGCAACCATCGAACTGGTGCCCGTTTCCGTCGTCGACTTCATGGACCAGATCGAGAGTCCGGGGGAAGGCGTCCTGCGGGCGTTCTTTGATGAGCACAAAGAGCGGGCATGGCGGCCCGACATGCCCGAGCCGGCGTTCCGGCAGCCCAAGAAGATCGCACTGCAGTACATCAAGGCCGAGTTTGACGATTTCGTCGATCCGGACTCCGTAACCCAGGACGAAGTGCTCGCGTATTACGAGGAGAACAAGGACACGCTTTTCCTCAGACCGCAAACGCCGGCTCCCAAAGACACTCCCGCGCCCGACGAGGCGGACAAGCCGGCCGCCGTCGAGCAGCCGATGGAAAGCCCCGTAGAGCCGCCCACTCAACCAGCGCCATTGGAGGAGGAACCCGCAGACGCGCCGGCGCCTTCTGAAGCCGCTGAACCGGCAGCGGAGAAGACGGAGTCGGCAGCGGAACAGCAGCAGCCGGCCGAACCGGCGGAAGAACCGGCGGAGCCGATGGAAGAGTCCGCAACCGAACCGGCGGAAGAACCGGCTGAACCGATGGAAGAACCGGCAACCGAACCGGCGGAAGAACCGGCGGAGCCGGCGGAAGAACCGGCGGAGCCGATGGAAGAACCGGCGGAGCCGATGGAAGAACCGGCCGAACCAATGGAAGAGCCGGTGGAGCCGAAGGAAGGGAAGGCTGGTGAGTCTGAAGACTCCGAAGGCGTCTCGCCGCAGCCCTCGAATGACGACGGAGTATTGCGTTCCGGCGGCGGCGCGCTGTTCTCATTCGCCTCGTTCGCCGAGGAGCCGGCTCAGGAGGATGCTCCATCGAGTGACGAGTCGATGCCCGAGCCGGCCGGACCGGTTGCCGAATCGCCGTCGCTCGAAGTGCCGGCGGCACCTGGCCCGATGGAAGAGCCTGCATCGCCTGAACGGTCGACCATCGGCGGCCAGCCGGCAGAGTTCCGGGTGCATCTTCCGCTTTCCGAGGTAGAGGGCGAGATTCGCCACACGCTGGCAAGACGAAAGGCACACCAGGCCATCGAGGAGCTTCTGCGTTCGCTCAGCGCTCGGTTGAAGAGCTATCATGACGAGCTTACGTTGTACGAGGTGCGCGAAGGCGACCCGACCGCGAAGCCGCCTGCGGAGTTGGACGTGGGCAAGCTCGCCGCGGAGCACGACCTGAAGTCGTACACAACCAGACTGCTTTCGCCTTGGGAAGTGCAGGCACTCGACATTGGCAGTTCGATGATCGACGGTTCGGTACCGTTCATCCGGCATGCCTTCGAAGAGCTTCCCCCCCTCCAGCCGGCGATTTCGCAAGCCGAACAGGACTACTTTCTTTTCTGGAAAACGGATCAGCGCGAGGAGATCGTCCCCGACTGGGAGGACGAAAACGTGAAGGAACAGGTTCTCGAGGCATGGAAGCTCGTGGAAGCCCGCAAACTTGCGCGTGACCGCGCGGAGCAACTGGCGGAAGCGGCTCGCAAGTCCGGAAAGCCCTTGAAGGAGGTTTTCGCCGACGATCCGAAGCACGACGCCGTGCACGCGGGCCCGTTCAGTTGGATGACCTATGGCGACATTCCCCCCATGCTTGCCCAGGAGCCGCCTCGCATCAGTGAGGTCGAAGGGGTGGACTTCACGGGGCAGCAATTTATGCGAGACGTGTTCGCACTCAATGAGGGCGAACTGGGCGTCACCATGAACCAGCCTCAAACATTCGCCTACGTGGTGCGCATGGACAGCCTTGTGCCGTCACAGACGGTTCTGTGGGAAGGATTCCTGGCGGACAGTTTCGGCAAGTATGCCGCCGCCGGGGCTCCCGACTTCCAACAAGCGCAGGCGGCATGGCAGAAGAGCATCGAAGAGGCTGCCGGACTCCAGTGGAAACGGACTCCACACCGCGCCCGGGACCTGGATTGACAGAACGTCACCGTTCAAGGGGACGGTCTGCCGTTTTACGGGCGCAGGTGCCGCCGCAGAAGATCGAGCAACTGGGTGGTAAGGTGGAACCGAGCGAGGTCGCCGGTCCCACGCACATTCAGCCGCAGGCTTTCGACGCCGCCGTCCGGCTGCCGGAGGAGCACCTCGACGTACCGCCCGCGTGCGTCATCGTCGCGTACCGCGCCAACCCACACAGCCCAGTCGGCCTTCGTCAATTCGGCCAGCCGGCCGGCGAGTTGCTTCGCTGCGTCGGCGTCATCAGAGGTGTCTTGCGGTTCCGGCATGCCGAGCAGCCGGCAAAGCTGCTCCTCATCAGGTGCCACGTAGGCGCCAGCGAGCACGCCGGCGACTGCATCGGAACTACTCAGTCCGGCCGCCAGACTTCCGCCACTGCCGACTTCGGCCAAGGCCAGCGTCTGTTTCCGCCCGGCGAACAGTTCAACCACGTGCGCCTCCAGCGACGTGTTGCCGGTAGCGTAAACGAATTCGCCCAAATGGGTGAGAATCTGTTTGTTCAGACGGTCCAGACATTCGAGATCCTCCGGCGCCGCGCCGGGCAGAGAGAAATAGAAATCGACGCGCATTCCTTCAAACAGCGAGCCCACGGTCACATCGTCCGGGATTGGCACCAAGCGGTCGAGCGTATCGGAAATCGCCGATTCGCCAATGCCGACGAAACGCACCTTCAGCAGCCCGCCCACCGCGCGCGTACCGAACTTCGCGGCAAGGTACGGCACCAACTTCTCTTCAACCATCGGCTGCAATTCGCGTGGTGGTCCTGGCAAAGCGACGACCAGCCGCTGGTCGGCCTCGAAGATCAAACCAGCCGCCGAGCCCTGCCCGTTCTCGAGGTAACCGCCTCGGACGGGTATTTCCGTCTGGCGACGAAGGTTCGCCCGCAATTGATCGACGGGCACGTTGAATCGCCTTGCCATCGCCGCCAGTAGGTCCGGATGCTCTCGGAGCCGAATCCCCGTCAACTCACTGATAGCCTGCCGGGTCACGTCGTCTTCGGTCGGCCCGAGGCCCCCGGTAACGATGACCAGTGGCGCATGATCCAGGCCGATACGCACAGCCTTCTGAATCTCCTCCATGCTGTCGCCAACGATGATCGCCATGACACACCGCAGCCCTCGCGGGTGGAGGGTTTTCGTAAGAAACGCCGTGTGCGCGTCGGCATAGGCGCCCGCGAGTAGTTCCGTACCGGTGACCACGATCGCGTAGTCGGCTGTCTCACTTGCCCGCGCCGGCGGCTCATCGGCCCGCGCCGGCGGACCGAATGCGACAAGAAAAGCACACACCCACCACCCGGTCGCCTGCAGGGCCGACATCCTCCCGGTGGCACGAGACTGGGTTCTGGTGGTCATCGGAGTTGCTCGTCAGGTTCCGGAAACGGCGACGGGGGCGACGGCAGGGCGACGTTCACGGTGATCGTCGCCGCCTTCTTCAGCCGCTCGATGAACTCATCTTGTTTGGCATGGGCGCGTTCTTCCCCAAGATGCTGCTTGATGGCCTCTTGGACTTCCGCGAACTCGGCTTGCTTCGCCTCGCGATGTTCCTCAACCTTGATGATGTGGTACCCGAACTCCGTTTCAATAGGCGCGGACACTTCGCCCGCCTTCATTGCGAATGCCTGGCGGGAGAAAGGCTCCACCATTTGGCCCTCGCCGAAGAACCCGAGGTCGCCGCCCTGTTTGCCGGAAGGGCACTCGGAAAACTCGCCTGCCAGGGCTGCGAAGTCCTCGCCTTCCTCGATTCGCTTATGGAGTTCTTCGGCACGTTCCTTGGAGGGAAGGAGAATATGCCGCGCCCGAACCTGGGCGGGTTGTGCGAACTCCTCCGGCCGCAGGTCGTAAAACGCCTGCGCCTCGGCGTCGGTCACTTCAGATTCTCCCACCTCCTGGGCCATCAGTTTGTCGAGTTTCACCTGGGAAGACACCTGCTCCCGAACTTCCGCCACGGTCACGCCCTCCTCTTCGAGAACCTTCTCGAACGTCTCTGCATCGGGGAACTGGGCGGCGATTCGATTCCACTCCTCGTCCACCTCTTCCTCGGTCGCGGTCACGTCGGAACGTGCAATGTAGTCCTCCAGCAGCAATCGGGTGATGGTCTGCTCGACCAATTGCCGTTTCATCTGATCGCGGATCATTGCCAGCCGTTGCTCGATCTCCGGACCCTGCTCGACGTTCCCCAGTCGCTGTTGAAGGCGGTCCATCTGCTTCTGAAGGTCGCGTTCAAACTCCTCCACGGTAACCACACGCTCGTTCACCTGGATGGCAACAGATCCATCGCCCTCGGCGGGTTGAGTAGGTGCTGCGGCCTGGCCCTCAGAATCGCTTGGTGGCAGACTCTCAAGTCCCCCTGAATCTGCTGAACTTGCCGAATCCCGCCCCGTAGCCGGAGCCCCCTCCTTCCCGCAGCCCGAAACCACGAAAAGAACGGAGAAGCTGACAGTCAGGAGGGCAAACCGTAGGGAGCCTGGAACGAGCGGGTTTCTTGTTTCGCGCATCATGCTTTCCTTATTCGGAGAGTCGAGTGGGCAGGACGGACGCCAATCTGACGTCGAGAGGCTTTATGGTATCCGTGAGGCAATAATATGTCAACGCTTCGTCGCATGACCCTCAATCCAAGGGGAACCATGGGACCATGCAATCAGCGCGTCGAGGATGGCTCCAAGCGATGTCCCACGAGTCTGAACACGGACCAAAGCCATTTCGGCGGATTCCGTATCCAAGTCGGGTCCTTCTCCGACTGTTCCGGTCCTCAGCGAGCCGCCAGGACATAGGGTTCTGGGGGCCCTTGTCGCGCAATGGCATACTGGTAGAATTAACTCATTCACTGGCAACGGTGGTGGATTGGGCCGTCAGATGTCAGTGGTGGTATTCGCCAAAGAAATGAAGCCCCCGCGATTCCGTTGCGGGCACCGCAAACCCCAGTCGAGTTACGAACAGGGAAGTCCGAGTATATAGAACAAGCACCCCTAGCTCAATTGGATAGAGCATCGGTCTACGGAACCGAAGGTTACTGGTTCGAGCCCAGTGGGGTGTACTTGACGTAAGTTCTTCTCAAATAAGCGGTTATCGCTATCTGGGCGACGTGAAAACGTGGCTTGGGCACCCTGACGGGGTATCGGGCGATTCCAGAGCCCTCAAGGCTTCTGTGGGCTTGTTCCACGCTGGCGAGTCTACTGGGAGGCGGCTTCGGCCAGCGGTTGGATTGGTTCGCGGCGAGGGGGACCGCCGCAATCGGGCCGCTTGTTGATGAACTTGTCGTAGTAAGGCGCGTTCGCGTCGACCCACGTGACAAGGGCCGTCCACTCGTCCGGCGATAGCTTGACGCGTTCCACGTGCAGCGGATCGTCGATCAGCGCGCGGATCAACCGGCTGCGGTGGGAACCAGACTGCTTCGGCTGCGTCACCGAGGCGTTGGAAAACCGATCGGCAACCGATACGAGCACCGGTGCCGTGATCTTCCCATCCCCCCCGCTTCCCAGCAGCGTGTGATACGACCTGAGCAAGTCGGCGCCCGCCCGGACGGCGGTCAACTCGACGCCGCCTTCGGGCGCCGCCGCACCGTGGCACTCGCTGCAATGGCGGTCGAGGATCGGCTGCACCAGCCATTCATAGCCAAGCAACTGCTCCGAGCCCCACGGCGGCGGGGCAGGCTCCGACGGGACGCGCCCAAGCGCCAGCCGGAAGCCAGTACGAACGTCGGCCGTGCGGGCCTGCGACTCGTGACACCCGTGGCAACCGCGGACTTCGCCCGCCTTCAGGGAAACGAACGACCGCATCCGGCGGACCTCCATCTCCCGATCGTCGAGGGCCTGGAAGTAGATCGCCACGTCGGCCGGGACCGTGAAATACGCCGACCCGTCGCTCTCGACCGGCACCGTGCCGATGACCCGGACCGGCGACCAACTCGTGAATCCCAAATGCTTCGCCCCAGCGACGCCGGAGATGTAGTCTTGCGTGCCGCGATCGGAATCGTATGGCCACGGCACGTGCTGGGCAATGCGCAGCCGCTTGATCGAGCCCCGGGCCACTTCCGGCATATCGGCGTAGACGTCGGCCACGTAGCAGACCGCCTCGCCCGCCGCTGTTGCCGTCGGGCCTTCCGCTGCCAGTTCTGCCAGAATTGGAGGGCGTTTCCGCGGCCGGAGCGGAATCGGGGTTGCGCAGCTCAGCAGCGGATCGCGGTGGATCAGTTCGCGGTTGCCGTATGCGTCGATCAGGTAGAGGCCAAATCCGTTCGAGTCGATCCCCGCAGTGCCGGTGCAGTTGGGGCGGGCGTAAGCGTAGGAGACCAGAAGACACGTCTCACTGAGCGCCCAGGGGCTGCGGTAGAGCCCGCCCGCGTCATGCACGCCGCCACCGTCCACCGGCCGCCCCGCCATCGGCCCCTCCTGAAGCTTGATGCTCGGCGTGAGGACCCGCAGGCCCGACTCGCTGTTGAGCCCGTGCGCCGTATCGATCGTGACCACCGAGCCGTAGCTGAAGGTATGATGGCCCGTGGCTATGGCTACCAGTTTCGCCGTGCCGGGAATGCTGCGTGCAGTTCGGAGTGCCAGCGGGGCCGACATGTGGTGCTTGAACAGCGCGTCGGACATGGTTCCGTCGGGCCGCGCGGTCCAAAGCGAGTGGACCTCCATGAAGTGCCGCTCCTGGTATTCCCAGTGCGTGTAGACGATGCGGCCGTCGTCGAGGCTGTACGGATAGCGGTCCAGGTCCTTGCTGTCGGTGAACTTGCGCACTACCGGCGCCGGCTCGTATCGTGCCAGCCCGTCCTCCGGCGACGGCGCGGCCAGACGGCTGCCGCGTCGCGACAGCAGGTACAGGTTCGGATTCGTGTGGTCGTAGGTCACATTGCCGCACTCGGGCGCCTTGCCGCACCGGTCCGAGGCGAACACCACGTCGCCGGTAGCCGTATAGGCCGGCTCAAAGTCGCTCCAGTAGGGATCGTCGGTGAGTTGGGTGATCTGCGAACCGTCAATGGCCGCTTCGTACAGGCGGGTGGGCTCGAAAATCTTCCGCAGTTCGAACACATTCTCGCCCTCGACGGCGTAATGGGCCGTATTGACCGGCGGCGGCCAGTTGGGCAGGCGCGCGTAGCTGAACAGCACGCGGTCGGCGTCCCACCACAGATCGAGCCCCCAAACGTAGCCGGGCCCCAACCGGCCGGCAAGTACCGGGCGCGCGGGGCCGCCGGCTGCCAGGTCGTCGAGAATCACGACGTCGCCGCCCGGCTTGTGTTTCCATGCATACGACCGCGTGATGTTCCGCACCGTATGCGGAGCAAACTGCGTGAGGAACACGATTTGCCCGAAATCGACGGCGGGATTGGACAGGGCGATTTCGCGAAGCGTGCGGCGCGCGTCCAGCCAAAGCTGCTGCGAGGCCGCCAGGCCCTGTTCGCCCCGGGCGGCCGATTCGGCCAGCTTGGCCCGCACTGCAGCGAGCGAGGCAACCCGGCCGTCGAGTTCGTCCGGCGGTAGACCAGAAAGGCGGAAGTCCGCGGCCATCTGCTCGGAACGCTTCAGCAGTGTATCCAGGTCGGCCAACAGCTTTGCAGGATCCCGGTGGATATTGCGAGCAACGGCCTGCCGGACCCAATCGGCCTCGCGCCGTTGCTCGGAGTCGAGGTTCATGTAACGCTGGAACCACGGCTCCGCGGCGTCGTGCTGCCAAACGGCCGACTGGCCGTTGTTCTCGCCGCCCACTTTCATGGCGATTGCCCATTCCGTCATGCCGCGAGCGAAGGGATCGTCGCTCGTGAGCAACTCGCCCGCCAAATCGGCCAGATCGGCCGAAAGCTGGTTCTGTTCGGCCAGACGCAGCAGTGATTCAGCCGCTTGGGCCGGGTTCTGCCGGGCGGTCTGCGCCAACGTCTCATAAGTTGCGGGGCCGGCGCCGGCCAGTTCGTACTTCTTTCGAAGGTAGCCATCGACTTGGGCGAACTGCCGCTTGTCGAGGGCTGCCCGATAGACAATCAGTTCCGCCAGATCGCCGTCCAGCGGCCAGAAGATGCCGGTATTCTCCGCCGTCTCGCGGCGCACGCCAACGAGCACGTCGCCCGGAGTGCCGCCCTGCCCGGCCGTGAATCGGATCGAGGCGCTGTCGTGGCGCAGTTCGGCGCTGCGGCCGTCGCTGACCAGTGCGACTAGGCGCGGGCCCGCGCCCAGAGGCGTTTCGCGGCGGGTGCCGTGAACGATGCCGCCCAGGCGCCCGGCGGCCGTGTAGAAGTGGTACGCACGTTCCGTTTGGGGTCCGCCCCCTTTCGCCAGCAGGGTGCCGAACTTGCCTTCGTCGGCGGAGTACACGGCGACGACCGTGAACGGTTCGCCCGGCGGAATATCGAGCGCCGGCGGCTGGCCTAGGTTCAAGAACGCCTCACCGCCGAACCGGACGGCGGGCCGCCCGCCAATGGCATCCTCGACCGGCCTCGGCCGTGCTCCCGCGTCGGGCTGCACGGCGCGATGCCCGTGTGCCGACTTGTCCCGCCACTCGGCAACTCGCCCATTGGCAACCGTTTGCGTTGCCGAATCGCTCGCGTCGAGCCATAGAACCAGGTGTTCTTGCGAAATAGAAGGTTCGGCTGCTTCCGCTCCCAGCGGTCCCGCTAGGGATATCAGTACCACCGCAAGGCCCCGAATATTGATCTCCACGATACGGCCTCCCTTCGCACGTTCGATGTTCAGTGTTCGATGTTCAACGTTCAATATTCGACAAAAACATCCCGGCGCGGCGGGCCGCCGTCTTCGGGACGCTTGTTGTAAAACGTGTCGTAATACGGCGCATTTGCGTCAATCCAGGTGACCAGCGCTCGCCACTCGTCGGGCGCAAGCTTGACTTCCCTGCGGTGCAAGGCATCCTCGCGCAGCACGGTAATCAGCCGGCTGCGGCGCGAGCCGAACTGCTTCGGGGCGGTAACCTGCGCGTTGTCGAAACGGTTTGAGACGGAGACCAGCGGCGGGTGGTCCTTGCCGTCTTCGTTGCGTCGGCCGAAGAGGGTCCGGAACGACTGCACAAAACCGTCCTCGGCGCGGTGTGCGGAGAGGCTGATCCCACCCTCGGGATGCTTCTGCCCGTGGCAGCCGGCGCAATGGCGGTCGAGGATCGGTTGTACGAGCCATTCGTAACCCAGCAGGCGGCCGGCGCCCCAGGGCGGAGGCTCGGGGGCCTGCGGCGGACGTCGGATGGCGAGTCCCAGGTCGCGCACGTCCGCCGGGGCCTCGGCCTTCGACTCGTGGCAACCGACACAACCCCGCACCTCGCCCGGCTGGAACGTGACGTGGCTCCGCATCCGGCGCACCTCCATCAGGTTCTCGTCCAGTGCCTGGAAGTAGACGGCCTCATCGGCGGGCACCGTGAAGTGGGCCGAGCCGTCCTCTTCGACGGCCACGTCGCCCAGCACGCGCACCGGCGCCCACGAACAGTGGCCAAACTGCTTGGTCCAGGCGTTCCCTGGAATATAACGCATGGCCCCGATCGCGCCGTCCAGCGGCCAGCCCACTCGCTGCGCGATGCGGATGTACTTGACCGTACCGCGCGGTACGCCCTCCAGGTCGCGGTAGACGTCGGCCACGTAGCACACGGCATCCGGCCGGTCGGTTTGCGGTTCGCTGGGCAGGATGGGCGGCCGGCGCCTCGGCGCGAGCGGCTTCGGGAACGCGCAGGAGAGCACGAGGTCGCGGTGGACCAACTCCTTGTTGCCGTACACGTCGACCAGGTACACGGCGAATCCGCTGGCGTTGGTCCCGCCTGCGCTGCCCGAGGGCGGGCGGGCGTGGCTGAACGACGCGAGGAAGCACGTCTCGCTCAGGGCCCAAGGACCGTGGTACAGCCCCCCTCGGTCGGGCACACCGCCCTGCTCGACCGGCTTGCCGGCCATGCCGCCTTCTTCCGGCGTGCTGTGCGGCGTGACAATGCGGACTCCCTCGACGGCGTTGATGCCCCACCGCGGGTCGATCAACACCAACGGGCCATACGCGAATGTGTGGTGTCCCGTGGCGATGGACACCAGCAGCGGCGAGTTCGGAACGCTCCGCGTATCGCGAAGGCCCAGCGGGGCGGGCAGGTGCTGCTTGAATACCGCATCGCCCATCGTTCCGTTCGGACGCACGGTCCAGATCGAGTGGACCTCCATGAAGTGCCGCTCCTGGTATTCCCAGCGAGTATAGGCGATCAGGCCGTTGTCGAGGCTGTGCGGGTGGCGGTCGATGTCCTTGTTGTCGTTGATCCGCCGCAGGTCGCCGCCGTCGGCGTCGATCCTGTAGAGATTGACGACCGTGTGGTCGGCCGAGAACCTGCCGCATTCGCTCGACCGTCCCGACCGGTCGGAGGCGAAGACGATGCGGCCGTCGGCGCAGTAGGTCGGCTCCAGGTCGCTCCAGAGCGGATGGTCGGTCAACTGCCGCAGCCCGCTGCCGTCGATGCCGATCTCAAACAGGTGGATCGGCTCCTCGTGGCCGCGCAACTCGAATGCGAAATTGCCCGAAGGCGAGTCCCATGGCGGGGGCCAGTTGGGCTGCCGGGCGTAGCCGAAAACCACTCGGTCGCCGTCCCACCACAGGTCGATGCCGCGCACGTGCCCGGGTCCAAGCCGATCCTGGAGCACCTCGCGCACCGGGCCGCCCGGTTCGAGTCCCTCCTGAATGTAGATGCCGCCGCCCGGCTTATGCACCCACGGATACTGCGAACCGGTGATATTCCGGTGCGAATGCGCCGAGTGCTGCTTCACGAACAGCAACTGCCGCACGTCGGCCGCCGGATTGGCCATGACAATAGGCCGGACTGCATGGCGGGCGCGCAGCCACAGCCGCCGATGCGCCGCCAGGTCGTCCGGCGATTGTTCAACCTGCCGGGCGAACTCGGCACGAATCGCCTCCAGTTCGGCTAGCTGGCGTGCAACCATTTCCCGCGTCTCGGCCGACTCGGACAGCACGGCCTCGCCAGCGGCGCCTCGTGCCCGCCCTTCGATGGCCTCGACGGAACTGAGCATCTTTCGCGCGTCATAATGGATTTCCCAGAGCACGGCGAAGCGGACGTAATCGGCTTCGATCATCGCCTCGGGCGTTAGCTCCGACCAGCGACAGTACCAGGCAGGCGGATCGGGCCGCGGCCACTCGATCTCTTGCCCCTTGTTGTCGATCTCCACCCGCGTGGCCAGCGCCCATTCGGCCAGGCCGCGGGCGAAGGGGTCGTCGGCGTCGAGCAGAGCGGCGGCTTCCTCAGCCAGTTCGTCGGTCAGGGCCTTCTGCTCCGCCAGGCGCCAAAGCTCCTCGGCACGCGCCACGGGATGCCCGCCCGGCGTTACCTCGCTGGCCCGCTCCGTCGGCCGGGTAGCGTTCGAAACGCTTGAAAGTACCAGAGACACAGCCGCTCCGACGCAGCACGGTGCCATCCATCGTCTCATCGCTTCACCTCGAGTTCAGGCTGGTACGGGTGGTGGAAAGCATTCGGGTGGGTAACGGCAATCCCTGTTTGCCAAACCACCGGCAGGTGCCTCCATGATACCCTCTAGTCCGGACGAGTGGAAGCCCGCTGAGAACTTGGTATAGCCGCATCCTTGCAACCCTTCCCGCGGGCTGCTATACTACCGGCTATGGCGGCAATCGGGTAGCCGGCACCCGCAGGCTCCATTCGCCGCACCGTTGCGACGGCGGCAGAACGCATGGAACCGTGGCTCGCCGCCTTAACGGGGATTGTACTGGAGGACGAATCGGTTCCTGCTTCTCAAAGTCAGTCGGGAGAAGAATCATGCGTCGCATGTCATGTCCTGCCACCACGGTTCGATTCTGCCCCAGCCACCTTCTTCTTGTCAGCGCGCTTTGTGCGCCGCTGTCAACCCATGCGGGAACGATCACGTGGAGCGGCGCCGCCTCCTCGGACTTCGAGATTGGCGCCAACTGGAACGGCGGAGCGGCGCCGGTCGACGACCTCGCCACCGATACGGCTGTCTTCGGTCTCAAAGGTGCGGCACAAAACCCGGCCCTGTCGAAAGGCCGCTCGATCTACGGCGTCAATTTCACCGACGGCGGCTGGACGCTGGGCGGCCCTTATACCTTGACCGTTGGGGCGGGAGGCATCAACAGCTCCGCCGCTTCCGGAACCATTGTAATCAGCGCGAACATCGGCGGAACGGGCGGCGTCGCCAAGAGCGGCGCGACGAGCACGCTCACGCTCTCGGGGGCCAACACCTACACGGGCAAGACAACCCTTGCCGGCGGGCATAGTTCTCACCTGTATTTCAACTCGATCGGCAACCTTGGCGCCGGTCCCAGTGCCCTGGGCAATCCCACGGACGAAGCCAACGGCGCGATTACCTATCTGACGCACGCGCAGCTTAGGTATACGGGCACGGGCCACGCCACGAATCGAAAGCTTGAACTGCTGGCGACCAGCTTCTGCATCCTCGACGCCGGCGGCACCGGGGCCCTCGTCTGGAACGGCGGTGTTATCGTTCCCACAACGGGAACCAGAACGTTCTCGCTCCGCGGGTCATCCACGGCCGACAACACGTTCAACGGGCTTATCGCGGACGGCTCGGGTACGGTCAATTTCGAACTCTATGCCCCCAGCGGCAGGTGGATCATCGGCAACAACGCCAACAACTACACCGGCACGACCCATATCGCCGGCGGCACGCTCACCGTCAGTTCGCTGGCCGACGCCGGGCAGAACAGCGCCTTGGGAGCGGCCACCGGCGCCAACGCCGCGATCAGGATGGGCTATGCAACCACCACCGGCACTCTCCGGTATGTCGGCACGGGCCACAGCACCAATCGCCCGGTCAACTTCGTCGCCGATGGCACCGCCGGCGGAACGATCGACGCCAGCGGCACGGGCGCGCTGGTGTTCACCGGCAATTTCACCGGGACCGGTGGGAGCGCGGCCAAGACCTTGACCCTGACCGGCACCAGCGCAAGCCACCTGTTGAACACCATCAGCGGCGCGATCTCCGACAGCGCCGGCGGTCCAACCTCGCTGGTCAAGTCGGGCAGCAATACCTGGGTGCTCAGCGGCGCCAACACGTACACCGGCACGACCACGCTGGGCGGCGGAAACGTCCACTTCAACTCGATTGGGAACGTCGGCGCCGGCGCAAGCGCCCTGGGCGCCCCTGAAACCGCGGCCAACGGCACGATTCGGATTGCGTCAAGTATGACCCTCCGCTATACCGGCCCCGGCGCCGTTACGGATCGGAACCTTGAGTTCACCGCGGCCGGTTCGACGCGGCTGGGGTTCGAGTCCAACGGGACCGGACCGCTTGTCTGGAATGGGAACCTCAGCCCAACCGGCTCGGCGAACACAACGAGTTTTCTCTCGCTGCGAGGGACGTATGTCGGCACCAATGAGTTCAATGGGTTGCTCTCCGACGGTCCCGGCGGTCATAAGCTGTCCCTTGAACTGTACACCTCGTCGCCCACCCGCATCTGGAAGATCGGCAGAAACGATCACACCTTTAGCGGCGAAGCATTTCTGGCCCGGGGGATTCTGATTGTCGACAAGCTTGCCGACGCGGGTACCCCGAGTTCCTTGGGAACCGGGGCGGCGGTCCCGACGATCAAGATCGGATGGCAAAACAACACCCCGATTCTCAGGTACATCGGCACGGGCGACAGCACGAACCGCCCCGTGAGCGTCGGCTCCACCAACGACGGCGGCGGCAGCGGCGGCGCACTGATCGAGGCCAACGGGACCGGCGCACTGGTGTTCACCGGCAACTTCACGGGTCCGGCCACCAACGGCACCGCCAAGACGTTGATCCTCGCAGGCACCAGCGACCCCGGCTTGCTCAACGCAATCACCGGAGCGATTTCCGACGGCAACACCGCCGCCGGGAGAACCACGTCGCTGGTCAAGGCCGACGACAACACGTGGGTGCTCAGCGGCGCCAACGTCTACACCGGCACTACGCGGGTGGAAGGCGGTACCTTGCTGGTCAACGGCACGCACACCGGCGGCGGCGCCTATACGGTCCAGGCCGATGCGACGCTCGGCGGGACCGGCGCGATCCATGCGCCAATCGGCATTGCCGCCGCCGGCCGTCTGGCCCCCGGTACCAGTCCGGGTATTCTCAGCGTCTTCGGCGACGTGACGTTTGCCGCCGATTCGTTCTTCGACGTTGTCCTTAACGGCACCGAACCGGGCATGGACCACAGCCAACTTTACCTGGACGGCGTACTGGACCTCACCAACTCGCAGCTCGCCGTCACCCTCGGATTCGCGCCGCAGATTGGCGACCTGTTCACGATCATCGACAACGCCGGGGCCGGGGCAGTCATCGGCAGTTTCGCCGGACTGGACGAGGGCACGAAGTTCTGGGTCGATTTCTCGGGTGGCAGCCAGGAGTTTTTGATCAGCTACCTGGGCGGCGACGGCAACAACGTCGTCTTGAAAGCCGTGCCCGAGCCGTCCTCCCTTTTCCTCCTGGTCTGCCTGGCCGGGATGCTCCTCGGGATGCGCCGGCGGTAGCAATTCGCAGGTTTATCGCCTCCCCGTTGAGGGTGGTGGCCGTCGGCCTTGCCTAGACGGCTGTTCAAGGAGGGGCCAGAAATGGCTGGACAGCAAGGAATTGACGGCGCCAGAGAATCTTGCCGCACACGGCCTATTTTCTCGCCTTGCAATCCGGCGTCCGGTCTGCTAGGCTTGGATATGTATACATATGTTCACCTCTGAACAGACGCGAACGAGACTGGGTATCACACCCGGCTCCGCGGGGTTTGCCGGCGGTCGGAAACGCCAGCTGAGTGGCAAGCTGCGATCGAGGTACAGTGCCACGCGCCCACGGGTGCCGACGACGCGGACGAACCAAAAGGGTGAGTGTTCCTGCGGCCCAGCCAGGGGGAACAAGTGGGGGGGCGAGTGTGGAAAATCGGAAAACTGCCACCCAAAAAATCGAGACCCGGTTTGAGCACACGTCCGCCCAATCCCGGAACAACGCCCCTCCTTGTTGTATACAATCCGTAGCCGCCACCGGCCGGCTTGCCCGGCCCGGAGCGGTGGTCAGTGGGCTGAGACGGCGCCCAGGCTCCCGATCTCCCCTGCATACTGCCGCCGCCGGAGGCGACGGCAGTATGCAGGGGAGACAGTTCGGGTGAACCGTGCGTCCTTAGCCCACTGACCACGGCTCCAGGCGGGGCGAGCCCGCAGGTGGCCCTTTGCCGCCTCCAAACGTGCCGGAAAAATGTGCCGCACACGTTCCACCAACGATATTTGACAAACTCTGCCCCTCTTTGCTAGAATACTGTCTATGCCTGAAGTTGGGTCTGACGGTCCTCCTGCGCTGTATGTGCTGTGCGGAGGGATGGAAACATACTTCCACATTACGGACAACATCGGCTGGTGGGGCAGTTGGGAGGTGACCGCAGGCAGTTTGATCCTCACGGCCGTGCCCGAGCCGTCCTCGCCGTTCCTCCTGGCCAGCCTTGTGGGCATGTTCCTTCTGGGCCGCCGGCGAACCCAGCCCGCGCGCCGCGCGGCTTGAGACCGCATCTTTACCATTCGTTACGCGCAGAAACATAGAAATGGAGTGATTGCCATGCGTAAGTACGCAGCAGTAGCCTTGTTGCTTGTCACGGTCCATTGGATGCCCTGCCCGGGTGCATACGCCGGGGAGCCGGCGGTGAACGAATCGGCGCGCGAGATTCCTATTGCATACGAAGTGGACGTGGCCGTCGTTGGCGGCGGTACCGGGGCCGTGGCCGCGGCCGTTGCGGCGGCCGAAGCCGGGGCGACTGTCTTCCTGGCCGCGCCGTATCCCTATCTGGGCGACGACATGACCGCTACGCTCCGCTTGTGGCTTCAGCCGGGCGAACGGCCCGAGCATCCCCTGACGCAGCAGATTTTCGACGACCCGCTCGAACCCCGCGCCTCCAGGAATGCCATGAAGTTCTCCTATGAGGCCGACATTCCCAGCGCCAACCAGCACCGTGATACCGATCCGCCCTCGCGATTGGCTGACGGCGAGTGGGGCAGTGCCGCGCGGCAGAGCGTTCAGTACGACGGCGACGTCACGATCACCGCCGACCTCGGCAGGACGGAACGCATCGAAGAAGCCCGCGTGATGGTCTATCGCCGGGAGTCGGGCAACCAAGCGGGCACCGGCTTCAACGTCGAAAGCCTGACCGTATCCATCAGCGACGACAAGCAGTCGTGGCGGCAGATTGGCGAGCAGCAGGGCCGGCCGGGCGAGGGCGAGGATTTCTATATCCTTTCCGTCCCTGTGAACGCCACGGCACGTTACGTGCGCATTGCCGCGAAGAAGCCCGAACAGTTCCGCCGCATCTTACTGGGTGAGATCGAGCTGCTGGCGCCCGACGCCGAAACGGAGGGACCCTCTCACGTGATGCCGCGGCCGATGTACGTGAAGAAGACGCTGGACGAAGCGCTCCTGGCTGCCGGAGTGCAGTATCTCTATAGCTGCTACGCAACGGACCTGCTGCGCGACGCCCAGGGCCGCCCGGCCGGCGTGGTCATGGCGAACCGGGCCGGGCGCCAAGCGGTGCTGGCCAAGACGATCATCGACGCGACCGACCGCGCCGTGGTCGCCCGCCTGGCCGGCACGAAGTTCCGCCCCTACCCGGCCGGCGAGCACACCTTCCGATATGTCGTCATTGGCGGTGAAGTGATTTCGGCCGACGGCATGAGCGCGCAGGTTATCGACCCGCCGCTGGGCGCGCCGAACGCCGGCGGCCAGTTCCCGGTGATCGAATACACGATCGCATTGCCCATGCCCGACGCGAGTTACGCCGCGTGGATGGCGGCCGACCTGAAAGTCCGCACCCTGACCTACCATCCCGACCAGCAGTGGTCGTCGGACCGGCTCTTCCAGGTGCCCCCCGATGCGATGCACGGGCAGGAGCCTGCGGACGGCCCGTGGCAGGGGCCGGATAAGCTGCCAATGGGCGCACTGAGGCCGGCCGGGGTGGAGCGTTTGTACGTGCTGGGCGGCTGCGCCGACGTACCGCGCGCCTCGGCCGAGGGACTCCTGCGCCCGCTGGCGCTGATGGACCTGGGCACGCGCGTGGGTGCCGCGGCGGCGGAGCAGGCGGCCTCGCTGCCGAAGCCCGAAGGCGTGAAACTGCCCGGTAAACCAGCCACGTCGCCCGCGGCCCGAGGCGACGTTCGCGAGTCGCTTGCCGGAGTGCGCCCGATCGATGATCGCCCGGGACTGGCGCAGGACGCGCGGGCGCTGCCGGTGCTGGGGCAATACGACGTCGTGGTCGTCGGCGGCGGGACCGCCGGAGCGCCGGCGGGCATCGCCGCCGCGCGCCATGGGGCGAAAACCCTTGTCGTCGAGTATCTCTCCTGCCTGGGCGGAGTGGGTACCGAAGGCGCCATTGCGAATTATTACTGGGGCAACCGGGTCGGCTTCACCGCCACGGTGCAGGACAACGCGCACTCCTGGACCATTGAGCACAGGAAACAGTGGTGGCTGCACGAGTTGCTCGACGCCGGCGGCGAGGTCTGGTTCGGCACCGTCGGGTGCGGGGCGTTTGTTGACGACGGCCGGGTGAAAGGCGCCGTGGTGGCCACGCCGTTCGGCCGCGGCGTCGTGCTGGCCAAGACGGTCATCGACGCCACCGGCAACAGCGACGTCGCCGCGGCGGCAGGCGCCGACACCGACTACACGGACGCTTCCGAGTTCGGAATGCAGGGTACTGGCTTACCCGGCCGACGGCTCGGCGGCCGGTACAACAACAACGACTTCACCATCGTCGACGAGACCGACATGGTCGACATCTGGCAGATCTTCGTTCACTCGAAGGGCAAGTATCCGGACGCATTCGACCACGGCCGGCTGATCAACACGCGCGAGCGACGGCGGATTGTCGGGGAGGCTACCATCACGCTGCTCGACGCGGTCAACAGCCGCACCTACCCCGACACCGTCGCCCGGGCACGGAGCGATTTCGATTCGCACGGCTACACGATCGACCCTTATCTGCTGGTTGAGCATCCGCAGCACCGGCAAGGGCTCTTCACCGACATTCCGTACCGCGCCATGCTGCCGAAGGGGCTGGAAGGCATGCTGGTGGTCGGGCTGGGCATCAGCGCCCATCGCGACGCGGTGCCGCTCCTTCGCATGCAGCCCGACATCCAGAACGGCGGATACGCGGCCGGCGCGGCCGCGGCGATGGCCGCCAGGTCGGGCTCGTCGCTGCGGGCGATCGACATTCGCACACTCCAGCAGCACCTGGTCGAGATCGGCAACCTCCCCGCCGAGGTGCTGGAACACAACGACTCCTATCCCATGCCGCCGGAAGCGATTGCCGAGGCGGTTCGTTCGATCCCCGAGGGTACGGGGGCCGCGGTTGTGATCACGCACAGGGAGCAGTCGCTGCCCCTGGTGCGCGAGGCTTATGCGGCGGCCGAGGGCGACGCGAAGGTGGCCTACGGCAAGCTGCTGGCCGTTCTGGGCGACGCGACCGGGCTGGACACCATGCTCGAAAAACTCCGGGCAACGCCCGAATGGGACCAGGGCTGGAACTACCGCGGCATGGGCCAATACGGCAGCGCCTACAGCCCGCTGGACGAGTTGATCGTGGCCATCGGCCTGACCGGCCAGCGCCGCGCCGTCCCGGCGATCCTTGAAAAGGTCGAATTGCTTTCAGCCGGAAGCGACTTTTCGCACCACCGTGCGGTTGGCCGGGCGTTGGAACTGATCGGCGATCCGGCGGCGGCCGAGCCGCTTGCCCGGCTGCTGGCCAAGCCCGGCATGTCGGGCAGGCATCACCCCGACATCGCCACGGCGATCGAGCGCGAAGTACCCGGCGGCACGAACGCCGAGATCACGCGTCGCGAGTCGCTCCGCGAATTGTTCGTCGCCCGAGCCCTTTACCGCTGCGGCGACCATGAAGGGGTTGGCCGGCAGGTTCTGCAAGACTACACCCTCGACCTTCGCGGCCACCTCGCCCGCCACGCCCAGGCGGTGCTTGCGGAGGGGAAGTAGCAACCGCCGCCGATCAGTTCCACTGCCGCACAGCATCCCAGCCATTGTCATTCCCAGCCACTTGACACTGCGGGGTTGCTTCGCTTATAATGCAAGTCATGTTTTGAGATTGTTTCTCAATATCACCCCACCAATTCGCTGGGCAACCTACCGAGACCGGAAGTTCCCCCGTGAACATGCACCCTCTATGCCGAACCGTCGCATCGTTGCTGGTCGCCTTGCTGGCCGTGATCGCCGGTTTGGGCGAGGGATTGCACCTGCTGCCCGGCCTCGGCCACGGGGTCATCGTGGGAGATCACTTACTCCTCTTGGGGATAGAGTCTCCCTGCTGTCAAGGCAGGGCCAGTGGGCCTGCGTTCTTCTCGGACGGCCACCATGGCCAGTCGGTCCCGATTCTCGATGAGGACGACTGCCCCGTCTGCCAACTGCTGGTCGCGAGCTTCGCGCCGACTGATGCCATTGCCGCGGCCGACGTTGTGGCCGAGCATTGCTTGGGGGCGCCGGTCGCCACTGTTCTGATTGCGCCGGCCATCTACAACGCCCGCGCGCCGCCGCAGCGCTGACTCCAACCGCCCGCGTTGCGCACGTCAGCGCGGCTGATCCGCCTTTGCGTTCGCCTTCACTTAAGAGGCATGCTTTGGCAGCGCTCGCGTCTCTGTGAAACCCTACCGGGGCGAATTTCCGAGTTTCGGTTCTGTATCCAATTGCTTTGTACACCAACTAAGAAAGCAAGGCTTCGCCTTCCTGCGCCGCACGCTAGATTAAGGCAATCCGGTCGACAGGCCGGCCCGGGCGGTGGCGGCGGCCGACCTTGGACTGGCTTACCTGATGCTGGGCAATGGACAATCCGGCTTGCAGTGGCTCCACCGCGCACAAGCCCGATTCGCAACGGCCGGGGCCCACGACCACTTGCGTCAAAGCCTCGAAAACGAGTTGGTCTACATGGAGCATGCCAAGAACAAGAGCGAGGCCAAGTCACTCCGGCAACGGATCGAGCAGTTGGAAGCCGACGGCGAAATCGTGCAGACAGCCGGTTGGTTCGGGGCTGAACTCACGGTTTGTGTTTCTGTTGTATTGCCTGCCAGAACCTGTTGCATGAGACGGGGGGCCGTTGTATATCACGGCTGATTGGCGGCTTTGATGTGTCCTCGGGCGTACTCATCTGTGCAGCTCGTGCGGAGAACGGCTGCTTCGCCTGATTCTCTGCTGTCTGCGGGTCAATCGGCCGGGAGCGTCACGGATCGTGCCGTAAGTGGCGTCTCTGCAAGCTCTTACGCCCAATTTGCCCTGCTGTTGCACAAAGCCCGCGCATTACTCGAAGCAACCCTCTTCGGCTCCTCTTGGCACGGAACTCGCAGGCGAGAATACGCCCGCGGCACGGCCTTTGCATGGTCATGACTGTTCACTGTTCGTCGGCGCAGGCGGTATTCTCCAATGTACGCGAAGGAGAGACCTGCTGTGAAGTATCACGAACTGGGACGGGGCCAAACAACTCCATACCGCGAAGGATGTACTTTATGCTTAAGACGGGTCGTGCCTTACAGAGCAAGTCGGTTCTCTGCCGGGAGGCAACTTGCCTTCTGGCCGTCTTCTCGCTGCTGGTTCTCTTGGTGTTGCTTTCGGGTTGCGGGGGAGGCACCGGCGGCGGGAACTCCGGCGAAGAGATAACGCTCCTGAATGTTTCCTATGACCCAACCCGCGAACTCTACCGCGAGTTCAACGAAGCGTTTGCCAAGTATTGGAGAGAAAAGACGGGGCAGTCCGTCAAGATCGACCAGTCGCACGGCGGATCGGGCAGCCAATCGCGCGCGGTAATTGATGGTCTGGCGGCCGATGTGGTAACGCTTGCGCTGGCGTTCGACGTCGACGCGATTGCCGAGCATGGGGGACTCCTCCCGGCCGACTGGCAAGGGCGGCTGCCGCACAACAGCGCACCGTACGCGTCGACCCTGGCGTTTCTGGTGCGCAAGGGCAACCCGAAGAACATCCACACATGGGAAGACCTTGCGCGCGAGGGAGTGCAGGTGATCACGCCCAATCCCAAGACGTCGGGCGTGGCGCGGTGGAACTACCTGGCCATGTGGGGCCACGCCCTTCGCAGGGAGTTGGGGGACGACTGGGTGGCGAAAGTGAACGATCCTGCGCATGCCGAGAAGGTGGCTTCGGCCCACCAGGCGGCGCAGAAGTTTGTCGCGGCGGTGTACCGCAATGTTCCGGTACTGGACCGGGGCGCGCGCGGGGCGACCAACACGTTCATCCAGCGGCGCATTGGCGACGTACTGATCAACTGGGAAAACGAGGCACTGCTCGGGGCCGGCGAACTCGACGCCGCCGGGGTGGAGTTGGTCGTCCCGCCGGTGAGCATCCTCGCCGAGCCCGTCGTGGCGCTCGTCGACAAGAACGTCGATCGGAAAGGTACGCGCGGGGTCGCGCAGGCGTACCTGGAATACCTGTACAGCGAAGTGGGGCAGGACCTTGCCGGAAAGAACTACTACCGCCCCATTGCATCGGAGACGGCACAAGCGAAGTACCGGGACCAGTTCCCCCAACTCGAACTGTTCACAATCAATGACGTGTTCGGGGGCTGGGCAGCGGCCAGCGCCCTGCATTTCGCCGACGGCGGCACGTTCGACCAGATTTACCAGCCTCGGTGAAATGGAAATGCCGGGAGGCTAGAGAGCGATCCTACGACCGACAAGCTGGAAGCTTGTCCCACGGAGCCTCGAATGAGCGTTGTTGAGAATCTAGCCCTGTCGCGATTTCGTCTGAAGCAGCCCAGCGTGCTGCCCGGGTTTGGCCTGAGTATGGGCTGCACGCTGCTGTATATGACGCTGGTGCTGCTGCTTCCCCTGGGCGGACTGGTGCTGTTCACCGGAACACGCATGACGCCGGCCGAATTCTGGGCGAAGGCGGTTGTCGACCCGCGGGTGCTGGCGTCGTACAAGCTCAGCTTCGGGGCGTCGCTCATTGCGGCGACGCTCAACGGGGTGTTTGGCCTGATTGTGGCCTGGGTGCTGGTGCGCTATCAGTTCTTCGGCAAGCGGTTTGTTGACGCGATTGTCGACTTGCCATTTGCGCTGCCCACCGCGGTTTCGGGCATTGCGCTGACCACGCTCTACGCGCACACCGGATGGGTCGGCCGATGGTTCGATCCGCTTGGCATACAGATTGCCTACGCGTACCCCGGCATTGTGATTGCGCTGACGCTCATCGGTCTGCCGTTCGTCGTCCGCACGGTGCAGCCGGCATTGGAAGACCTGGACCAGGAGTTGGAGGAGGCGGCGGCAAGCCTGGGGGCGACACGCTGGCAGACCTTCCGCCGGGTCATTCTGCCCACCGTGTTGCCGTCGCTGCTGACGGGCTTCGCCATGGCATTTGCGAGGGCGGTGGGCGAGTTCGGCTCGATCTATTTCATTGCCGGCAACATGCCTTACAAGACCGAGATCGCCCCGCTGTTGATTCTCATCCGGCTCGAGCAGTTCGACTACGTCGGGGCTACCGCCATCGGCGTGGTCATGCTCATGGCGGCATTCGTGCTGCTGCTGATTATCAACTTGCTTCAGTGGTGGAGCAGGCGGTTCCAGGCAAAAGGATGACCCGTTATGAAGACCAACGCACATAGCGTTTTGCTGCACCCGCATGAGGGGCGATCCTCACGGAAAGACCGATAAGGGGCACTCACCAGATGGCAGGCCACGTTGCACTACGACTCGACGCCGCCAGCGCGCGGCCCATCGCAGCAACCACCGAGTCGGCGCTGACGCGCCGGTTGCTGATCGGTGCGGCGCTTGGATTCCTGGCGCTGTTCCTGTTCCTGCCGCTTGTGCTCGTCTTCGTCTACGCATTCCGGGAGGGGCTGGGCGTGTATTTCTCGGCGTTTACCACGCCGGATGCGCGTGCTGCCATTTGGCTGACGCTCATCAGCGCCGCGGTGGCCGTGCCGCTGAACACCGTGTTCGGCGTTGCGGCGGCATGGGCGGTTGCCAAGTTCGAGTTCAAGGGCAAGAGCTTTCTCATTACGCTGATCGATCTGCCTTTTGCCATCTCGCCGGTGATCGCTGGAATGATCTTCATCATTCTGTTCGGTGCCCGCGGTTGGCTTGGCCCCTGGCTTCAAGAGCACGACATCCGCATCATCTTCGCCACGCCGGGCATCATCATCGCCACCATGTTTGTCACCTTTCCGTTCGTCGCGCGCGAATTGATCCCGCTCATGCAGGCCCAGGGCACCGAAGAAGAGGAGTCGGCCCTAACGCTCGGGGCCAGCGGATTTCAGACCTTCTGGCGCGTGACGCTGCCGAATATCAAGTGGGGGCTGCTCTACGGCGTCATTCTGACCAACGCCCGTGCCATGGGGGAGTTCGGCGCGGTATCCGTCGTATCCGGCCATATTCGGGGGCAAACCAATACGATGCCGTTGCACATTGAGGTGCTATACAACGATTACCAGACCACCGCCTCCTTCGCCGTCGCGTCGCTGTTGGCGTTTCTGGCCGTGCTGACCTTGGTGGTCAAGTCGGCAGTCGAATGGAAGACCGTACGCGAGCACGCCAAGGCGGCGCTCGAGGCCGAACAAGGGACTAGTCCATGAGCATCGACATACGCAACGTCAGCAAGACATTCGGCACGTTCAAGGCACTGAACGACGTGAGCCTGACCGTCGGCGCCGGGGAACTGGTTGCGCTGCTCGGGCCGTCCGGCTCGGGCAAGACCACGCTCTTGCGCATTATTGCCGGGCTTGAGAAGGCCGACCCGGGCAGCGGCAGGATGTACTTCCACGATGAAGACGTGGCTCGCCGCCACGTGAGTGCGCGCGGAGTCGGCTTCGTGTTCCAGCACTACGCGTTGTTCCGGCACATGAGCGTCTTTGAGAACGTCGCCTTCGGCCTGCGGGTGAAGCGGCGACGGGACCGGCCCAGCAAGGCGTTCATTCGCGACAAGGTACTGGAACTGCTCCGGCTCGTGCAGTTGGACGGAATGGCCGGCCGCTACCCGCACCAACTCTCCGGCGGGCAGCGCCAGCGCGTGGCCCTTGCCCGCGCCCTGGCGGTCGAGCCGAAGGTGCTGCTGCTCGATGAGCCCTTCGGCGCGCTGGACGCGAAGGTCCGCAAGGAGCTTCGTACCTGGCTGCGGCGGCTGCACGACGAGTTGCACGTCACCAGCGTGTTCGTCACGCACGATCAGGACGAGGCGTTGGAGGTAGCGAACCGCATTGTCGTGATGAACCGGGGACGCATCGAGCAAGTTGGCACGCCCGATGAGGTGTTCCACCGGCCCGCCACCGAGTTCGTCATGCACTTTCTCGGCGACGTGAACACGTTCCACGGCCGGGTGAACGAGGGAACGGTGCAATTCAGCGAGTTGAACCTGCCGTTCCCCGAAAACCGCCAGCAGATCGTCGGGGACGCCCGCGTCTTCATCCGCCCCTACGACGTGACCATCGACATGAAGACCAACGGTCTGCCCGCCCTCGAGGCCGGGGTGGTGCGCGTCCACTCCGCCGGGCCGGTCGTGCGCGTCGAGTTGCTTACCAGTACCAATCAGCGGCTGACCTCGGAAATTTCCCAGGAGCGGTTCGCCACGATGAATCTGGAACCGGGAAGCAGGGTGTATGTTCGGCCGCGTCACATTCGGGTGTTCGCCGGGTAGGGAGGGCCGGCAGAAGAGACGCCGACGCATTCGCGGCTGGACGCGATTCGGCCTGCACCTTCACAAGACCGGGGCATGGTGCCCTTCTGAGAGACATGCGGCGGCTTCTGCGGAACTCAACGGGCCATTCACGGGAGAATGACGGGAGAATGACGGGAAGGTCATGCCCCGCGCCGTTTGAACTCGACCACGACATCATAGGGCCGCTGGACGCCCACACAGCGGGCGGGTAGAATATGTTGTTTTCTAGCACCGGTCGTGGCTTCACACTCTGCGGTCGGCCGCGACGGAATGCACAGCGCGGACAGTCCTGCCCCCCTTTTGAATGAGGTTACTGATGCCCTGGTTCTCGGAGAAGTCAAGTCGTATTGATTGGCAGCGGTTGGAAGAGTTGATGGAACAAACGGCCGCCGAGGCCCGGAAACGCATCTGCGACCGCCCGAAGCGGGTGCTGCTTTTGCCTCCCGACATCACGCGGGCGCACTCCGGTACCGGCCGACTGACCGAAATGCTGTTTAACCTCTTTTCGGGCGAGGCCGACGTCCACGTCATCCCCACGCTCGGCCAGCACGTGCCGCACACCGAAGAGGAAAACCGGCATATGTTCGGCGCCATCCCGAACGAACGCATCCACGCCCACGACTGGCGGGCCGGCTCGGTCCACGTGGGCGAGATTCCCGCCGACTTCGTCAAGGAGAAGACCCGCGGCGCCGCCGACTGGGCCATCCCCATCGTGCTCAACCGGATGCTCATGGAGGAGCCGTGGGACCTTGTGATTAACGTCGGGCACGTCGTACCGCACGAGGTATTGGGCTTCGCGAATCACAATAAGAACTACTTCATCGGCCTGGCAGGCAAGGACCTGATTTGCACCTCGCACATGGCCTCGGCCTCGTACGGCATCGAGAACAACCTGGGCACGCTCGTCACGCCCGTGCGCGAGTGTTTCAATAAGGCGGAAGACGACTACCTGGGCAACCTGCCCGACCTGTACGTGCAGGTGACCATGCGCCGCAACGAGGAAGGCGAGTTGGTCCACACCGGTGTGTACGTTGGCGATGATTTGGATACCTACCTGGATGCTGCCCGGCAATCGCGGGAGGAGAACATTACGGTCCTGGACGAACCGCTGGAGAAGGTCGTGTGCGTCATGCAGGGCGATGAGTTCTTCAGCACCTGGGTGGCCAACAAGGCGGTCTATCGCACGCGAATGGCCATTGCCGACGGCGGCGAACTGGTCGTCATTGCCCCGGGCCTGAAGCGGTTCGGCGAGCAGCCCGAGGTCGATGAACTGATCCGTAAGGTGGGTTATGTCGGCACGCCCCGGGTCATGGAGGCGTACCGGACCGACCCGCTGCTGCAAGAGTTCGCCCACGGCACGGCGCACCTGATCCACGGCTCGTCCGAGGGGCGGTTCCGCATTACCTACGCTCCCGGGCACATGACCCGGGAAGAGATCGAAGGCGTAAACTTCGGATACGCCGACATCAACGAAACCATCGCCCGCTACCGGCCCGAGACCTTGCGCGAGGGCTTCAACGAAATCAACGGCGAGCGTTTCTTTTTCATTCCCACGCCGTCGGCCGGGCTTTGGTCGACGCGCGAGAAGCTGTACTCGCGTCCGGGGGGAGCGTGACCGAGCAGGAGATTGTCGGCTGGCTTCGCGAAGACCGCCCGGCCCGGTTGGCCGATCTGTGGCGGCAGGCCGACCGGGTGCGCGAGGAAAACGTCGGCGGCGAGGTGCATTTGCGCGCGCTGATCGAGCTGTCGAACTACTGCATTCGCATGTGTGTCTATTGTGGCCTGCGGGCTGCAAATAGTTCGCTGAGACGTTACCGAATGACCGACGACGAAGTGCTCCGCGGCGCGCACCACGCCGTCCGGTTGGGTTGCGGCACGACAGTGCTCCAGTCGGGCGAGGATCCCGGCCTTTCGTCCGAGCGAATCGCTGGACTCGTCCGGCGGATCAAGGCGGAGACGCCCCTGGCGGTTACGCTGAGTCTGGGCGAACGGACCGACGACGAGTTGGCTGCTTGGCGCGAGGCCGGCGCCGACCGCTACCTGCTGCGGTTCGAAACGGCCAACCGGCAGCTTTATGAACGAATTCACCCTGCCCGTGGACTGGCCTACTCGTCGCGGCACGGTGAGGCGAATGCCCGATCGTCCGACGGTGCGGCGGCAGAAGAGGGGCCATCCCCTTCCCCTGTCCAGGAGCGGCATCCCCGCCTTGCCATCCTCGCCGCGCTGCGCGACTTGGGCTATGAGGTCGGCAGCGGCGTGATGATCGGCATCCCCGGACAAACGTGGGCTGATCTGGCAGCCGACATCGCACTGTTTGCCGAGTTGGACCTCGATATGATCGGCGTCGGGCCCTACGTGGTCAATCCCGGCACCCCGCTGGCCGAGCAATACGACGAACTCCGCGCGCCCGGAGGCGAGCAAGTGCCGGCCGATGAGTTGACCACGTACAAGGTCATCGCCTTGACGCGTTTGGTCTGCCCGCGGGCGAATATCCCCAGCACCACGGCCTTAGCGACGATCGGCGGCGCGGAGGCCCGCGACTTGGGGCTCGAACGCGGCGCGAACGTGGTCATGCCGAATTTCACACCCATGCCCTACCGGACCCTATACGAGATCTACCCCGGCAAGGCCTGCCTCGCCGAAGATGCCGACCAGTGCGCCGCCTGCCTCAGCGGCCGCGTCGCCAGGCTCGGGCGATCTATCGGCACCGGACCGGGGCATTCGCCCAATATGACCAGTCGCAGGCAATAGCCGTTCTCGGGCCATCGTCTTGGCGTCTTCTTCCCGCGGGCGGTGGGCGGCAGCCCGCGCTCTGTGTTCTTGCACAGATGCTTGACACCGATTGCCGCCGTGGCCAAAATCGTAGTTGTGCGGGGATCAGGAGATCCCATGCGTTGCGATGTGAAACGACGAAATTGCACCAATCCACAGGGGAAGAACACGATGACAGACGATTTGGGAACCAAGATGCTGGTCGTACTGGGTGTGATGGTCATTCTTGCGTTGCCGGCCATCGCGTGGGCCGCCGATGGAAAGGTGGTGGTTCCGCACAACGGCACGAACCTCGACGGATGGCAGACCAAAGGCGACATCGAGAATAGCACCTGGACGGTTGGCGCCACGAAGCTCGATCCCGACAATCCGGCTAAGCTGATCGCCGAGCCGGCGCCGGCGGGCCGGGGCGACCTGGTCACGCCGACCGGTCGAGGGCAGGATATCTTCACGGTCGAGAAGTTCGGCGATTGCATTGTCGAACTGGAGGTGATGGTGTCCAAGGGCTCCAACTCAGGCATCTACTTGATGGGCGAGTACGAGATCCAGGTGCTCGACAGCTTCGGCAAGGAGCAGGTCGGCCCCGGCGACATGGGCGGCATTTACGGCGCCACGGCGCCGGCTGCCAACGCATCGAAGGCGCCGGGCGAGTGGCAGAAGTTCGTCATCGAGTTCCAGGCCCCGCGTTTTAACGGCGATGAGAAAGTCGCCAACGCGAAGTTCGTTACGATAACGCTCAACGGCCAGGTCATCCATCAGAATGTCGAGATGCAGCGACAGACTCCTGGCGGCGTGAGCGGCCGTGAACACGCCAAAGGCCCGCTGATGTTCCAGGGCAACCACGGTCCGGTCGCATACCGGAACATCAGGATCACGTTGACAGAGTAGTGCTCTGCCAGAGTTCAGTTGCTGGATTCCCGCAAACGTGGCGTAACCTTCCAGGTTGCGATGGCGGGCTCAAATGCCTCGACAAGCGGGATGCTTGTCCCACGTTTGAAGTCTGACAAAGCAGCAGGCAGTCGGCACCGGGTCCAGTATTGGGCAAAAACCGCCTGCCGCCGTGCGGACGCCGTTCCGGAGTCACGCGGCCTTTTTCTGCAAGCGCCCTGCTTCCTCGATGAGCGAGAACGTCTCCTCAATCTGACCGATGTCCTTAAACCCAATCGTAAATGCCGGGACGCAGCCGAGGCTGAGTACGTACTTCAGCGAATCGAGCCGCTCCTGGCGGGTTTTGAACCGGCCCTCGCCGTAGATCTTCATGCCCAGTACGCCGCGGCCCGACTCGTACATTCGGCGGACATGCGGAACAACCTGCTCGGGGGCGGCGTCCATGTGGCTGCCGGCGTGATTCACTCGCACGAGCAGAACATCGATCTCGTCGCAGTCAACCGCGTCGATCAGGGCTTCCAGCGAGTGGCACGAGACACCGGCCGCGCGAATGCGCCCCTTCTCCTTGGCCTCGAGCAGCGAGTCAATCACCGGCCGACGCTCGGCCGGCCAGCCCTTCTGCGTCATACAGTGGATCAGGCAGGTATCGAGCGTTTCAATTCCGAGTTCGCGGCGAAACCGCTCGATATTGGCCCGAACGTCCTCGGCCGTATTCGCCCTCATCTTCGTCTGAATGAACAGCTTCTCGCGGGGCAGCCCCTTAATGGCTTCAGCGACCATGGAGTGGATACGGTACGAATCGGCCGTGTCGATGTAGCGGACGCCGCGTTCAAATGCCTGTCGCACCAGGCGGGAGAAGCCTTCCTGGCCCAGTTCGCGCTGCTCGCGTCCGCCGAACGTACCCGTGCCCAGGCCGAGCACCGACGTTTCGATGCCCGTGCCGCCCAGCGTAACCGTGTCAACTCCGGTCCGCACCGTCGCGGAGGCGGCTGTTGCAGCCGCATCGCCAAAGGCAGGTCTCGGGGCCAGGGATGCCGCGGCCACGGCGGCCGACGAGCGAAGCAGGAATTCGCGTCGGGAAAGCATGGACATGATCGGTTCCTCTCACAAGAAGGGCTGGGTTGTGACGACGATAGAATGCAGCGCAGCCGTTATCAGGCGGCGGCTTTTGATCAACTATTACTTTGCGTGATATACACTGCGAGAACGCCGGCTCTACGGCTTGGCGACCTCGACGCGAGTTATGGCTAACTCTATTGTGCTGCCGGTGACAAACAGGCGGAAGTCCCCCCCGTTGCAGCGACCCGCAAATCCGCTGTCGGGTAGCCTGAAGCGGGCCGTCTTCCATTGCCCACTCCCTGTCGCGGCGACACTTCCGGCCGGTCGAAACGCCCCGGCCAGCGGCCCTTCACTGACGGTGCTGTCGTACTCGACCCCGAAAGTCGAAAAACCCGCATCACGGTAAGTCACGGCGACTTCCACGGACTTGCCGCGAACACCGAATGCGAACGTATCGTCCACGTCGAAGTACAGGTAGCGGGTCGTTTCCGAATGGGGGTTGGGCAGCGTGACAGCCGCCTTGCCTTCGCCGTGCTGCACGAGCTGCCAGTTGCCGTCGCCAGCGCTGGGACGCAGGTTCAGGCCCGCGGGCAACTCGGGCTCCCAACAGACCGAGTCAACATCGGCGTAGCCCGGCCCGAACCGAAGCTGCACGCCGGTGCGCCACATGTCGGCAAACAGCCTCGTCAGTACGATGTAGCTTCGCCCGTATTCCCGCGAGTGCGCGATATCGGTCCCCTCGTGCCATTCGTTCCATGTTTCGACATGCACCATCCAGGGTCTGCGCTTCGGGTCGAGTTGCAGCAACTTGGTCCAGCGGTCGACGTACGTCTGCCCGTCGCGCCGCTGAACAATCAGCGGCTCACGGCCGGGCACCGCGCTGTGGTCGTAGCCGGGTCCCAACGCGGCGACATCCTCGAAGAGGATCGGCCCGCTGACCGCACCGCCCCAGGCGTACGTGGCGTCGGCCTGCCCCTGCCAGCCGGACGATTTGACAAGGAACGGCTCGACGCCGAAATCCTCGGCAAACCGCTCTTTGACGAACGCGAATTGCCGCTCCGGGTCCTGCTTGGCCGCGAACGCAGCTTCATAGAAGAAGATGATCGGCCTGCCATCGACCCTGGCCCACTTGGCGGGGGGAATCAGACTGAAGAAATCGCGAATGGCCGCGTAGAACCAGCGCCGGCCGAAATCGGTAGTCAAGTCCACGTGGTAGTTGCGCCCGTCGGCATGGAAGCGGTTATGTTGGAGGATCGAGGTGTCGTAGAACAGGCCGATCGCCGGAGGGCGCAGGCCGGCCTTTTCCAACTCGTCGTGTGCCTCAATCAGCGGAGGCAAACCTGCGAAACTCCAACTGTCGTAGTCGCCGGGTACGCCCCAGTAGACGGGCATGACGAAGTCGATCCCGGCGTCTATCATGTCGAGCAACTCGCTCTTGTGCCAGGACGCCCGCTTGTAGCTCAGGTTGCCCATATCGGCCGGGTGCGTCGTCAGGTAGTCTTCTCCATTCGGCGAGAGAATGTGGCTGTTGGTGTCGATATCGTACCAGTAGAAGTACGTCGTCCCGATCACCGGCTTACCGTGTGTGAAGGAGGCCGCATCACGATGGTCCTGGGCCGTCAAGCGAAAGAACTCCCCAGGTGGCTGCTCCGGCAATTCCTTGACCTGCGCGCCTGCCAGACTGGCCCATAGCATCAGCAACGTCACGATTGTCGTCTTTTGCATCACGCCCCTCGCGAATTCTCTTGTCAGTACAGCAAAATAGGGACACTTGACCAAGGAGCGCAATTATACGCTTCTTTGTGCGGGAAAGGGACTGCCTCCCTCGCAGGCTGCAAAGGGAACAGTTCTCCTGCGGCACTTCCACGGTACGCTTTCACCGCCCCCTTGCATAACAGGCCCGAATCGGGCAAACTGGGGCGCTTTCGCCCGCAACGCATACACTACGCATACTCCACCGTCATCCCTGAGGCATTCCAAAATGGCCGATCCGTTCTCCGCACGCGAAATGTTCGAAACCGGCAATGGCCGGGCCGCTCTGTACCGCCTTAAGCGGCTCGAAGATGCCGGCCTCGCCAGGATCGAGGAACTGCCGTATTCCATCCGCGTCCTGCTCGAATCCGTATTGCGCAGTTGCGACGGCTTTCAGGTGACCGAGGCCGATGTCAAGGCGCTGGCTGCATGGCGGGCTGATGGGCTCGAGAACACTCCCGTGCCGTTCAAACCGGCCCGCGTCATCTTGCAGGACTTCACCGGGGTGCCGGCCATCGTCGATCTGGCCGCAATGCGCGACGCCATGAAGCGGCTGGGCGGCGACCCGAAGCGGATCAACCCGCTCATTCCCGTCGACCTGGTGATCGACCACTCCGTGCAGGTCGACAGCTACGCCTCGCCCGATTCGCTGGCAATCAATACGGACCTTGAGTTCCAGCGCAATCGCGAGCGGTACGAATTTCTTCGCTGGGGGCAGAAGTCGTTCAGCAACTTCTCCGTGCTCCCGCCGGCGCTGGGCATTGTCCACCAGGTGAACCTTGAATTCCTGGCCAAGGGCGTCATCCTGCGCAACGATGACCTCGGCCCGGTGGCCTTCCCCGATACGGTGGTGGGCACCGACAGTCATACGCCCATGATCAACGGGCTGGGCGTGCTGGGCTGGGGCGTGGGCGGCATCGAGGCCGAGGCCGTCATGCTGGGCGAGCCGCTGGGTATGCTCGCGCCGGAGGTGGTCGGGGTGGAACTCCTCGGCGAACTGCGGCCCGGCGCCACCGCGACCGATATCGTTCTGGCCGTCACGCAAATGCTCCGTCGCGAGGGCGTGGTGGGCAAGTTCGTCGAATACTTCGGCGAGGCGGTTGCCACGATGGGCGTGGCCGATCGGGCGCTCGTGGCGAATATGTCGCCCGAATACGGCGCCACCGCCGGCTTCTTCCCGACCGATGAACGAACACTCGATTACCTGCGCCTGAGCGGACGCGACGAGGCGCAGGTGGAGTTGGTCGAACGATACTGCAAAGAGCAGCAACTCTTCCGCACCCCGGCGGCGCCGCCGCCGCGGTACAGCACGCGCTTGCAGCTCGACCTGAGCACGGTCGAGCCGAGCCTGGCCGGACCGAAACGCCCGCAGGACCGCGTGCTGCTGAAGGATATGAAGGCGTCGTTCCGCCGGTCGCTCACGGCACCGCACTCGGAACGCGGGTTTGAGTTGGCGGAAGGCGAGCTGGGCCGGACAATGGAAGTGGCGGGCATGGCCGAGGGCGGCACCCGCATCGGCCACGGCGCCGTGGTGATCGCCGCCATCACAAGCTGCACGAACACGAGCAATCCCGAGGTCATGCTGGCCGCCGGCCTGCTGGCGAAGAAGGCGGTCGAGCGCGGCCTGCGCGTGCCGCCGCACGTGAAGACCAGCCTCGCGCCGGGCAGCCTCGTAGTGACCGACTACTATGCCAAGACCGGGCTCGACAAGCCGCTCGAAGCGCTGGGGTTCCACACGGTCGGCTACGGATGCACCACGTGCATCGGCAACAGCGGCCCCCTGCCCGCGCCGGTCGCCAAGGCCATTACCGAGGGCAAGCTCGTCGCCGCCTCGGTCTTGAGCGGCAACCGGAACTTCGAGGGCCGCATTAACCCGATGGTCAAGGCCAACTATCTGGCCGGTCCGCCGCTGGTGGTGGCCTATGCCCTGGCCGGCACGGTCGACGTCGATCTGCTGACCGAGCCGATCGGGCAAGGCAGCGACGGCCGCGACGTTTTCCTGCGCGACCTGTGGCCGGCGCCGGAGGAAGTCCGCGCCGTTGCAGCCGAAGCGGTCGACGCTGAGATGTTCCGCCGGCGGTACGCCACCGTATACGAAGCGAATCCCAAGTGGAACGCCATTGAAGTGGCCGGCAGCGAGCTGTTCCCCTGGAGCGATGCGAGCACATACATTCAGGAGCCGCCGTTCCTGCTGGACCTGCCGGCGGAGCCGTCGCCCATTTCACCCATCTTGGGCGCCCGGGTGCTGGCCATTCTGGGCGATTCGGTCACCACCGACCACATTTCGCCGGCCGGGGCCATCGGGGCCGACAGTCCGGCCGGGCGATACTTGCAGGAGCGCGGGGTTGAGCCGAAGGACTTCAACAGCTTCGGCTCCCGGCGGGGCAACGATCGCGTAATGACTCGCGGCACGTTCGGCAACATCCGCATTCGCAACCAGCTTGCGCCCGGCACCGAGGGCGGTGTTACGCGGCATCTGCCCGACGGACGGCAAATGAGCATCTTCGACGCCGCCATGGCCTACCGGGAAGAAGGCGTGCCGCTGCTGGTCATCGCCGGCGAGGAATACGGCTCCGGCAGCAGCCGCGACTGGGCCGCCAAGGGCACGCAGTTGCTGGGCGTGCGGGCCGTCATCGCCCAAAGCTACGAACGCATCCACCGCAGCAACCTGGTGGGCATGGGAGTGCTGCCGCTCCGCTTCGGCGACGGCGACTCCCGGCAGTCGCTCGGCCTGACCGGCGAGGAAACGTACGACATTCCCGACCTGAACGACCGGCTGATGCCGGGCCAGTGCCTGACCGTCCGAGCCACGGCTCCGGACGGCGGCGTGAAGGAGTTCAGCGTGCGCGTCTGCATTGACACGCCTGTCGAACTTGCCTACTACCGCCACGGCGGCATCCTGCCCTACGTGCTCCGCAAGCTGGCATGAGCGGAAGTGAACAGGTAGGGTGGGTCAAACAAGCCGCTTCTTTGATAGGCCATCGGTCGCTACCCCGGATGATTCATGACGATGTAGGGTGGTGACAAGCAAGCCAAGACCCTGGTGGGCCTTCGGTCACTTGGCCGGGCCTACTTCCAGCGCACGACGTGCAAACCATCCCGGGTCTGGCTTGCGCAGGCCCACCAAGGACTTACGCGACCTTGTCCCACCCTACGCAGACGTAGAATACCGCGCAGCGCCGCTGTCTCCGTCACCTGCCTTCCCGCATCGCACGCAAGGCATCGAGGAGCACCTGCTCGGCTTCAGCGGAAAACCAGCCGATGTGCGCCGATACCAGCCCGAGGGTTTCGTACCCGCCCTCCCGCACGATGCGGGCGGAAGGGAGGTAGCCGAAGACCTCGTTGCTGTAGCCGGCAACCCAAACCCGGTCGGTATCGAGCGCGCGGGCAGTCAGCGGCGCGTAGTCGGAAACGACTTCGCCGGAAATCGCGACCAGCGTCAGGTCATCGCCGAACTGCCATAGCCCCAGGGGAGCCGCGTAGTGGGTCGGAATGGATTCGCCCCGCGATTGGGCGTCGATAATACGCTTCGCGTTGTGCGACTGCCAGAACGGCCCCTTGGCCAGTTCGGCAAGTCGCTCGGCCGAGGGCGGCGGCTCAAGCGGCAGGTCGACGTGCTCGAAGGCAACGCGCAGTGGTCCGCCGATCGGTTGTAACTGGCCGGACGCAATGCGGCACACTTCGGCGCCCAACCGCTCGCCTTGCTGCCGGACCACCTGCTCCTGCTCGGCGGTCGATCGTGGTTCCGGGTTGGCGTCGGCCCCGCAGCCCTGGACGAACAGGGTGGTCACGCCGGTCAGTTCCTTCTCGACATACTGCCGGGCGTAGCTTGGGAAGTCGCCCGAAAGCTTGTTACTCCCGCCGCCTAGCGTCACGGCGTGACAGGCCGTGCCGAAAACCAACCCGCGGAGCCGGCCGTCCGGCGCGTCGATCCGCAACACCGGAACCGTCCGGTCGGTGTGGCCGTCGGGATTGGGGCCCATTCCGCGGTAGTTCCCCTCGGCATCGAATCGCCGGCGATTCGCCACGAAGCCGATCTCGCCGACGCCCCAACTCAGCCGGGCCGGTTCCATGGCCGCCAGGGCCGCGGCAGCTACCTCGGCCAACTTGTCCCAGAGCGCCGCTGTGTAGGCCTTGGTCGCCTCCAGTTCGGCATCCTTGATCGGATATCGGTTCAGGTCGGAGGTGCCCAGCATCGGGCCGGAATGGGTATGCGACCAGTTCAACAAGAACTGCCGACGCTTCAGCCCCGTCTTCGCCATGATGACTTCGCACAGTTGTTCAGCCTCGGGCTTGCGCAGCACGCACAGATCGGCGGTGATCAGCACGGCCGGCTCGCCATCGCCGCTTTGGAGGGCCAGGGCGGTGGCGTAAATGTCGTCAAGAACCGCTTCGTAGGGTTGGAATCGCGCCTGGCTTGCATACCCGTAAAGCCAGACCGGCTGTTCCGGCGTAATGCCTACCCGGGCCAAGCCGGCTCGCCACTCGGGTTCGGCACAAGCCGCGGGCGGGGACCAGCAGGCAATACTTGCCAAAAAGAAAAAGAGCGTGGCGAGAAATGTCTTGTCGTTGTGTTGCCGTTTCACCGGGGGATGCCTTTCTTGCAGCTTTACACGCGGATGAAGCAAGGTTGCCTTGGCAGCCGGGACCGCCCTTTGGCCGGCAGTAACCGTTCACGAGGGGACTGTCCCAATTTTCGCGGCACAAAGGGCGTTCTTGCCCAATGATCCACCGTTTCCGCCGCGAAAATGGGACTGTCCCCTTCGCTCGCAGCGGAGAAAACTACCCGCGCCACCCCGTGAACGGTTTCGGCCGGCAGACTCCGCCGCGCCGGGTCTACGGAAGCCGCCAATACCCACCGCAGAAAGTCTGCCTTCAACCGCACCCGCTCCCTCCGATTATAGTCCATCTTGGCCATCAGGGCAAAGGCCAGCGGGTTTGGTGTGCGGCAAGTTTTCCTGGCATGCTTGGCTTGGAGCTTCCATCACATGGAAGTTGCGGTTTGCACACGCTGCTCACCTCCGGGCTCGTCCCGGAGGATTCGTGACTGGTCGGCTACCCACCGCCGAGTTGCGGAGGAACCCTCATGCTTCCCGCGCCGCCCCGGCCACCGCCTTGGCGGAGGCCGGGGCGGCGCGGGAAGCGAGCTGCGTCACGCGTGCGGCCTGTAGCTGGCCAGTCATCAACCCGGCCGGGGCGAGCCCGGCGGGGACACGCTCGCCGCAGGCATCCGCACGCGTTCAGAATCGCCCTTCTGCCTCTGC
>JAVEUP010000387.1:0-3322 GCA_034005525.1 Thermoguttaceae bacterium | reverse complement strand
CAGGCCAAGGATGGCGTAGTGTGTTGGCGGCCGGCGCTGGTCGTCAATTCCCAGCCATTCTGCATAGGGATCGAACGGTGCTGTCATGACGATGACTCCGATACGGTTCCGGGTGACGCCAACTCCTTGATCGCCAGCGATTTCAGTTTCCCATCGCTCTGCAACGTCGGCATGGGTAGTCCAGGCTCCCAGTTTCCTCAAAGCGGCCAGTCGCAGCTTCCGATTAGTCAATTACCGCACACTATCGGCTGCGGCCACGGGGGCGTCTGGGTGGCCCGCCCTCGAGCTGCATCATATTCTCTACGCCTTCTTCTTCCATCGCGTTGGGGATTTCAGTCGCCGGCGTACCGGGCTTGCTGGTGCGACGCTCGTATCCTCTCTTCTCTCTAGCCTCGCAGAGTATTCGTAGGGTGCCGTCGTGGTCCATCACGAGAATTTTCCCAAGTTCAGTCATCGATCGGTTGCGGCCGGGTAGGCGATTGCCGCCGACCAGATCAAGCACAAGCATCCCGGTAACGAAGTCGATTCTCATTCTCTCGTATTCCCCGCTTTGCATCTCAGCAAATCCCTGCGGCGGAAATCCAACGGCTTCAGGCCGTGTTTCGCCCGCCTGATCAGGGTAGTCGAGTTGCTGTCCGCGGGTTACGTGAAATTCCTTGTGAACTTCCGTGCCGGTGTCCTGAATCCATTTGACGATGACAACGGTACCGGAGGGCTCGTCGACATCGCGAAGTTGAGTATCCATGCTGCCGGCTACAACGTACGTGTCGCGCGGAACCGCAATGACCGACGTTGGCTCGGACCAGCGATCCTTCTCGATCCACTGTTTCTCGGCCAGTTCCGGACTCGCCAGGAACTTCGGGTCGATGCCGTAGTTCGGATTCGCCAGCATGAGGCGAACCCGGTAGCGGTACGACTTGCCGGCCTCGACGGAATAATCGAAGAAGCGAAACAGCAGGTAGTCCGGCACCTGGTCGCGCATGCCCAGCCCCTCATCGGCGTACTCATCCATCCCCATCCCCATTCCGGCACCGCGGAAACCCATGCCTGCTTCGCCACTCATCGGCATGCCACCCATGGGCATATCGAGGTCAGGTTCATCGGGTTCTCGCTCGTGGGGTATGCCATCGAGGGGCAACTGTTCGTCCATTTCCGCTTCGAGCTGATGCCGTTTGAGCGGGATTTGCGGTGGATGGGCAACCTCTTCGCCCCACGGCCCGCGTGGCTCCGCGCCGGCATGCATTGCGTCCATTTCCATGTACATTTCGCCGTCCATCCACGTACTCTCCCCGGCTTGTTTCTCAACTACTCGCGGCCCAAGAGGGAAGGCCAAACGGGGATGCAAGAATCGATGGTCAACGACCTCGGGCGCCCCGCTCCTCCAATTCCTTTCAGCCTTACTGAGCGCAGCCCGAAGGTTCATCGCAGTCCACTTTGGTTGCTCGGGATCGGAAGGACTCCGGTAGGGCTCTATCTCCTCGCGTTCGACGCGGTAGTAGATGTACTCGGGCACGTCGGGCGCGGGGGTAGGTTTGACCTGCTCGCGGAAGAACTCCTCGAATGCCTGCTCCTGCTCGCGAGCTGGAACCAATCCGGTAATGACCGCCCACCGCTGGCCGCGAATGCCTCCAATCGTGCCCATGACCGCCAGCCGCTCGGACCCTTGTGCGCCGGCTTCGTGCGCCGCACGCATTCTGAACGCCCCGTAGCCGGCTGAACCGCGCAACTCGCGCACCAGCAGCACCGGCGGCTCATCGCGAACCGGCCTTGTTACCGTCACCGTGAAAGTGGCTTGTTCGTGCTGGCCATCTGGCGTCTTGACCGACACCGTGACGGGATACTCGCCGGGTTCCTCGTCTATTGAGGGCGTGAATGTGAACGCGCCGGTCTGGAAATCAATCGCCGCCCCGGCTGGCGAGTTAGGCGCGAGGTCGAATTGGAGCCGGCCACTCCATTCTTCGGCCGCCTCGGCCGATACGGTCAGGCTCAGTTCCCTGCCGACTATGACGCGCTGCCCGGCAATCGGCTTCAATCGCAGCGGCAGTGCTCGTTCGATGGCAGTCTCCGCCCGAACATCGCTATCCTCGGCAACCCCTTTGGGCTCTTCCAGCGCCTCGTCCGGATCGCGTACCGCGATTGGATCCATCGCCTCGATATTGACAACCCCGGGCAGCTTGCCGTCGGTCGGTTGTGGACTTCTCATACACGTCCACCAGATCGGTGCACCGAGCAACACAAGGCCGATAGCGCCCCCGGCAGCGAACAGAAACAGCGGAGAAATCCGATGTTCTCTGGCCCGGTTGCCGCCGGCGTCAGTCTGGCTCTTCGAACCTTCTTCCACGGCACCGGGAGCAGGGGGTGGCGGGGAGACGCCCTCTATTGGAGTGCCGGATGTGCCGGGAGACCTGGACCGCACCTTCGGCTTGGACGGCGCGGCACTGAGGCCGGCCGCGCCGCCCTGGCTTACAGCGAAATGGTTAGCACGTGCCGCATCGGTCGGCGCAGGCGACCCCTGCTCTGCTGGTGTTTCCTTCGTCACGTGGCGACAGGCCGGTCCACCCGGTTTCCCGTGCTGTTGCGCTCCGTGCAATATGCGATCGTACGCCGCGCGCTTCTCGGCATGGGCCAGGCAACCTCTGGCAGCTTCGATCTCGAACGCAAGCCGCTTGGCAAGCCGGGCATTCGGCCCGCTGAGATGTTCCGAGAGCTTTTCCTTTTGCCGCTGCGCGTGCCGGTCGATAACAGCCGGTTGGGATTCGCCTTCTTTCAGGCCAAGGATGGCGTAGTGTGTTGGCGGCCGGCGCTGGTCGTCAATTCCCAGCCATTCTGCATAGGGATCGAACGATTCCATCGTAACAACAGCTCCTTTCTTCGCGCCAGTCGCTCCGCGTGCCGCTTATCCAGGCGGGATCCAAATAGGAGGCATCTCCGCAATTGCCACGACCCACACGACGGCGAATACCACCAGCAGTATTACTGCGAGCATGAGGACTGCCATGTAGATCCAGAAGACACCGATGGTTTGAAGTGCCTTGGTCAGCACAATGGGTGCTTTGCTGTAACGCAGTACCGCGAGCCTGCTTGCATACTGCAGCAAGATGAAGGCCGCAATGATCTGCACAGTCGCCACAATGAGGTAAAACATGCCCACGACCACAAGAGGCGGAACGCCGCGGCCCGCCCCGGTAACCAGTAGAATAAACCCCAGAAGGGCGCCGGGGATGGCGAGAACAAGGGCGATAATGCCAATGGTCATGACCCACGGGCGCGAATCGACGGCAGCCCGGCACAAATGGGCGGGAAGCTCTTCACCCTCGCTCAC
>JAVEUP010000386.1:0-3364 GCA_034005525.1 Thermoguttaceae bacterium | reverse complement strand
GGCGCCGCCCATCTTCAGGAGGACGGGAACCGAGTTCCTCTATCGCCTGGTCCGAGAGCCCCGGCGTTGGCGCAGACAGCTTTGCCTGCCACTGTTCCTGTGGAGCGTACTCCGCCATGCGTTGTTGCGTACCCCCGCAGGAAAAGACAGTATTGCGATGGAGCGGGTTCCTGCCCGCCCTGTCGCCCCAACCGGCTCAGAACGCAAGAGGGCCGCCTGATGTGGCTATCTGTGTTCATAGCACCGGGTACTTCAGGACGAGGGCGCTGCAAGAGAGCCAGAAATTGCACAATCGGAATAAAAGCTTCCCCATCTCTTCGAAGGGCGCGGCAAGGGTCCTTGAGGCCACCTTTCGGTTTAGCAGCCTTCTCGGCCTGCCGATGAGGCTTTTGGACCGTTTTTCATACGCCCGTTGTTTCGGAGATGTTCGATGGAGAGATTTTCGCAAACGTTAGGAACCGCACTTGCGATCATTGTTTTGCTTGCCGGCACAGTTTCCGCATTCGGGACAAATCAACCAGTGGTGATCGACGTGGCCCTGACTGAACACGGCAAGCTTCTCGGTCAGATGGTCAACCCGCAGGGGATCGGCGCACCCGAACACCAGGTGGTGCTGATGCAGGGCAACAAGGTGGTAATGCTCACAACAACCAGCGCCGACGGGTTCTTTTCCTTTGAGAATGTCCGCGGCGGTATTTACCAGATTGTCGCGGGCGACGAGATCACGGTCGTCCGTGTCTGGACGGCGGGCACCCAGCCGCCAGCGTCGCGGCAGAGTATGCTTCTTGTTGCCGGAAATGAAGTGTACCGCGGCCAGCAAGGCGGGAAACCCGTGGCAAGGTTTTTGACCCATCCGATCACCCTGACGGCCGGCGTGGCCACGGCCATTGCCCTGCCGGTGGCATTGCACAACTCGCGCCGGTCGCCGGCAAGCCCCGACTGAGAACCGAGGTTGATTTCCCCGTTTGGGATTCATGGAGTAACGTTATGTCCGCGACGGCCGTCGCTGTTATCGCCGCGACGCTCCTTATCGCCTGTGCCCTGACGGCCGGCGTCCGCCGATTGGCGCCGCGCCTGGGGTTCATCGACCGCCCGGACGGAGACCGCAAGCGCCACGCGCAGCCCACGCCGCTGATGGGAGGTCTGGCAATCGGCGTGTCGTTCTTCCTTTCGGCAACGGTCCTTGCCGCCGTCCTGCCAAGGATGTTCGACGGCGCGAAGAACGGGACACTCGGGTTGGCGCCGCTGCTGACATCGGCAGGCTTGTTCTGCCTTTTGGGTTTGTACGACGATCGCCGCGGCCTTAGCCCGCGGGCGAAGCTTCTCGGGCAAATCGCCGCCTGTCTCCCGTTCGTCGTCTGGGGCGAGGCCATTGGGATGGTCGGCGTGTTGGGGGTGCGCTGCACGCTTGGGATATGGAGTGTGCCGTTTACAGTTTTCTGGCTGGTCGCGTGCTCGAACGTCATCAACCTGATTGACGGCATGGACGGGCTGGCGGGCACGATCAGTTGCATCGCACTCATGACGCTTGCAGCAATGGCGACGCTGATGGGGCGGTACGACGTTACCGCCGTGGCATTGCTGGCAGCGGCAAGCGTTACCGGATTCCTCGTGTATAACTGGCCGCCTGCAAAGATCTTCATGGGCGACTCCGGCAGCCTGATGCTGGGCTTTCTGATTGGGGCGTTGGCCATTCAGGCTGCGTTGAAGCAGGCTGCGTGCTTCATGCTCATCGTCCCGCTGGTGCTGATCAGCGTTCCGGTGTTCGACACGGCAATGGCTATTCTGCGGAGGAAGCTGGCAGGGCGAAAGATTGGAGAAGCCGACCGGGGCCATATTCACCACCGCCTCCAGGCTCATGGGTTGTCACGAGTCCAGTCGCTGTTGCTGATCGCCGGCCTCTGCATTGCCATGGCCGGGTTTTGTGTGCTCTCGGTCCTGGTGAACAGCGAGTTTCTGGCCCTCCTGCTTTGCTGTTCACTATTGGCCGTACTGGTGATTGCCCGAGTCTTCGGGCATGATGAGATCGATATGGCCTTGCAGCACGTGCGGGCCATTGCCACTCTGCTGGTCGACATTATCCAAGTAGTGCCGTCGCGGTTACTGGCAGTCCGCTTGACGAATATGGCTCCGGGGCAGTCCGAAGACTACTGGCAGATCGTGTGTCAGCGACTGGCGCAGTGTGGTGGCAAAGACCTGGAAATCCGTTTCACCGATCTCGACAGCCGAAACGTCGTTCACCGCCTGTGCTGGCGGGCCGATGCACCGGCCTCGCCGGCAACCGACACGTGGCAGGTGAGACACACCGTGCCTCGGGATGGCGGCATTCTTGCGACGTTGACAGCCACCGGGACAGTCGACGACCCGCAGTGGGCTGCGAAAGTGAACGAAGCCTCGCAGTTGTTTCACACTCTTTGTCGCATCTGGCCGCTGGCGCCGCTTCCACGGGGCTCGCGGGACGAGGGCCAGGGATTCGAGGCCGACGTCATTCGTTTCGACGATTCCCGCCCGCAGCAGCCTCACTCCATCGCATCGCCCGGAGAAGACGCAGACCCGTTGCAGCAGCCGCGGGCGGCGTAAGGCTGTCGGCGAAAACGGACTTCCTGTAGCGGTGTCTCTCCGAGACGCTGAAACACGAGTCTCGGAGAGACTCGCCTACAAGGTCGTCGGCAAGATTGCTACTGCCGCTTGGCTAATCTCTTCTCCTACCGTGCAGCCGAAATCTCGACGGCGTCGGGGCCGGGCCGGTCCGGGCGGTAGATGTAGTCGGGCCAGAGCGGGCAATTCAGGTCGATCCATGCCTTGATCGCGCGCATTCCCGCCTCGTCGAGCGATACGTCTTCGTGCTGCTTGCCGGCCAGGACGGCCCACAGGCGGCTGCGAAGCGAGCCGAACGAAAGCGGTTCGGCCTTGAAGTGCCTCATGCCGTAGGTGAAATCGAAGTAGTGGACCCACCCACCTTTGATGAGCGTGCGGTATGAAACGGGCACCCGGGCCACGTCGAGCGACCCGCGCAGGTCGGGACGGCTCGCTTCGGTGCCGTCGTGGCATTTCACGCAGTGGGCATCCAAGACCGGCTGCACCACCTTCTGATAATCGAATGCCTCGGGACCCCACGGCGGCGGCTGAAGACTGCGCGGCGGCTGCAACAGGGCGAGGCCCACTTCCGCCGGCGGCGACGAGTGGCGGTCCTCGTGGCAGCCGATGCAGCCGCGCCGCTCGCCCGGCTGCAACTGGATTACGCTGCGCATGCGCTGCAGTTCGTTGTACTCGGCGTCGAGCAACTGGAAGTACAGCACTCTGCCGGCCGGGGCCAGGAAGTTCGCGGAGCCGTCTTCTTCAATGGGCACCGTGCCGAGCGCCG
>JAVEUP010000385.1:0-3377 GCA_034005525.1 Thermoguttaceae bacterium | reverse complement strand
CCCCCAGAATAGCCGATACTGGAGATCCCACCAAGGCGATCGTTTACGGATCGGCAGCGGGTGTTCTCTTTGGTGGCCAGGAAGGGCAGAGCACGCTGTGAACGGTTGCTCACCACGAACCCGCGCTGATGATCAACCCGTCCTTCCGATTGAACAGCTTCTGATAGGTGGCGTCGTTTGTTGGAAATCGGCTGAGGACGACGTTGCTTGCCGAATCGCCGCAGGAGCCGCCAACAACAGTCTCGATGTTCTCGCTGATGGAATGGACCGAGCCGTCGCAAAAAGCCACGTTGACCACGCCGCGATGCTGGCTGGTGAGCGAGTGGCGCCGGCATTGATCGACGCCTAGCTTGTACACCAGGTTGCCGGAGCTGTCGCGCTGAAGCCTCGTATTGATGGGCCAAACACAGCGAAAATTGGCCGCGGCGCACGTATGCGAGAACCCGGGCCAAATGGCGCCAACCTGGTCCTTGACGTCGCGCTCGCCGACGAGCATGGTGTTGCTCAGCCCGTCGGTCACGTCTTCCATACGGCTGAGTTCGGCCGGGTTGTTTCCGGCACCGTACGAAATGCTTTCCGACATGATGTAGTTGCTCTTCCCGTAGTTGTAGTTCGCATGGAACATGGTCCCGGTTGGCTCGAACTGATCGGAGGGGCAAATGTAAGTCGGAATGGTGGCTTGCAGTCCGTTGGTGGCTGTAGGGAGCGGGATAAGTCCGCCCCCGGCAACGCCAATGGCGTCATAGAGCGGCTGTTGCTCAATGTAGGGCAGCACAAATGCGCCCCAGCCCCAGGTGCGTTCCCGCTTGTCGCTGCCCACGGTGGCGTTGGTGGCAGTGAGGAACGCGGGCGGGAAAATGCGCGCACTATTGTGGTACGAGTGAAAGGCCAAGCCTATCTGTTTCAGATTGTTTCTGCACTGGAGTGATCGCGCCGCCTCGCGGGCACTCTGTACGGCCGGCAGCAGGAGCGCAATGAGAATGCCGATGATCGTAATGACCACCAGCAACTCGACCAATGTAAAACCATCCGTTGTCTTATGCATGACAGGTCCTCAACCCATATAGGCGTCTTGCTCCCTGAGAATCCCCTGCACCTTGGCCACCTCGACGTCGCGCACCAGGCAGCCGTCCTGGAGACTGACCGCGGCGGCAACGCCGGCCGCGTGGCCGGTCACAAAGCAGGGCGGAATGACCCGGATCAGGTCGGCCATCTTCCGCTCCGCCGAGATGCAGCGGCCGGCCACCAGAATGTTGTCCACGTTGCGCGGCACCAGCGCGCCGTAGGGAATCTGCCACTCAAAGTCCGTGCCGGTCCAGTCGCCGCTGTAGCCGATCACGTCGGGGTAGGGCGTGCCGGCCTGGGCGTCCTTGTAGGTCAACTGCTTCACGCCGCCCAGCAAACGGGAGATGCGCACGCCCAACTGCGGCGCCGTCTCCATCAGGTAGACGTCCTCGTAGCCGGGTTCCTCGCGCAGCCGCTCCACGCTCCGCCAAATCTGCCGGCGGTGGTTCATCTCCAGCCGGCTCAGCTCGCGCACGTCGAGCGCGTCGGTCGTCTCGCCCCGCATGTTCACCCAGCGGACGCCCTCGATGGGTGTGATGCTCCCCAGTCCGCGCGGCGGCTTGCTGCCTTCCGGCGGTTTTGGCAGCGGGCGCGGCACGTTGCCGATGCGCGACACCAGGCCGATATGGTAGGGAATGTGCTCGTATTCCGCGTCGGCGGCCGCAAACACGTCGCCGTCGCCGGTGGCGTCGATGACGACCTTCGAAAGAATCGCCTGCCGGCCCGACTTGCTCTCGAACACAGCACCGCACACCTTCGAGCCGTCCATCACCGCGTCCACGCCCCAGCAGTGCAGGAAGCACTCGATCTCGGCCTCGACGGCCATTTCGACCATCACATATTTCAGCGCCTCGGCGTCGATGGTCGGTCTTCGGCCCGGGTAGCCGGTAATCCCCTTGTGGACCTTGCTGAGCCGGGCCATCATTTCTTCGCCGATACCGCGGGTCATCTGCACGCCGCTCTTGCCGAACATGCCGACCACGACCAGCACGTGCCCTCCGGTCCACTGCCCGCCCAGGTGCCCGTACCGCTCGACCAGCGTCGTCTTCGCACCCGTCCGGCTGGCGGCCACCGCGGCGGCCACGCCGGCCGGCCCGGAGCCGACCACCAGCACGTCGGTCTCGTGCAGTACAGGCAGTTCCCGCTGGGGCTGAATGATCTTTCCGTCGACAACGCGGGCCGCGGCATCGCGTGCGCGGATCGGATCGGCCATCGCATCACCCGGGAAGGCCGCAAGCCCACCCGCGCCCGACAGGGTGGAAATACCCAAGGCTTTCAGTAGACTGCGGCGGGAGATGCGGTGGTTCATGGAGTGTTCCTGCTGGGTGAGCGAATCGCGGTATTCGATAGTACGATTGTCGCTGACGCGACGTTGTCTGTCAATTGTGAAGTGACGCCTCGGAAGCACACGACACTGCTGCGCAGCGGACCGGTGTGCAGCCCGCCTTGCGCCGACGACGCCGCTTCGGTCTAAAACGGCTCGCGAATGACCAAGCCGTCCTGCCGGTTGAACAGTTTCTGGTAAGTGTAGTCGTTGGTGGGAAAGCGGCTCTTGACCAGGTCGCTGGCACTGTCGCCGCAGTTGCCGCCGAGAACGTTCTCGATGTTCTCGCTGAGCAGCCGGACCGCGCCGTCGCAGAAGACGACGTTCACTCCGCCGGGATGCTGGCTGGTCAGGGCATGGCGCCGGCACAGGTCGACGCCCAGCTTATAGATCAGGTTGCCGGAACTATCGCGTTGCAGCCGTGTGGCAATGGGCCAGGTGCAGCGGAAGTTGACCGCCGCGCTGGTGTGCGAGAAGCCCGGCCAAATAGCCCCTACCTGGTCATACACGTCGCGCTCGCCGATGAGCATGGTGTTGCTGGTGCCGTCCCGGATGTCGTCAATGCGCGTCATGGGCGAAGTGCTGTAGCTGATGCCTTCAGAAAGAACGTAATTGCTCTTGCCGTATTGCTGGTTGAACAGCGTGCCCGTCTTGCCGAACTGATCGGAGGGGCAGATGTACGTGGCGAGGGTCGCTTGCAGGCCGTTGTCGGCCGTGGGCAGCGGCATGCGGCCGCCCTTGGCAACGCCGATGGAGTCGTACAGCGCCTGCTGCTCGATGTATGGAAGGATCAAACTGCCCCAACCCCAGCCGCGCTCCCGGTCGCTGCCGATGGGGATGAACGCCGGCGGGAACGTGCCGAGGGCCTGGTGGTACGAATGCATGGCCAGCCCGAGTTGCTTCAGGTTGTTCTTGCACTGCAGCGACCGGGCCGCCTCGCGCGCGGCCTGGACCGCCGGCAGCAGAAGCGCAATCAGAATGCCGATGA
>JAVEUP010000206.1:0-14029 GCA_034005525.1 Thermoguttaceae bacterium | reverse complement strand
GTTGGTGAAGCCGGTGCCGGTGGACGTAGCGACCCACCAGTCGCCGGTCGTGGCGATCCGGCCGGCGATATCGGCCACCCCGTCGCCGGTGAAGTCGGCTGCCATGACGTCGACCAACTCGAGGCTCGGGTTCCACCGCGTCCATTTCGCGTTGGTGAAGCCCGTGCCGGTGGACGCAGCGACCCACCAGTCGCCGGTCGTGGCGATCCGGCCGGCGATATCGGCCACCCCGTCGCCGGTGAAGTCGGCGACCATGACGTCAACCCACTCGAGGTTCGGGTTCCACTTGCCCCACTTCTGGTTTGTGAAGGTCCCGTCACCGTTATTGACGGCCACCCACCAGTCGCCAGTAGTGACGATGCGGCCAACGATATCGTCCACCCCGTTGCCGGTGAAGTCGCCGACCATGACATCGACCCACTCGAGGTTCGGGTTCCACCGGTTCACCTTGCTATTGGTGAAGGCGTCGAAGGCGTTACTCTCTCCGAGCCACCAATCGCCGTTCGACGTGATGCGGCCAATCAGGTCATAGACAACATAGGCAGAGTCGTCCGGGACAGCCCCTCCGTTTCCGGCGTCGATCCACTCCCCGGTATTCGCGTCGAGCACGTCGTCGGGAAGCGGCGGGAAGATGAGGACTCGTGACGAGTAGAGTTCCGGAATGAGTCCGTACTCGCCGAAGTTGTTGTTTTTTCCGTGGAAGTTGGCGGGAAGGACAATGTTGCTGAACACGTTCGGCACGGAGGCGTTGCCGCCCGGCGTGCCAATCGTGTTCTTTCCGTCAACGAACGCAGGCGGTTGGTCCTGCGTGATGGTGTACGTGCCGGGCAGAAGGTTTGAGAACTTGTAGGCGCCCGTCACATCTGTCGTTGTCGAGACGGGATCGATGACGTTGCCAAGGTTATCGACGCCGCTCAGCCAGACAACCGCGTTGGCTATCACCGATTCCGTCGACTGCTTGATTCCGTCGTTGTTGATGTCGACGTAAACGAACCCGGACAGACTCGACAGCTTCACGTAGTTGGCGAAGTCGTAGCCGTCAACGGCATCGACCACGTGGTTCACCACGTCGATCGTGTAGTACAGTGGTCCGGTCGGGGTCCAATCCGGCATGGTCACTTCGCGGATGAAGTACCGGCCGTCGGCCGAGTTGGTGTCCGGATTGATGAAATCGCTCAGATCGAACGTGTACTGCCCGGTGCCTGCGGCAGTCACGCGGGTGGCGAGCAGCGTATCGGTGTTCGGATCGAACGTGCCGTTGCCGTTGTCGAGGTACAACTCGATGGTGAAACCACCCAGCGGCACGTCGTCGGAGGTAATCCCGTCGCCCGTGATGTCCCGATACTTCACGCCGCTGAGCGACGGCGGGGCCGGATGATTGGCGAAGTCGTAACCATCGGTGATCTCCAGCCAGCCGCCGGCCACGTCCACCGTGTAATACAGCGGGCTGAGCGGTGCGGTTTGCATCCAGGCGGGGTCGGCAACTTCGCGAACGAAGTACCGCCCATCGTCCAGGTTGCTGAACATATACGCGCCCGTAGCCGCATCGGTCACCTGGGCTTCGATGAGCCAATCGAGATCGGGGTTGAAGACGCCGTCGCCGTCGTCGAGGTACAGCTCGATGGTATGCCCGCCCAGCGGCACGTCGTCGTCGGTGACCCCGTCGCCGGTGATGTCGTGATATTTCACGCCGCTGATCGAGGGCGGCGGCGGGACGTTGGCGAAGTCGTAGCCACTGGTAAACTCAACCCAGTGATCGACCACGTCGATCGTATAGTACAACGGCGCGAACGGATCCGTTTGCGTCCAGCTGGGCTGGGCAACCTCGCGGATGAAGTACCGCCCGTCCGCCGAGTTGGTCTCGTCGACAAATTCACTCAGATCAAACATGTACTCGCCCGTGACCGCGTCGGTCACCCGCGTGCCGAGCAGCGTGTCGACGTCGCGATCGAAGATGCCGTCCCCGTCGTCCAGGTACAGCTCGATAGTGAAGCCGCCCAGCGGCACGTCGTCGCTGGTGAGCCCGTCGCCCGTCACGTCGCGGTACTTCACGCCACTGAGCGTCGGGGGCTGAAGGTAGCTGGCGAAGTCATAGCCGTCTTTGGCGTCGACCAGGTGGTTGAGCACGTCGATCGTGTAGTACGCCGGGTCGGACGGATCGGTGTGCGTCCAACCGTCCTGGACTACGATGCGTATGAAGTAGCAGCCATCCGCCGAGTTGGTGTCCGGATCGGCGAACTCGCCCAGGTCGAAGGCATACTGCCCCGTCGCCGGATCGGTCGTCCGGACGCCGAGCAACTCGTCGGCGCCGGGATCGAACTCGCCGTCGCCGTCGTCGCGGTACAGTTCGACGATGAACCAGCCGTATGGCACGTCGTCGCCGGTAATCCCGTCGCCGGTCACGTCGCGGTACGTCACGCCGCTGAGCACCGGCGGCAGGCGGTAGTTGGCGAAGTCGTAGCCGCTGGCGACCGCGAGCGTGTAGCCGGTCACCTCGACCGTGTAATACTCGGGATCGGAGGGAGCCGTGCTCGCCCATCCAGGCGTGGTTGCCTCGCGGATGAAGTACCGGCCGTTGATCAGGTGGGTAAACGTGTACTCGCCGGTAACGGCATCGGTGGTTGCAGTGGCGTAGATCGCGTCGACGCTCGGATCGAACACACCGTCGCCGTCGTCGAGGTACAACTCGATGGTGAAGCCGCCCAGCGGCAGATCGTCATCGGTGATTCCGTCGCCGGTCAGATCGTGGTACTTCACGCCGCCCAGCGAGGGCAAGTCGCGGTAGACGCCGAAATGGTAGCCATCCCCCAGGGGAACCGTCTGGTCGGTCACGATGACCGTGTGGAAGTAGGGTGGATAGCTCTGCGTCCATCCTCCCGCCGGAGGCAACATGCGCACGTAATACCGGCCGTCGATCAACTCCTCGAACGAGTACTGCCCCGTAACCGAATCGGTCACCTGGGAGCCGATCAACTCATCGGCACTCGGGTCGAATACCTTGTCGCCATTGTCGCGGTACAACTCGACGGTGAACCCGCCCAGCGGGATGTCGTCGGCCGTGATCCCGTTGCCCGTAATGTCGTGGTACGTCGTTCCGCCCAATGACGGCAGCGGCCGGTGATTGGCGAAGTCGTAACCGCCATTCTCGTCCTCAACCGCGTAGTCAACCACGACGAACGTGTGGTACTCGTCCGGGAAGATCGGCACCCATCCCGGCTCGGTCACCTCGCGGATGTAGTAGCGGCCGTTGATCAGGTTGCCGAACGTGTACCCGCCGGTTTCGGCATCGGTGACCGCGGTGGCGTACAGCATATCCACGCCGGGGTCGAACTCGCCGTCGCCGTTGTCCAGGTACAATTCGATAGTGAACCCGCCCAGCGGGACGTCGTCGCCGGTGATCCCGTCCCCGGTAATGTCGTGCCACTTCACGCCGCCAACCGACGGCAGCGGCCGGTAGTTGGCGAAATCGTAGCCGTCAGCGACTTCGACTGCGTAGTCAACGACCTCAAAGGTGTAATGCTCTTCCGGAACCGTCTGCGTCCATCCGTCCTCCACCACCTCAACGATGAAGTACAGGCCGTTGATCAGGCTGCCGAACGTGTACCCGCCGGTGACGGCGTCGGTCACGGCGGTGGCATAGAGCGCGTCCTCGTCGGGATCGAACTCCCCGTCGCCGTTGTCCAGGTATAGCTTGATGGTGAAGCCGCCCAGCGGGATGTCGTCGCCGGTGATTCCGTCGTTTCCGAAGTCGAGGTACTTCACGCCGCTGACCGACGGAAGCGGCCAGTGGTTGGCGAAATCGTAGCCGTCAGCGACCGCAACCTCGTAGTCGATCACGTCGAACGTGTGATAGTAGACCGGGTAGGTCCGCGTCCATCCCGGCTGGGCCACCTCGCGGATGTAGTACCGGCCGTTGAGCAGGTGGCTGAACGTGTACTTGCCGGTGACTGCATCGGTCACGGCGGTCGCGTAGAGGAAATCAACCGCGGGATCAAACTCGTCGTCGCCGTTGTCCAGGTACAACTCAATGGTGAAGCCGCCCAGCGCCACGTCGTCGCCGGTGATCCCGTCCGCCAGAATATCGTGCCACTTCAGGCCGCTGACTGACGGCAACTCCCGGTAGTTGGCAAAGTCGAAACTGTCCTCGGGCGAGACCGTCTGGTCAACCACCTCGACCGTGTAGTAACCGACCGGGACGGTCTGAGTCCATCCGTCTTCAACCAGCTCGACGATGAAGTAGACACCGTCTTCCAGGTTGCTGAACGTGTATTCGCCGGTAACCGGGTCGGTCACCGCGGTGGCGTGCAGCGAGTCGTTCTCGGGATCGAACAGGCCGTCGCCGTCGTCCAGATACAGTTGGATGGTGAACCCGCCCAGCGGCCTGGAATCGACGGTGATCCCATCGCCGATATCGAGGTACTTCACACCGCTGACCGATGCAGAGGCTTCCACGTCAACCGTCAGCGGTGCCGAGAGAGCGCTGGGCAGATCAACGGTCGTTTCCAGATTGCCGACTTCAACCGCCTGATCTTTCAGGGTTTGCCGGGCAGTGATCTGATAGGTTCCAACTCCCAATGTGGTTGTGACGATGACGGAACTGCCGGCGGCGGTTGCCTGACCGACGACGGTGCCGTCGGCCAGCAGTTCGATCTCGGCGCCGGGAACGACGCCGTCGATCTGGAACTCCAGGGTTTCTCCGCTGAAGGAACCCGACAGCAATTCAACGGCAATCGGTGCAGCCGGATGGATATACACCGGCACCATCTGGGTATCGAAGCGGGAGGGCCACTCTGTGGTTACGCCCACCAGCACGCTGAAGACCCCCACGGCACCGCCGGTGGGTGTGAGCGTCGCCTCGCCGGTCTCGTTATTGACCGAAAACGCCAGATTGGGATGCTCCGGTTCGACGATCCCGTCGAAGTACATCGGGTTGCCCTGCACGTCGATGCCCGGGATCTGGAAATCGACCGGCATATCGACCGTGGTGACGATCGGGTCGATGCTTGCGAGGAATGGCGGGGGCACCGAAGTGTCCGGGCCGATGACTACTTCAAACGTCTCGCTGGCCCACTGGCCGGTCACGCTGTCGGTCGCCGTGACCGTGACGAAGGTCGTGCCCGTCGTGCCTTGCGGCGCCGAAAGCCGGAGCACGCCGTTCTGGGTGTCGTAGAACACGGTGACCCCGGTCATCACCACGTCGTCGAGGGGCTTGTCCGTATCCGGGTCGGTCGCGACGTCATTGATCTGCTGACGGACGTCGTCACCTTCGGTCAAAAGGCCGAAGATCGTGTGCTGGAAATCGAGCCACCGGGTCGGACCGGCCGTGATGAAGAACTGCGAACCATTCGTGTCGGGGGCCATTTCGTTGGCCATCGCCAGCAGGCCCGGACCGGTGAACTGCAGCGAGGGATGGAACTCGTCGTCGAATTCGAAGCCCGGGCCGCCGAAGCCGTCGCCATCCGGGCAGCCGCCCTGGATCATGAAACCGTCCATCACTCGATGGAAGATCAGCCCGTCGTAGAAGCGGTTGTTGGCCAGCCCGACGATCTGCCCGACGGTCTCGGGCGTTAGGTCCTCGAACAACTGCAAGACCATGTAGCCGTCGATTCCCGACCCGGCAACGTCGATCCGCAGGCTGGGGTTGCCCACGGGAACCTCGGCCGAAAGGTTCGCATTGCTGAGGTCCACCGTGTAATCCAGCGGATTACCCGCGCTGCTGGTGGCGCTCAGCGCCAAGTTCAACGGGGCGCCGGCCAGCACGGATTGGTCGCCAATCGGGTTCAGGGTAACGGACAGCAAGTGCCGCGACTCAAGCGGTTCCATCGCAAGCCGGCGGTGTGGTCGCCGGGGCTGCGTCGCCGTGCGGTTCCAGAAACGATCAGCGAATCCTGGGGTAGAGTATTGGCGTGTCTTCATCAATAGTACCTGCCAGTGGCATGATGATCTTGCCGCACCCCTCCGATGAGCAGGATGGGACGCGGGGCCCGTTGGAAACCGAACAGCCGGCCCGGGAAGGACTGGAAACCTACAAAGTCAATAGGTAAGGCTGCCTAATATTCCAGCATAATTGGCCGCGAAAATTTTTGCAAAGTTCTGGCACGAATTCCTATCCGGGCGCCCCGTTGCAGGTCGGCGGCGGGGGGGCTCCTTCTTGCAGGCAGGGGGGCCGCCCACTGGCGGTCACCGTTCGGGTTTTCGCGAATGTAGTGTTTGGGCGAGCGGAGTGTAGCCGAGTCTCTCCGAGACTCGGATTTCGGCGTCTCGGAGAGACGCCGCTACGACTCGGATTCCGGCGTCTCGGAGAGACGGTCTACGACTCGGATTCCGGCATCTCGGAGAGACGGTCTACGACTCGGATTTCGGCGTCTCGGAGAGACGCCGCTACGGGAAACCCGCGAACATGGGTGGTGTGCTACTCCAGGCGGTAGATCCGTGTGACCCCGGCCGGAAGCTGTTCTTCGATTCTGTCGATGCTCGTGCCGATCTTCCGGCCTGTTGCGATCTCCCACACGTCGGCGGCTGCGGGCAGTGTAATCCGCTTTGTGCCGGATTTGACCGTGTGCAGCGTGGCATAACCCGCATTGGCGGAAAAGGCGTCAAACGTCTCGGAGTAGACGTGAACGCCCGCATATCGGCACAACCCCTGGAGAAGCTCGGCCTTTAGCGGCAGCAGGGAGTAGACGGAGTGCCGGCCGTTTGACTCCTTCACTGCCAGGGAGGGACGCCCGGCTGTGGTGGCAAGGACCGTCGCCGCCGGATCGCTGACCACGAAGACTGGGCTGATTTCCCATCGGTCGGTCCGGGTTGGCGGCGCCGCTTGGGTAATGGGGTGCGTCTGGCCGGTGAGGGTCAGCTCGGCCGGGGTCCGCTCGTCCAGTGCCTGCACCCGAATGCCGGTCATCCCGGCAATGCCTTCGGCGCTGAAGCCGTCTTTCTGTACGTATCCCGGCGCGTAGACCCAAACCGCCGTCTTGCCCGACTGATCGAGCTTCTCCCGGATGGCCTCGCGCAGAGACTCGTCGACTCGGAAGGCGTTGAGGAAGATATAGAGTTTGTAATCGGGGAGCCGCGGGTGGGCGACGTCGGGCAGCAGGTACATGTCGTACGGCGCGCCCATTCGCTCCAATTCGTCGAGGGTGCCCCGCAATAGCGCGCGGCGGAAGGCAAACTCCCCCGGCGCAAAGTGCATGTTGTCTTCGTCGGCAAACACCGCGACCTCGCTGACCGGCGCGCGATGGTGCTGCAGGGCCTCCTCGCATGCCTCGCGCAACCGGGCGATCTCGTCCATCACCTCGGCCTGGTGGAACGTGGCGTTGCCGGCCAGCAGAAACCACCACAGGCTCGTGCCCTTGCTCAGCGAATAACCCACCGCCCGCTGCACGACCGAGAGGGTCTCGTCGAGCGTGTCGGTGCGGTACGACACATGGCCCGGATACAGATGCGTGCGGGTGTCGACCTCGTCCCAGTAGAGCTTGTTGTGCAGGCGGTAGGAGGCGGTGTAAGCCGAGATGAACCCGCCGACCTCGCCTCCGCGCCTGGCATCGTACGCGGTGGGCGCGGCCAGGAAATCGACGTGGGGCGAGTTCAGCACCGCCCGCAACCCCTGAAAGCCGTCCATGTTGTGAGTGTACATGGAGTAGCCGTAGAAGACGCCGGCAATCTTCCGCCCGCCCGTCTCCTCCTTGGCAATGCGGCAACTGCGAATGATGTTCCCGCTGACCACGTCGCTGAGGAAGCGGCGGTAGTCCATCACCCGGCGTCCCTGGATCGGGTGCCGAAACACGCCGTGATGCCTGGCTGCGACGTCGGCCGGCAAGGGCGGTTCGGCGGCATCGAACGTCGCCGTCGGATTGCCCCACGCGCGGCGCAATGCTTCCACGTCGCCGCCGTACTGCCCGGTCAACCAGTTTCGCCAAGCTTTGACGGCCGCAGGCGAAAAGTCGTGGACCTCGGAGTTGATGCCGCCCGGTCCCCACCAGAACCACTCGCTGGCCACGCCACCCGCCGGATGATAGCCCAGAATGTGCGGCGCATAGTCCGACGCCTCCATGTGGCGGATCACGTCGCGCAGCATGCGATCATAGGTCTCGGCCCAGAGTTCAGAAGCCAACGACGCCTGCTGGGCTCGCTTGCCGTCGGCCTCCACGGTAATCTCGTCGGGGTGCGCTGTCAGCCACCAGCCCGGCGGGTTGAGCTTGATGCGGGGGAGAATCAGCGCCCGGGGATTGGCCTTAATGATCGCACGAATGCGGCGGTCGATCCGCTCGAAGTCGTACTCGCCTTCGCCCAACCACCAGCCGTGGCAGCCCTGCCGCGGAGTCGCCCAACTCCAGAAGATCTCGCTGTAGAGGTCCACGCCTGCGGCGGCGAAGTCGCGGCACGACAGGGTGATCAACTCATCCGACACATACGGCTCCGGCATCATGGCCATGCCGTAGACCGGGCGGCCATTGACGTGCAGCATCGCGGCGCCGTTATGTTCCTTCACAAGCGACTCAACCGGCTCCGTGCGGGCTGCGATCCCGGGTAGACGTTGCTCGTAAGCCTCGACCAGCGGCAGCTTTGTCTCGAACCCGGGATCGTAGCCCTCGGGAAGCGGTTGGGCGATGCTGAGCGCCGCCTCCGGCTTGCCGGCCCGCTCTTGTGCGTACAGGCGTTGCAGTTCGTCGGCAGGCAGCGCCCGGCCGTAAACACGGACGTTGCTCACCAGCCCGGTGAAGACATAGGCACGCTGGCCGCCCTGCGATTGTCCCTCGGCGATGAGCAAAGGATAGTCGTTCGGAACGAGGCGTTCCGTACCCACCGGGCCCGAGAGCGTCTCCTGCCCGTTGAGGTACAGTGCCACATGCCCGCGGTTGAACGTCGCCGCCACGTGGTTCCAGCGGGACGCCTTTGCGGCAGGCACCTCCGACAGGGGCACGGGCTTGGCGCCGGTAATGGTGAACACGTCGCCGTTGCGGAGAATGCCTTTCCATGATCCTTGCTCGTCCATGAACTTCAGCTCGGGCCGGCCGTCGAACAGCGACAGGAAGAAGTGGATCGGCTGGTTGTCTGGGCCTTGCCGCTTGCCCTTGAACAAGATGGTCTCATACGACTGCGGCTGCCGGGCGGGTGCAATCCACGCTGTGAGTGTCAACTCGTCGGCCGCGTCGTCCAGATCGATGTCCGGCACGGAAAGCGTGTTGAACTGGCTTGCGAGTACGGCTCCGTCCTGCAACGGCAGACTGCCGGTCGCGTGGCATGCCACACCCGCGGCAGGATCGACGAACTTGCCGTCGGCCAGTTTGTCGAAAGCCAGCCAGAGCCGGCGCCCTTCGCTGAATGGGTCGTCCTGGGCGCGCGCGGTTCCGGCGAGCAAGGCGCCCGCAATGAATAGTGTCGTGGCGAGTCGCATGTGTCTTCCTCCTTGGTTGTGATAGTGACCCTCGGCCGGCAGGTGCACGTTCAGATTCTGATAAACGTCTTCTTCCGGTAAAGCCAGTACAGGATCAGCCAGAGGCAGAGCGTGGCCGCAGCCGCCTCGATGGGCCGATAGCCCGCCGGGCCCACATACGGTTCGAGTCCGCCCACGAACACCCTTGCGGCCTGGCGGAAAGCGGGACCGAACCATTGCCAACCGAGGTAGGCGGCAATGGAATTCATGCCGATGACCTTGAAAGGAAACGCCCAGCGGCGCAATCCGGCGATATCGATGACCACGTGGAACAAGGCAAGGAGCAGGTAGCTCCATCCGCCGGCCCAGAGCACGTAGGTGCTCGTCCACGGCAGCTTGATGATGGGCAGGTGATAGCTCCAGTACCAACCTGCCGCCAGGCAGGCCAACCCGCTCGCGGTCAGCATCAGCACCTTCATCGCCGACTCTTTGGCCGAGCGGAGCAACTGGCCGGCCAGCGCGCCGAGCATGGCCGTTGAGCCGTAGGTGGTCATGGCCACGATCCAGGGCCGCCGCCACTGGCCTTGCCAGTCGCCCAGCAGCCACTCGTTCAGCCAGTCGCCCCGGGTAGCGTTGGGGGCGTACGTGCCCGGCGGGTAGCCGGGCGCCGGCTGATACTGGATGGCCCAGTAGGCCAGGAGCAGAAGCGCGGTCGCCATGATCTGCCACGGCCATCGCAAGGCGAGCAGCAGAATGGACGCAACCAGGTAGCCCATCGCCAGCACGTGGAGCACGCTGTAGGTAAGCTGGAACTTGCTGACGTCGTAGGTGAGCAGGTTCCCGTTGACGGTCATCCCCAGCACGCAGAGCAAAATCACGCGGAGCAGCACGTGGCCGAGAATCCGGCACTTGCCCTGCCCGCGTTCGAGCCGCTTGGCAAACGAGTAGGGCATCGAGACGCCGATCATGAACAGGAACAGCGGCATGATCAGGTCCCAGAAGCCGAACCCCTCCCACTCAAAGTGTCTGAACTGGCCGTCCAGAGCCACCAGCCACGGACTGTCTGCGCCGCGCAGCAGCGCCTGGACAACCGCCCCGCCCCCCACGATCCAGAACATCGTGAATCCGCGCAGCGCGTCGAGCGACTCCAATCGGCCGCCGCCGTTCGGTTGTGGTGAATCGTTGCTCATGTTGACAGTTCCATTCCGTGAGGCTAATGGACCATAGGCGATTCCCGACATTCTACACCGGGTGGTGCAGGTGGAACAGGATCGGGTGAGCGACGAGATAAGGCCCAACAGAAGCCGACGTCCCGGCGAGGGCCCGCCCGACAGAGTTCACGGCCGGTACCGCCGCAGCACCTCGTTGCGGTGGCGGGCGCGCTTCATGCCGAGAGAGCCGAACATGACGGCAATGACCACGACACCCGACCCGATCAGGGCCAGCGGCACGGCACGGGCAGCGATCCAGGCGCCAAAGTCTGCCGCAGGCGCCGACGGTTCGGGGAAGGCAGGCTGCTGCGCACTGCCGTCGCCCGCGGCGGGCGCGGCGGCTTCCGGCCGTGGAGCCTGCGCCGGTTGCGGCGTGGGGCGGTCGGTGCCGGGCGTGGCCGGTTCTGCCGCGCTTTCGGCGCTGCGGCCGGTGCCGGACTGAGCGTCGCCGGGAGTCGGCCGCGCGGCCGACGCCGCCGGTGCATCGCCCAAGGCGCCGCGAAGGACGTCCTGCAAAGGTCCCGGTGCGGAGCCGGCAGGCGCATCGTCCTCGAATGCCGCGGCGAGCCGGGCAGGCGGGCCGGAAGCGTTCGGATCATCGGCCAGGCCGTACGCCGCGGCAACTTCCGCTTCCGGCGCATCCGGCTTCGGTCGGGGCACCAGGCCGCCGGCGAGCAGTGCATCGCGGGCGTTGCCTTCGGCCAGGAACTCGAAAAAGCCCTTCGCTGCCTCCGACGCCTTGGGCGAGACGTACAGATACACCGGCCGCGCGAGCGGGTACCCTTCGGGCAGGCGGTCGGGCGCGGGCGGGGCGCCCTGCTGTTCGCCCGGCGGGAGGATGGCCAGCAGTTTGACCTTCGTTTCGTGCCGTGCGATTTTCGTCAGGTCCACCAGCCCCAGCGCCCCCGGCTGCGCCGCCACCGACAGCAGCACCCGCCCCGTATCCGGCCGCGCCGTCACTTTCGCCCGCCTCGTGGGATAAGCTTCCAGCTTGTCATTTCCTGCAAGAACCTCTCCCACCTTGTCATTCCCCGTGGGATAAGCTTCCAGCTTGTCATTTCCTGTAACATCATCTCCCACCTTGTCGCCCTTAGCCTCTGTTCCCCGCTTGCCAGCAGAACTGACAGGCTGGAAGCCTATCCCACGACGGCCACCCCAAATCGCCTCATCCGCCATGCGCATCAGCGGGCTTGCCGGCGGCAGGCCGTACAGCACCATCCGTTCGGCCGTGCCCGTCGCGCCCGGCCACCGGTCGGTCTCGCCTGCGAGGATCTGGCGCAGATCGTCGATGGCCAGTTCGTTGAACGGATTCTGCGGATGCACCACCACGCCCACCGCCCTGCTTCCCAGCACCATCTCCGCCCCGCCCATTTCCACCACCCGCCCGCGCATCGCCTCCCCCAACCTACCATCCACCACCAGCAACTCCGCCGTCCCCGTTTCCAGCCTTTCCACCGCCCCCTCCACACTTCCGCCCGCCCCATCCAGCGTCACCTGCACCGCCATCTTCGCCCTCGCGAACTCGAACGACGCCTCCTTCAACCCCTCGCCCGCCCCCGCCAAATCGCACACCGCCAGCGGTTGCCCCTTGCCGGCCTTGACGTCGGCGACCCGCTGCTCGGCTTCGGCCTCGGCGCGAATGGTGGCGGGGAAGAGGCCCCAGCGTTGCACGGTCTTCTGAGCCTCGTCGCTGCACGCAAACTCGGCGAAATCGTGGGCCGCGGGCGGCGAATGCTCCGTCAGCAGCAGCTTGTACTGCCGCACCAGGGGGTAGCGTTCCAGGACGACGTTTTCGATGGTCGGCGGCACCGCGCGGGCCTTGGCCTCGGCGGCGACGGCCACCAGCTTGACGTCGGTCGGCAGGTCGGGCGTGAGGGCCACAAAGCCGATGGCCAGCGCGTCGCCGGCAACGGTAGCGATCACGTTCGAGTCCGCCAGGAGTTCCTCGATGCCCTCGGTCCATGAACCGTAGTAGAGGATCATATCGCTCACCATCGAGCCCGAGAGGGCCTTCGACGTGAGCACCTTGATGCGTCCTCCGCGGCCGACCAACTCCTGCCACGTGCGGATATTCCCGGACCAAATGTCGCTGACTTGTGCCTGCGTGAGGCGCGAGAGCGGATTCCGCTTGTTCACCACGACACCCAGGGCCGTCTGCGCGAAGGTGTATTCGGCCGCGGGGCCTTTTCCCTGGGGAAAGGCTTTCGCCCAGGCCCTGTCCACGTGGCGGACCAGCGGGAACTCGACCATTCCGATATCGATTTCGCGGTTGCCGAGCCGCTCGACCGCGGCGAACGGCCCGCCATAGCGAATCTCGAACTCCGGCCCGCCGTGTTCGTTGCGGTACTGCTCCGATATTTCCCGCAGCGCGCGGAAACACGTGGCCGTGCCGTCCAGCTTCAAGGCCTGCGCCTCAGCCATCACGGGCCAGGCCAGGAGGATCAGCAGGCAGGAAACGAGCATTGACGGGCACGAGACGTGAGTTCGTTTGAGCATTGGTAGCGCCTCTTGCATGTTGAGAACAGCCCGCAGTTCTCGTTCGTTGGTGCGGAAGTTGGTATGGTCACGTTGTGCAAGCACGATGCGCCGTCCAATGCGCATCGGTTTACTTCGGTTCTTTGGCCCCGTCGGGTTCCCGGCGACGCGAGTTGACGGGTTTAGCCTGCGATGACACGATCGTCCACTTATCGCCGTCCAGCTCCTTCAGTACAAGCGTCAAATCCGTGAGAATCTCGCTACCTATCGTTTGGGTGGTTGCACGCGCCCGAACGATCAAGAGATCCCCCTGGAATCGAGCGCTCTTGCCCTGATCATCCGGGGGGCGCCTGCCATCAACATCCGGGGGGCGTTCGTACGACGCGGCGCGGTGAAACCGTTCCACGCGGAACCCCAACTGCTTGAGAATGCTTCGCTCGTGCGCGCTCCGGAAACTGACCTCCCAGTGACGCCTCACGTCGTCCTTTGAGCCTTGATTGCCGACGAAGTCCTCCGACAGGCATGCAAGCGCGCCTTCGACGTCGCGCCGAGCCATCGCGGTTTGCCATTGTTCCAACAGCGCGGCGGCGCCGGGCGGCAGGCCGGCCAGCGAACGCCGATCGAGCTCCAGGGGTACCGGACTCGTCGCTTTCGGTTCCGTGGCCGACGGTTGCTCTTCGACGGCTTCACCGGGTTGAGGAGGTCGTTTAGAAGACGGATGAACAATACGCCACAGGACATCGGCGTACTGGCTCTTTGGATTCACTTGCAGGATTTCGCGTAGGATGCGCTCACACTCTTTGCCAGTCACTCTCCGCGCCTGGGCGTTGAGCCAGAGAGCATGCTCACGGATCGCTGGATTCTGGTCGCGGACGAGAGGCCGGAGATAGGCAACCGCTTTCGCCCTACCTTCGTCGGTATCGCGATGCATGTCGCCTTCGACGAGGTACCTTGCCACGGCCAAACGCGC
>JAVEUP010000205.1:0-14049 GCA_034005525.1 Thermoguttaceae bacterium | reverse complement strand
GAACCGGGCCTGGGTTACGACCTTGGCATGGTGCAGCAGCTTTACGACCTTCACGAACTCGGCCCCGGCGGCGGCGAACTGACGCTCGACGGCGTTTGGAATTGGCAGTACAGTGACGGGCTGGACTTCGACCTGGGCGTGTTGAACCGGGAAGCCGGTCATTACTTCATCCAGCTTGACGCCGCCGGCACTGGGTTGATGGCCATTCCCGAGCCGGGCACCTGGATCCTGCTGCTGTGGACTCTTGCGTGCGGGCTACTGCTTCGCCGGCGCCACGACCGATAACCCTGCGGAGTCTGAAAAGAAGGCAATGAGAACCGAAAAGGAGGATAAGGAGAGCCGTGTTTAGGAATGAAAATGATCGCGGTTTCACACTGGTGGAGCTGCTTGTGGTGATTACCATCATCGGCATCTTGATCTCGCTGCTTCTGCCGGCGGTTCAGGCGGCGCGCGAGGCGGCCCGCCGGCTGCAATGTCAGAACCATCTGAAGCAGATCGGCTTGGCGTGCCTCAACCACGAGCATACACACGGACACTTTCCCACCGGAGGCTGGTGCTGGCACTGGGTGGGCGATCCGGACCGCGGTTTCGGCGTCAGGCAGGCGGGCGGCTGGGCCTACAACATCCTTCCCTTCATGGAGCAGGAGACCCTTTGGTCGCTTGGCGCGGGCCTGCCCGACAACGAGAAGGGGCCGCCTCTGTCGGAACGCATCCAAACACCGTTGTCGTTCTATAACTGTCCCACTCGACGCCCCGCACGAACGTATACGAATAAGTCAACCGGCTATGCCTTGGGCGTCTCGGCTTCGGTAGTGGCGCGGGGCGACTACGGAGCCAACTGCGGCACCCAGCACTTCAGCGGTCCCCAGCCGACCACCTACGCGGCCGGCGACAAGCTCAGCGAAACCGAATGGAACACCGCGAGCTTCGACGGCGTCATTCACAAACGCAGCCAGGTGACCGCGGCCATGATCCGCGACGGACTGAGCAACACGTACATGGTGGGCGAGCGATACCTGAATCCGGACCATTACTTCACCGGGGACGCAGGCAACGACGACCAGACCATATATTCCGGCAGCGACCAGGACGTGCTGGCCGCAACGGCGCTTGCACCCGTCCAGGACCGGCCTGCATGGACCGGTGTTCGGCTGTTCGGCAGTGCTCACTCCGGCGCATTCAACATGGCGTTTTGCGACGGCTCGGTCCGACCGATTAGTTACGCCATCGATCCAGATATCCACCTCGTCCTGGGCGCCCGCGCGTCCGGCGAAGCTGTGGACCAGAGTGGTTTTTAGCGATGACCATCGCTTTGTCATTCCCGCCTCCCACACCCGCCCCCAGCCCCACCTTCAACCAAGTGATTTCCCTTGCTCCGCGTCAATTGAACGAAAGGATCCATGACCATGCAACGTCGAATCTGTCTTTCTGTGGCCCTATTGACGACACTCCTGATCCCGCCCGCACTGAACTGCGCCGCGGCGGGAGATCCGGTTGAACTGGCCGGCGACGGCGGCTGGGGGTATGCCGGGCGCCATGCCTACATTGCGAATGATACCTTGTTCTTCTCGTACCTTGATGGCGCAGGCGGCAAGTGGGTGGCCTCGTACGATTTCCAGTCGGGCGGGATTGCCCGCAACCAGGTCGGCAAAGGCCCTCGCGACCTGCACGGCGCCAACCCCTTGATGATCCGTCCCGACGGCCGGATTCAGGTGTTCATCGAGAAGGGCGGCTATCACGACAAGCGGATTCGGTGGCGAGTGAGCAAAGAACCTTGGTCTGTTGCCGAGTTTGGCGAGTTACAGGAAAGCAAGATCCAGGGCGAGATTACCCAAGGGCGCCAATTCTACCCCATGGTTCACCGTGCCTCGGGCGCCGTGTACTTGATCATCAATGCCAAGCGCGACGAGGCCAGGGACCGGCGGGAGGCCGTCATGTGGAAGTCGCCCGACGGCGGCGACTCCTGGACCGAATATCACACGCTATGGGGCTTGGGGAACGGCCTCAGCGGCAATCGATGCTATACCCGCGCGTATTTGCACGGTGATCACATCCACATCGTGACCCTTCGGGTCGGATGGAGCGAGCCGCTGGACGGCCATGGCATCGGCCGCGTGGAGGGCGTTTACTACGTCAGATACGACGTGAAGAAAGAGGCATTCTTCCGCGCCGACGGCGCCCGCGCCTTCGGCATTGCCGACACTCCGCTGTACGAGACTGAGCCCTTCGATGAAATCTGGAACTGGGAGAAGGACGGCGGCAAGCGGCAACGGGCCCTGTGGAGCGATATTGTCGCCGACAAGGACGGCAAGCCTTATGTGACCTTTGCCGTCCTCGACGCGGTGCCCCGGGGCGAGTCGGCCCTTCACGACGGATACTGGGCGACACCGGACAGCACGGGGAAGTGGAACCATTACAAGGTTGCCACCCTCGCGCGCGGCTGGGACAACCTGCCGGAACGCAAGAACTACGCCATCGCACTCGACCCGCAAGACCCGCACACCGTGTTCGTCGCAAAAAGCACGTCGGAAGAAAAAGACCTCTCGCAGGTCCATCGCATGCGCACCCCCGACGGCGGCCGCACGTGGCAAACCGAAGCGGTCCTGTCCGGAGAGGGTCGGCTGAGCACGGTCGTTGTGCCCCGGGTGCTCGACAAGAGCGAACGGCAGGTCGACGCACTGTGGCTGGACGGCCGCATGAAAGGCTGGAGCGACTATCAAACACGGATCATGACGCGACGATAACCCTTTCGATTGGTTTTCAATACTTTACCCTGAGGAGATACAACAATGTTTGGTTGCAGACAACTCGCCCGGGCCACTCTCGGGCTATTGGTGGCCATCGGGGCGGCTCTGCCCGCCCATGCGGGGCTCATCGCCTCCTATGGGCATGAGAACTCGGACAACCGCTTTCAGGACGACACGGGCAACGGGCACACCCTCGTGCCGATGGCTCTTCCCGTCGCGTTCATCGATGCACCGGAACAGCCGGGGTTCTACTATTTCAAACTGGGCGATACCGTTGCCAGCTACTCGCCGCGGCCGGGTATTAACGACTCCCAGCAGCGAGGGCTGACGGTGCCCGATGCGGTGTACCCGAAGGATGGCGACGGCAAAGGGGGCAGCTTCACGTTTTCGGCCTTGGTGTACAAGCCTTGGGCGGATGGCAGCCCCGGCTCCAACCACACGATCCTGAGTTCCAGCCGGTTTCGGTTCCAGCGATTGCGCGATACTCAACGGCTTTACATGAGCATTCGCGGCGATTCCGGGACCAATCACTTCAGTGGCACAAGCGGCAGTTTCCTGCCGAACGATTGGTACTTCGTCGCGCTGCGCTACGATGAGCCGGCGAACAGTCTGAAGGCGTTCCTTCAGGGTGCCTCCGACGTCTGGAATCCGTCAACCCTTACTATTGCGTCGGTTCCGGAAGAGTTCAACGACCTGACCAACTTCACCCTCGGCGTCGACTACTCGGGAATCGGCGGCCGAGACGGTTTCGACGGTATGATCGACGGTGCCCGATTCTACACCACGGCGCTGAGCGACGCCGAACTCGAAGCATTGTTCTTCCAGTTCTCCGTGCCGGAGCCTTCGACCTTCGTGTTGCTGCTTGTGGGCCTGTGCGGCCTGCTGGTGCGAAGGAACCGGCTTCCTTTCGTCGCCTGTGCGGCGCTCGTGGCGTGCATGGCGCCGGCCGGGACCGCGTCGGCCGGTGTGATCGAATCGACCCACGTCATCACGCATGGCGGCACGAGCATCACCATGCTGTTCGTTCACGTCGGTCATCCGGGCAACGACGCCGCCAGCGCGGCCAACACGGAATACGATGCCGTAGAATACTCCAACGCCTTCGGCTACGGCACGGTCGATTACATCTACGACATCGGCAAGTACCACGTGACCAACGCCCAGTACGCCGCGTTCCTCAACGCGGTGGCGTCGGAGAGCGACCCGCACGGGCTTTATCACCTCGACATGGGTACGCATGCCACGAGCGGTATCAGTCGCGAGGGGACTGCCGGTAATTACACGTACACAGTCCGAGAGGAGGAGGGTGTGTCGCGCGCCCAGTGGCCGGTGAACTACGTCTCCTGGTACGCTGCCGCTCGGTTCACCAACTGGCTGACCACCGGCGATACCGAAAGCGGCGTGTACAATACGGGCAACTGGGAATCGATGGACCGGCAGACGGCGCTGTTGACCTTCGGCGCTGCCTACTTCCTGCCGAGCGAAAACGAATGGTACAAGGCGGCGTATTACGACCCGGCGGGGAACGACGGCGAGGGGCGGTACTACCTCTATGGCACCGGCACTGACGAAATCGACACGAGCATGGCGAACTACTACGGAGCGACGTACGGAGGCGAGTCTGGCGGTACGCCTTCCGACGTTGGTTCCTACGAATATCCCAGCCCTTACGGCGCGTACGATATGGCCGGTAATGTCTGGCAGTGGAATGAGGCGAGAAGCGGCAGTAATCGCGGGCGTCGCGGTTCATGGTACGGCGATGCCGAGCAGGCCCTTCGTGCATCCAACCGGGGCTGGCGCGCCGCGAACTCTCCGAATTTCGCGATGGGTTTCCGCGTCGCAAGCGTTCCCGAGCCGGGCAGCGTCATCATGCTGCTGGCCGGCGTTGTCGGATTGCTGCTTTGCCGGCGGCGATAGCCCTCTGAGTTTACATTGATTACGGGATGGAAAACAGCCTCAATAATGACACGATTGAAGGATTGGAATTCAGATATGGAACGGACAACACAGATACCGGCCGTTCGCCGGCCCCTGCACGGTTTTACCTTAGTCGAGTTGCTTGTGGTCATCACGATCATCGGCATTCTCATTTCACTACTCTTGCCTGCCGTTCAGTCGGCACGCGAGGCGGCGCGCAGGCTGCAATGCCAGAACAACTTGAAGCAGATCGGCCTGGCGTGCCTGAACCATGAGCATACGCACGGGCACTTTCCGAGCGGCGGTTGGGGATATCGCTCGGTGGGCGATCCCGACCACGGCTTTGGGACCAAGCAGGCCGGCGGCTGGGCATATAACATCTTGCCGTTCGTCGAACAGGAAGCGCTCTGGTCGCTCGGGGCGGGACTGCCGGACGGCGAGAAAGCGGCCAAGTTGACGCAACGGATGGGCACGCCGCTGTCGGTGTACAACTGCCCGACCCGCCGCCGCGCCATCACCTATCCACACAAGTCGACCACGTACTACCACGCGACGGTCAGCTCGCCCGTCGCTCGCGGCGACTACGGCGGCAACTTCGGCAGCGGCACGTACTCATACAAGGCTCACCCGAGTACCTATGCCGCCGGCGCCAAGCTGACCGAGCAAGAGTGGAACGAAGATTGGGGCATTAACCTGTATAATGGCGTGATCCACCGGCGCAGCTCGGTGCCTGCCGCATTGATCCGCGACGGGTTGAGCAACACCTACATGGTAGGCGAACGCTATGTCAATCCCGACCACTATTCAACAACTGATGGCCAAAACGACGACCAGAGTGTGTACTGTGGACACGACCAAGACACAGTTTGCGGGACGTCCATGCTACCGATGCAGGACCGGCCCGGCGTCGGCGGGGTGGGCTATACGTTCAACTTCGGCAGTGCGCACTCCGGAACCTTCAACATGGCATTTTGCGACGGCTCCGTCCGTGCCATCAGTTACTCCATCGATCCCAACGTCCACCGGGTGCTGGGCGACCGCGCGTCCGGCGAAGTGGTTGACCAAAGTGGCTTCTAACAGTAGCTTTCGTAGATACAATACGGATAGTGGGCCAAAGGAGAAACCCATGTGGCAGAAGCTGAAACTGCGACCGGTCCAGATCGGCATGATCGTCGCGGTGTTGTGCGTTCAGGCGTGCCGTGGAGAGGCCGACGAACCGCTCAATTCCGCAGAAGTGTGGCAGCGAATTGCTCGGGATTTCAAGCCGCCCGAGGAACTGGCCGACGACTTCGGCGAGTACCGTTCGCCGCTTGAGTTCTATGACGGCCGGCCGGTCCGCACCGCGGAGGATTGGGCGGAGCGGCGCGAGGAAATCCTCCGGCGATGGCACGAAATGATGGGCCCGTGGCCCGAGGTGATCGAGGAGCCCGAGGTGGAGCAACTCGCCGCCGAGCGGCGGGACAACTTCATGCAGTACACCGTCCGCTTCGATCTCGCGCCCGGGCACCCGACATCCGGGTACCTGCTCGTGCCGGACGGTTCGGGCAAGCGGCCGGCCGTGGTCGTAGTGTTCTATGAGCCGGAGACGGGGATCGGGCTGAAACGCGAGGACCGCGACTTCGCCTACCAACTCGCCCGCCGCGGGTTCGTTACCTTGTCGATCGGGCACGGGGCGTCGCTGTACTATCCCAACCGCCAGGAGGCCCAACTGCAGCCTCTCTCGGCCTTGGCGTACGCGGCGTCGAACGCCTACCACGTGCTGGCCGGCCGCGAGGAAGTCGATCCGCGGCGGGTGGGCATCGTGGGTCATTCGTATGGCGGCAAGTGGGCCATGTTCGCCTCCTGCCTGTACGACAAGTTCGCCTGCGCCGCCTGGTCCGATGGCGGGATCGTGTTCGATGAGCGGCGGGGGAACGTCAACTACTGGGAGCCGTGGTATTTGGGCTACGAAGGGCCGGAGTTCCGCCCCCGCGGCATCCCCTCGGCCGACCGCCCCCGCACCGGCGCCTACAAGCAGATGATTGCCGAAGGCTACGATCTCCACGAGCTTCACGCCCTGATGGCCCCGCGACCGTTCCACGTCTCCGGAGGCTCGGAAGATCCACCCAAGCGATGGCAGGCACTGAACCATACCGTCGCCGTCAATCGGCTGCTAGGATATACGAACCGTGTGGCGATGACCAATCGCCCCGGGCACGGCCCGACGCCCGAGTCGAACGAACAGATGTACCTGTTCTTCGCGTGGTTTTTACAGCACTCACCAGAATAAGGAGGACATCATGACACTGTTTGCACGTTTTCATCGCATCTCTCGGCGCACCGGCGCCGGCCTGGCCGCCCTGGCACTGCTGCTGGCCGCGTGTTGCGGCGCAGCCGCGGCCGCCGAGCTTTCGGAAAACGACTTCAAGTTCGATGGGCCGCTGGGCTCGCACGGCGCGCAGGTCGAACGCGTGGGACCGAACCACTTCCACATTACCCTGGGCCACGCTCCGGAGCAGCCGACGTGGTGCAATATGCTGTACTTCCAGATCACGGGCAATGCAAAGGGCAATACTCTGCGCGTGGACGTGTCGTTTCCCGGCGGGAACGCGTACCGGTTCAATCACAACTCGGCCACGTGGTCGTACGACGCGGAAGACTGGCAGCCCATCCGCTGGGTGAATCCCGACGAGCCGGACAAGCGCGGCGACAGCCTGCTGTTCCCCGAGTTCACCGAGGACCGGGTCTGGTTCGGCGCCCAGGTGCCCATGTCGTACGAGAATGTGGTCGAGATGATGCAACGCTGGGAAAAGCATCCGCATGCTACGGTCCACGTGTTGGGTAAGTCACTGGGCGGGCGGAACCTGTACCGGCTGGAAATCACCGATCCGGACAGCCCCGTGCCGCCGAGCCGGCGGTGGGTGCATTGGATCGGCAACCAGCACCCCGGCGAGCATAACTCGCAATGGCGCATGGTCGGCATGATCGACTGGCTCTTGAGCGACGCCGGGGCCGACTGCCGCCGCCGGAGCGTCAGCCATTTCGTGCTGATGACCAGCCCCGACGGCCCGAGCAACGGTTGGTATCGGGTGAACGGCCAAGGGGTCGATATGAACCGCTCGTATTTCGCCGAGGGGGCCGACAAGGAGAAGCAGGCCCACGAGGCTTTTGTCGTGCAGAAGGACCTGGAAGCACTCATGGCCTCCGACTCGCCGGTAACCAATGTTTGGAGCATGCACACCTGGGGCGGGCTGGTCGAGCCGATCATGGTATGCGGGCCGGAAATGGGCACCGTGCTGGGGCCCTGGGAGGACTTCCGCCGCATCATGCAGGAGAACGACCCGCAAGGGCTCATCAAGCCGCTGGCCGTTCGCGAGAAGCCCGGCAGTGGCGGGCATTGGAACAACGGGCCGCACATCCAGTTTGGCATTACCTCCGTGCTGTGCGAAGGGTCCGGCGACTGGACCTGCAAGCAGCGCAGCCTCGACGCCGGCGTTGCGTTGATGAAAACCCTGGCCGACTACTACCGCGGCACGCGGCCTGCCGAAAGGTAATCGGTCGGGCGGCGTGCACGAATGGCGATGCAGCGGCCGCGTTCCGAGCACGTTGGAGTGCATGCCTTGGTGTGCGGCAATCGGTGGACCACGGCATCATCTTGAGTAGTCCTGTTACAGGATGAAGCCGTCTCCTGTCGAGGCGCGACGGTCAAGCCTCGCGATTCTCGTGGGGTTTCACCATTACGAAGGGAGTATCACCTGTGAAGACCATGATTGCCAGTGTCGTCGCGACAGCTTGTCTTATACCGGCAGCAGCGCCGGCCGCCGAGTTCTATGTGGCTCCCGGGGGAAACAACGAGCACCCGGGAACGCTTCAGCAGCCGCTGGCCACGCTGGAAGCCGCACGCGACGCGGCTCGCGAAGCCGAGGGCGGACCGCACCGGATTGTCGTGATGCCGGGCGATTACCTTCTGAAGGAACCGTTCCAACTCGACGCGCGCGACAACGGCCTGACGATCGAGGGCGACGAAGGCGGCAAGGCAGTGCTCTACGGAGGAACACCCGTGACCGAGTGGCACCGCGACGGCGATCACTTCTGGTACGCCGAACTGCCCGGTGTGAAGGAAGGCACGAGAGATTTCCGGGCACTGACGGTCAACGGCCGGCTGGCCGAGCGGGCATGTTTGCCCGAGTCGGGCACCTTCCTGCACAAGAGTGTCTGGAACGTGCGATACCTCACGAGCGTCGGAGGCGGCTTCGAACGCGAGCCCACCGACGAGGAACTTACTACCTTGCTCTACGATCCCGACGACCTGCCCGAAACGCTCGACGTGAACAATGCCGAGGTGCGGGTGTATCACATGTGGGACGAGGGCCTCTGCGGGGTTGCCCGGAACGACACGGAGCGCCATGCCCTGATCCTATCGACTCCGCCCAGGTTTCCGCCGGGCGCGTTCGGCGTGAAAAAATACGTGCTATTCAACACGCGCGAGGGCATGACCCGCCCCGGGCAATGGTACCTCGACCGAACCAACGGCCGCGTCGTCTACTGGCCGCTGCCAGGCGAAGACATGAGCGATGCCAAGGTCGTTGCTCCATGTTTGGAAACGGTCGTCCGTTTGGCAGGCAGCCGTGACAAGCGGATTGCCGACGTCACCCTTCGCCGCCTGACGATCCAGGCGACCACCACCCCGCTGAAGGCCAGTTCGTTCGGGGCGCATGTCTTCGAGGGAGCCCTGGCTGTCGATTGGGCGCAGGGAGGCAGCTTGGAACAGATCGAAGTTTGCGGAGTCGGCGGGCAGGGTGTCAAGACGTCGCAATGGCTCGACGGACGGATTGCCCAATGCCACGTGCACCAGACCGGTGCGGGGGGCCTTCGGCTGCATGGCGCCGGGCTGACGGTCGCGGGCAATCGAATCCACCACGTGGGCCTGTACTATCCCAGCGCGATCGCGTTGACGGCATACACCTGGCACGTCGACGACGGGAAGGAACTGCACATCTATCGGAACGAAATCCATGATGCACCGTACAGCGGTATTGTGGGCGGCGGACCGAACTTCCGGATCGAAGAGAACCTCATTTATCGGGTCATGCAGGAGATGCAGGACGGCGCGGCCATTTACGGCAACTTGCGCGACAGCGTCTTGCGAGGCAACATGGTGCGTGACGTCGTCAAGATGGGCGAGGGCTACGGCGTGGCCGCCTACTATCTGGATGAAGGCGCCCGCAATACCGTTGTGGAGAACAATGTGGCCATCGGTGTCGAGCGGCCGGCCCAGAACCATATCGCCCGCGACATCACCATCCGCAACAACGTATTCGTTGCCGAGGGGGACATGTCGCTCACGTTCGCACGGTCGGCCGGGTGCATTGTTCAGAGCAACACGCTGTTTGTGCCCGGAGAACTGCGGATCGTGCAACCGACGGGCATCACCGAGTGGAAGGACAACGTCATCTTCCGGGGCGGTACGGCGAAAGACGGCACGCCGCAGCCGTACACCATCGACGGCGAGATGCCGCACATGCCGCCACCCGGCCGCATGACGCATCCGGCCCGGGCCGTGCGGGCGGCGGAACCTCCGGCCATCGACGGCGAGATAGGCCAGGGTGAATGGCCCGGCGAACTCGTAGCCTTGAATCGTGAGCCCTCCCGCTGGAATGCAGCCGGTGCTCCGGCGTTTGCTCGCCTCGCCTACGACGACCGGTGTCTTTATGTCGGCGTCCACGTGGCCATGTTCGACGTGGCCTCGCTGCACGACGGAACCACTTGGCGAAGGGATGACGGCGCCGAATTGGCCATTGCCGGGAAGACGCCTGAAGACGCCGCGGTCGTGTTTGTGTTACGCGGCTATGCGAACGGAACATCGGAGAGCGTCACCGTGGCCGGAGCACCTGCCGAGACCGCCGAGCAGCTCGGCAAGGCGGCCCGGTTCGCCGCCAAGCCCTTTGGGAAGACCCGCGGTGGCTGGCACGGCGAATGGGCCATCCCCTTCGACGCACTGGGACTGAAACCGGAGTCCGGCCTGAAGATTCCCTTCAACCTGGCTGTGTACCGGGCCGAAGACGACGTGCTGCGGTGCTGGGAAGGGACCCTTGTTGAAACAGAAGCCTGGCGACTGGACGAAGCTGGAATCTTGCAGCTCCAATAGCTCGGATTATTCACGAGCAAGCAACACTGCTTGTGAATGACATAGCCGACCACCTCTTGGGAGCGGAAAAGGTGACAGCCACCAAATCTGGACGTCCATGTGATATCTCCTGTTACGCCCAACGTTACGGTTAACGTGGCGGCGGCCAGAAACCGTTGACTTCAAATCCGACGTGATCCGCCGCTCACGTTCAACCGATTGTTCTGTTGCGTGAATCGTCAGTTACCGTCGCCATGCGAACCACTACCGACGAATCCCCGAAACCATTCGTTGTACGATTCCCTGAGGGCGCGGCAAGGAACAACAGGCGTGCATGTAATCATCCGCATCCAAACATAAGTCGGCACAACCAGCAGCTACGCTCGGCCAAGGGCCGAAATGGCCGCCCCCGTCAGTCAACTTGGGGCCAGTACTGTAAAGGTCGAACGATGCAGCACTGATCCGCCGATGAAGGAACGAGTTCTCAGTATATGGGTCGAGCGGCAGCTCTGCCAAAGGTTGTGGCGTTAGTGACGACAGATCGTTGGGAAACGATCCGCTTGTCGCATGGCAATCTCGCAGCGCCAAATCAACTGCCAGCAAACGCATTGACGCTAGAATGCGGTAATCTTGGTCACGTTGCATCTTGCGTTGATCCGATTCGGGAAGGTCGGCAATTTGCTGCACAAGTTGACGAATCTCTTTCTGTTCTTCCTCCGACAGTCCGCATTCTTCGGGATCGTCCATTTCAAGTGACATTGAGTCGCAATGTTTGTCTTCGTAACCAACTGCGATTTCCCAATCTCGATCCCGTGCAACGACGTCGTCAAACGATTCTCGTTCGGCTTCAAGGCGGTGAAGTTCGTCCATTACTCGGCGACGTGTGTCGTTGTCTATCTGGGTGCGAATCTTGCGTAGGAATTCAATCGCGATGCCCGAAATCGCAATGCCGACCAGAAGGTCAGTTACCAATCCGCCTCGCCGAACCGCGTTCGCCAATTCGAGGATATCAATGGCGATCAGGGCCGCCGAGCGAAAGTCGTTTCTGGACGCCGCCAACCACGCTTCGGCGCGAAAGGCACGTGCAAGGTTTCTCAGATGCGAAAAGTGATCGCAATGCTCATCGAAGAATGCCTCTTCGTAGCGAACGGGGACGACACATGTTGGCCCCAAGGCGCGTCGGGCCGATTCCAGTGCGCCTTGATTCTGGTTCAATAGTTCGGATGCGGTGGAAGTGTGAGCCGCGTCGATGTCGGCAAGCGTATCGACGTCGGTGAGTCGTGCCGCTGATTCAACCAGTGCTTCGTAAGGTGTGGTTGCCATCACCGGATCACCGCAGCAACAGACTTGTATTTATCCCGTCGGCCTGTAGCCGTGCTAATTCGTTAGGCCCGCCGGTTCGGTGGTATAAGAGCCCCCGAGCCAACGCCAATTCTCGCGCGTAACCCGTTGCCGGTCAAGACCCTGCCATCATTTCGCGATTTCGCTGTCCGCGCGTTATCCGGTTCGTCTATCACGCCAAGCCCTGTGTCCCTTGCCGCTCTAGCGGGGGGTGGCGATTCGGCGTAGGGACGTTATGTGGTCCGCGTCAACCGCCTAACACGCCGCAACCGAGGCCACGATCGGTTCGTAACCTCTTATAGGATAAGGACGTGTGCCGCCAAGGCAGCCAAGCCCGCCGGTCTGTATCGGGTCGGTTGCGGCGGGATAAACTGATTTATAACCAGTGGCAGCTTTCCCGCCAAAAGGCTGATGTGGTTATCTGGAATAGGCTTGGTCCGACGAACGGGACTGCCGATTTGACGACCCGCGGTTCGGCGGATCCACGGTAACCAGCAGCCATCCGCTGGCCTCTTTCTTGGCCTTGCAATTCGGCGTCGGACTTGGTAAGCTTGAATACGTGTACATGCGTATATTTCTTAGTTGCTGGTTGCTAGTGAACGCGCTGACGCGGTGGGAAAAGCAGCCAACCGTAGACATGGGGGGGCGAATGTGAAAAACGGGAAAATTGACACCCAAAAGTTGAATGAGACAAGGCTTTTCGCATCGCGCAGCCGATGCGAAAAGCCTCTTGGACGAAAAGAGACAAGGCTTTTCGCAACCCTCCCCGGCCGCTACCACGTACGACCCTCCCGGAGGGAGGGTGAAGTAAGTGGCATTGGGCGATCATCCCAGCGAGGCGAAGTAGGCGTCGAGCTGGGACGGATCGAGAGAGGCGTCGTCCGACAGGACTTCCGTGACGGTGAAGTCGGTGCCGGTCGCGCTGTCCGGCAACCAGCGGATGCCCGGGTCGAGCGCCGGCTGCATGAGCCCGCTTTGGGTGTGCCCGTAGCCGACCAGGTGGCCCAACTCGTGCATCACCACCGTCAGCAAGTCGATCCGATGGACGGCGCCGCTGCCGGGCCGGGCCGTCAGCTCGCCCAGCCGGCCGCCGGGCTGGAAGTCGGCGTCGGTGGGATTGACGTACCAGCCGAAGCCAGCGGCATTGTGGTCGATCTGGATGGTATTGCCCACCGTCCGGCCGAGCATCAGGCCCGGCAGGTCGACAATGTGCACCTGGAATGCCACCTGCTCCAAATCGACCGACATGCGCAGCACCGCCTCCTCGACAATCGGCTCCAAGGCCGATTGGGAGATGGGAGTTGGGAGTTGGGAGTTGGGGGTGTAGGCGGCGTGGAGGGCCGCCGGGTCGCGGGCGAAATTGCCGACCAGTACCGTACCCCACTCGAGTGTCGGGTTCCAGCGCGTCCATTTCGCGTTGGTGAAGCCGGTGCCGGTGGACGCACCGACCCACCAGTCGCCGGTCGTGGCGATCCGGCCGGCGATATCGGCCTTGCCATCCCCGGTGAAGTCGGCGGCCATGACGTCGACCAACTCGAGGCTCGGGTTCCAGCGCGTCCATTTCGCGTTGGCGAAGCCGGTGCCGGTGGACTTGGCCACCCACCAGTCGCCGGTCGTGGCGATGCGGCCGACGATATCGGCCTTGCCGTCGCCGGTGAAGTCGGCGACCATAACGTCGACCCACTCGAAGCTCGGGTTCCATCGCGTCCATTTCGCGTTGGTGAAGCCGGTGCCGGTGGACTTGGCCACCCACCAGTCGCCGGTCGTGGCGATGCGGCCGGCGATATCGGCCTTGGCGTCGCCGGTGAAGTCGGCGGCCATGATGCTGGTGAACTCGACGTTCGGATTCCAGCGGCCCCATTTCTGGTTGGTGAAGCTGCTGCCGGTGGACCGCGCCACCCACCAGTCGCCGGTCGTGGCGATGCGGCCGGCGATATC
>JAVEUP010000030.1:0-54066 GCA_034005525.1 Thermoguttaceae bacterium | reverse complement strand
TACAGCCGCCCGGCAGTTGCCGCGGAAAATAATCCAACTGGCCAGAAGCCTCATGGCCTTGGCCGCTTAGCAAGTCTCATTTTTCAGAAAGTGCAGAATTTGGCGAAAGCCGCCGCAACCGCCTGCTGCGCGTAACGCGGCTCGGGATGCGCCACCTCGACCGAGAACGTGGTGGCCATCGCTTGGTGAAACAGCGTTTGCCGGTGGGATTGCGGTGGTTGCATCACTTCAGGCGAGCCACGGCCGCGGGCGGTCCTTGGCCTCGGCGAACGTCTTCTCCGCGATTCGCGCGTCGGGGGCGATCTCGAAGTCGAACATGCCGGCCAGGATGAAGTCGGCGCCGCTTTGGAACGCATAGCGGAACGCATCCTCGGGCGGAATGGCCCCGGCCGCCATCACCTTGAAGGCAATCCACGGCTTCTCCACGGTCTTCATCAGTTCGACGGTTTCGTCCGGCAGGCCGCACCAGTAGCCGGGGATTTCGCTGATGTTGTCGCCCGCCTCGCCGGCCTTCGGCGCAGTGGGATACTTATGATGATGCAATGTCTTGATGTAATAGTCGCCGCGGACCTTATTGGCCTCGCACTGCCGGATCACCTCCAGCCGGTGGGCTCCAATGCCGCACGGGACGCCGTTCGCCTTGACCATATCGACCGCCTTGCCCAGCAGGTCGATGCCTTCCGGGCTGGTCATGCGGTCGGCATGGACGCCCCAGATGTAGATAGAATCGACCCCGTCGTCGACCATCTTCATGACGTGTTCGCCGTACTTGACCAGGCCCGGCTCGATGGCAGTGGTCGAACAGATGATCCACTGCATCTTCCCGCCCCGGCGGCGATGTTCCTGAAGGACCTTTAGCGCCGAGTCGACCGTGTGGATTACCAGCGTGTTGATCCCCTGTTCCTCGGCCACGGCTAGGGTTTCGAGGATCTTCTCCGGCGAGTTGTAATGCGCCGTCAGGTTGTAGACGTATCGCAGGTCGCGACTGTGTGTGTAATGTGTGAGCAGGTTGCCGCCCAGCAAGAGCCGGCTCACTTCCATGTCGGCCAGTTTCCCTTTCAGGAGGACGTCATTGGGCGCCGGCGCGCCGCCCGCGGCCGAGCCCAAAGCCAGAGCCGCTCCGGTCGAAGCCAATGCGGACCCTTTGACAAACGTGCGCCGCGAAATGGGTAATGCCATGACAGGTCTCCTGGAGTGTAGGGTGGGTGGTTCCGGCCGCATTATGTGCTGGGTGCGCGGTTGGGACGTTCTTGCGGCCGGGTTCACCCACGCGCGTCGGAAACCGTGTTTCCCGCGTGGGTGAACCCGGCTGCATGCCGCGGTGAACCTCACCGCCACGGCAAAGCCACTCGCGCGCGAGCACACACGCGCCACGGGCCAGCAGCCGGAACCCCCACCCTACGGAGTTCCGGCCGCTTCCACGGCAAGCCGTTGCCACGCCTCCATCGATTTCCGTAAATGCACCTCGGCGTCGCCGCCGAGCCCGTAGCACATCAGCCCGATGGGACCATTATAGCCGCGCCGGCGCAGGGTGCGTAACAGGCCGGCCACGTCGAACGACCCGCTCCCCAGTGGCTGGATCAGCTTATCCCAGCCGCCCGGCGGGGGATCGGCCCCGTTGATCGACACGGCGAACAAGTGCGGCATGGCCTCTTTGAGCGTCTCGTCCAACCGGCCCGGATATTCCACCCGCAGCCAGTGACAAAGGTTGAACATCGCGCCAAGGTTCTCCCGATCGACCTTGCGGGCGACGCGTACGGCATCGCCAATGGTCTCCACCCAATCGTTGACGTGCGGATAGAGCACCACGCGCAGCCCGGCGCCGTCAACCAGGTCGGCGATTTCGCGCAGGACGGGCACCACCCGCTCGTCGAAGGACGGGTCCGACGGCTTTCCGCCTCGAATGGTGAGGCTCAGGAGGACCTCGCGGCCGCGGAGCAACTCGAGGGCTTCGCGCAGAGCCGGATCGTATGAAACGGCGTCCGGACCGATGGTGACATACTCATGGAGCCAAACCAGCTTCAGACCCTTCTCGTCGAGCGTGGCCAGGCGTTCGGGCAGGTCCTTGAGCCTCAGATGGCCCACTCCGTCGAAGCCGACAGCGCTGATCATCTCCGCTTGTTGGGCATAATCGCGTTTCTTGGCGTCGTGCGTATCGTGGCAAAACACGAAAAACGTGTTTTGCAGCCGGGGCGCGGCCTCGTCGGCCGCACCAGCTATGCCGAAGGCCATCGCGCCGAGCCACCCGATGAGCAACGCAGACGATGTCATGGTCTTCTGCTCCTACTGAACGAGGTTGCGAAGGAACTCGACGCTCCGGCGGATGTTCTCATCGGAACCGTAACACTCGATCGAAACGACGCCGCTGAAGTCAGTCTCTTTCAGGTAGCCGATGCAGCGGCAGATGTTCTCGGCGTTCACACCGCCGCCGATGGGCACCTCGCTGCACGCGATGCCCGTATCCTCGCCGCGCGCCGCTGCGGCCAGTCCCTCGCTCACGTCTTTGATGTGCAGGTGGGTGACCCACCGGCGCATCTGCTTGAGGTACTCCAAAGGATCCAGCCCGGCAATGAACGTGTTGCCCGTATCGAAGTTCATCCGCAGGTAGGGGCTGTCGAAGTGCTCGAACAGCCGGGTCATGAAGTCGGCGTCGTTCGTGTAGGGGCCGTGCGGCTCGACGTTGATCACCACGTCGTAGTCCTCGGCCCACGGCAGGCACTGGCGGTAGTTGTCGCACGTGATGCGGAACACCTCGTCACGCGACAGCCCCTCGATTTCGAACGCCCCGTCGATGGTGTCGACCATGGGGCAGTCGATTTCGCGGGCGAACCGGATGCTTTGCTGCACGTACTGCACGCCGAAGGCCGAGCCCATGGGCCCCATTAACGGATACGAGCCGTCAATCTGGGAGACTTTAAGCCTCTTGCCGTCCAAGTAGCGTTTCAGAGCCCGGGGATTCGATTGCAGCGAGACGCCTGGGTCATACCCCATGGCATTAATGAAGTACTGGCCGTGGATGGCGGCGAACTCCAGGTGCTCGATGCCATATTTCACGGCCGAGTCGCAGGCCGTCTCGAAGCTGCCGCTGAGGACGCGCCAGTTGTCGGTGTGCATGCCCAGTTCGATCATGATTCTCTCCAATTCGACCGGAAGCTACACGGCCGGACAGGCCGCCACGCCGTCAATATGGCCACCGGCGGGCGATCTGTCAAGGTGATGGTGTGTGGCACGGTTTTCTACCATGCTTGGCTTACAACTTCCATCACATGCAGGTTGCGGTTCACACACCCTACTCACCTCCGGGCTCGCCCCGGAGGATTCGTGATTGGCCGGCTACCCACCGCCGGGTTACGGAGGAACCCTCATGCTTCCCGCGCCGCCTCGGCCGCCGCCTCGGCCGCCGCCTTGGCGGCGGCCGAGGCGGCGCGGGAAGCGAAGTGCGTCACGCATGCGGCCTGTAGCTGGCCAGTCATCAACCCGGCCGGGGCGAGCCCGGCGAGGACATGTCGCAAACGACCCGGGTCAGTGGCTCAACGACAGTTGGAAGTCGAATGGCGGATTGCGGCCGGCCTGCACTGTGGCACGGAGCCCGCTGGTTTGCGTGCCGTGGTACCGCGCGGGGATGGCCTGGCCCGGGGAGCCGCTCTGTGGAAGCTCTTCCCCGGCCAGGGGCGCATCGGTGCCGGCGATGCCGCCCGGGCGCACGGCCACGGCATACTCGCCCGGAGGAAGGCCGCGCGTGTCGAAGGTCCGCACCATGTACGTTCCGTCGGCGGCGAGTTCGGCATTGACCGACACGCCGCGTTCGGCGTTCTCGAACACAATCACGGCACCGGAAACCGGATTCCCGTCGAGCGAGACCTTCCCGGCGACTGAACCCACCTCGGCGCGGCCGCATCCCGCGATCCACAGTAACCCGAGAAGAGCGAAAGTGCCGCCGTGCCGTTTGCATTGCCGGGAAGTATGCATTGATGTCTCCTTAATCCAGGACACCTGCCGGAATCGCGATGTCCGATTGGTTCTCTTTGGAAGGCGCTCTGTTGCGCGGGTCGAGTCAATCGTGTCAGAACTCGCCGATCACGTTGCCGTCGTCCCGGTTTGCCAGGTTGGACAGCGTCTGGAGGTTGAGGGCCTCGCTAAGGAATCGGACCGAACCATCTCCCAGGACGACGTGCGCGCCGCCCGGATGGGCTGATTGAATGGGCCGGTTGCATCCGTAGAATTCGTCGCCGATTCCGGTCGAGTTCCAGTTCTTGTGGTTGATGCCGTAGCGGACGGTCGTGGTGTTGAACCACCGGTCGTCCGAGTTGGCCGGCGGCGTGGCGCCCATGGCGAACGAATGGCCGTAGTCGCTGCGGCAGTTGCGCGGCGAGCCGTCGGCTGCGCGGCACCAGTCCGACTGTTCGCCAAGCAGTATGGTGTTCGACGAACCGTCGGGAATGTCGCGGAAGCCCTTGAAGGCGTTTCCCGCGAGGACGCCGCCGTTGGCCTGGATGCCCCGAAAGCGGTGTTGATTCGATTGGCTGTCCTTGTTCTCCGCCGTCGGGTGGTCGACGGCGCCGGTCACTGCGGTGTACATGGGCGCTTGCGCGCCCGGCGAACCGGGCACCACCGTGCCGGCGAGTCCGAACAGGTCCAAAGTCGAGGAAGGGCACGCCATGTAGGAGATGACCCGGCCCCGCAGCAGGCGCCCGTTGTCGGTGTTGTACGTGTCAGACCCGTGTGCGGGCTGTTGACTCCGACCATGTCGAACTGATCGTAGAGGGCGTTCTGCTCAGCGAAGGGAAGGATGCACACCGCCCAGGCGTGTCCCCAGGTCCAGCTATTGTCGCTACGGTGGGAACGGCTCCCCGAGGGAAACACGCGGTTGGCCGACTCGTAGTTGTGCAAGGCCAGGCCCATTTGCTTCAGGTTGTTGCTGCAATGCAGTCGGCGTGCCGCCTCGCGCGCCGCCTGCACCGCCGGGAGCAACAGGGCGATGAGTATGCCGATGATGGCGATCACCACCAGCAGTTCGACCAGGGTAAAAGCGAGTCTTGGATTTTGGATTTTGGATTTTGGATTGTCAGCCATGATCTTCCTCCTGCGCCGGCAGGGCGTTACTGTGTCCCGAAGGGGCTTGGTTCGCCCAGTTCAGGGCGACGACCTCGTTATCGTACACAAGTCGTGGCCGCCACCGGCCGGCATCTTCACCTCCCCTCCGGGGAGGTCGGACGCGGCAGCGGCCGGGTGGGGCGCACTGTGTGGACCAACCCGGCCGAAGCCGGCACGGCCACCAACCCAAGAACCACCGCCGCAAAAAGAAACCTGACGATGCATCGCATTGCACGTCCTTGTGGTATCCGGCCCGACTTCCGGAAACGCTGCCGCCAAGAAGGGGTGATGGCGGAGACACGAAAGGAATATGACCCGCAAGCAGAACGTGCCCTTTCTACGGCTTCGCACGTCCAAGTATCCCCGGTGCCGAAAGCCCGACCGCCGACACAAGTCTATTGGACGTGTTCTAGCAATAGAAGCAAGTGCACTGCAACCAAAACAGTCTTTCGGCTTGACGGAATTCCGCAAATTCGCGGATCCACGGGTGGGCAGAACCAGGGGGACCGTTCAGGTAGACGGAGCCTTGCGGCCCCCCACGGGCAGTGTCCTTTCCGTTTCTGCTACCGGGCCGGGTTCCTCACTGCTTTTCCCCTTCCGATTCGCCTAGCCCGGATTATTCATGTAGGGTGACAAGGTCGCGTAAGTCCTTGGTGGGCCTGCGCAAGCCACGCTCGGAGTGGTTTGCACGTCGTGCGCTGGAAGCAGGCCCGGCCAAGCGACCAAAAGCCCACCAGGGTCTCGGCTTGCTTGTCACCACCCTACATCGTCGTGAAGGATCCGGGCTAGCGACAGCACCAAGGGGCCTTTGCCCTCAACGAGGACGTTCAGTGTCTTTTTCTCCTCCTCGGATTCCACGTCGAGTACCCGACCGCCTTCCAGTTCCACCACGGCCGACATGGCGGGCACCAGGACCAGGCGCACCCAGTAGGGCTTCGAGTACCAGCCGTCGATCTCGATGCGGAGCGCCGCGCCGTCCCGTTCGACCCGGCCAATGCCGCCGGGCACATGCACGAGCATGCCGCCGGGCGATAGCCGCCGCAAGGTGTAGATGGGCGTCTTGCCATACGCCTCGGCCACGTTCGCCTGCACCGTGCCCGGGCTGATGGCCGGACCGCCGGGCTTCTGCTCGCGCAGGTGGAAGTAGTCGGGCAGCAGGCCCTGCTGCTGCGGATCGGTCAATGGAAAGGTCTGTTGCAAGCCGGAACGCGTGATTCCCACCGCCAAGTGACTCCAGAACTCGCCCATCTCGCCGTCCAGTTGCGCCAGGTCCTGAAGCGCGGAACGGTATACTAGCCCGCACCACTGCACCGGCAGGCCGATCCAGAACGGTGCCGTCCAGTTGGTTGCCCCCAGCACGGCCGTGGTCGCGTATAGGCCGACGGCCCTGTCGGTGGGCGGGTCGAGGTAGACCATCGACACGCCGGTCCAGGCCCAGTTGCGGGCGGCGTCGAGGTATCTTGCATCGCCCGTGAGCTGGTACGCTAGGTTGCAGCACGCCACCATGCGGCCGGCGGCGAGGATGTCGGGCGTGTGCAGCGGCATTTCCCACGTTTGCGCGCCGCGGGGAACCGTGTTGCGGTAGACCGCAAGCTGTTTGTCGAGCACGGCGAGTGCGGCGGTGGTCAGTTCGACGTCGCCGGTCAGCGCGGCGGCTTCGAGAATCGGCTCAAGCCGCGCGGCGCTCAGTCCGTTGGCGTGATCCTCCCAATGTGTGGCCCCGTAGTCGGGTTTGTCCGGCTGCGGTCGGTAGCGGATGAGGCCCTGGTCGTCGAAGGCGCCCAGCGCCCGCCGCGCCGCGGCCAGACGCCGCTCGGCATAGGGCTCGATCTGCCCGAACAACAGCGGCGCGAAAGGCCGGGCCACGTGGGAGCACCGGGCATCCCAATTGCCCCCCGGTCCCAGCCGTTCCAGCCCGCGGTCGGCCCCCGCGCGAAGCCGGCCGGCCAGTTCCTTGTCGGCGGTGTGCTCCGCCAACCACAGCATATAGCCGGGTGCATCGGCCGCGGGCCGTGCCGGAAACTGGTCGCCCCAGACCGCGTGCCGCCAGGTGCCGTCCTCGTGCAGCGCGGAAGCGAGCCAGCCGTGTGCGAGCAGTTTCACCGTCCCCTCGAAACCGCCCTCATACTCCGGAGCGGGCGGAAGGCCGCCGGAGAGCCGCACGTACTGCTCGACCGCCGGGTTGACCGTTTCGCCCCGGCCGCCAATGAGCGTTGCAGTGAAGGGCAGGGGGGCATTCGCCTCGATGACAAGCGGGCGGAACGCTTCCAATTCGTTCTCCAGCCGGCCCTCGCCTACGCCGGGCAGCCACAGGCCCATCAGGTGACTGCCGGAACGAAATACCCGGTCGGGCGAATCGAATACGGCAGCCGGCCGATCGTTGCAGTCCCAAATCAGCCCGACGTAACGCCCCTTCGCGACAACGCTCATCATGGGGAAGCACAGCTTGTGATTCTCCACGATCCGCCGATCTGCATTAGGCCCTCGCACGTCGGCCTCGCTGCTGCTCGGCTCGTCTTCGAGGTACTCGACACCCGGCAGCACAGCCTGCGTCTTCGCTTCGCCGAACGTGCCCAACCCCGGCAGCAGCGTGAGCACAGGCAGATGGAAGACGGCCCGCGGCTGGTCCACCGTGACTTCCGTTTTGATATCGATGGCGCAGGAACTTGGGCCAGGCGAAGAGGGCAGGGCAGGGGAGGGTGACGGGGATAGATTCGTTGTTGCGGAGACCGGCGAAGGGGACAGTCCCATTTTCGCGGCGGAATCGTTGAGCGACTGGGTATCCTGCCCGCTGTGCCGCGAAAATTGGGACAGTCCCCGGGCGGCGAACTCGCGGCGGAGTGTCCACTTCGCGCCGCCGGCGTCCTGAATGCGGGCCGCGACGCGAAGCACTCCTTCCTGCTCCGCCAGCACCTCGAACTTCGCCGCGGCCAGGTCGAGGTAAACCGGCTTGCCGTCCAATATGACGCCCAGTTGCGGCCGCCCGTGCGCCCGGGCCATCTCCTGGCCATCGACCCAAACGCCGAAACCCTCCCATTGCTCGCCGCCATGCACGAGCGAGAGATCGCCTGCTTGCACGGTGCGGGGCCGCTTTCCGAGGTCGACAGTCACAGGAGGCGGCAGTTCGCCGGCGGTGAGCGGCTTCAAGTCGGTTGCCTTGATCCAGGCGATGGCGACCGGGCCTTGGCTCGCCGCGGGATCGATCCGCAGCCGGGCGCCGTCCTCCTGCGGTGGCAGCATGATCTCATACTCGTGCCACTGGCCGTCGTTGATCACCGTGAACCGCACTGCGTTCTGCGCCGTGAAGGTGCGGCCGAAGAAGACCTCGCCCACCGGATCGGCTTCCGACCGCATGCGGATGGTCAGCAGCACGCGGCTGCCCAGCGGCAGTCTTTCCACCAGCCCGGAAACGATATACGGATCCCTGCCCGTGCAATCGAACTCAAGCCCGTCCTCCGTAACCCGCATATTGGCCACATCATGGGCAGGCACCCACTCGTGCGACCCCTGGGTGAAATCGAACAGCACGACCGGCTCCGCCGCCACGGCCGTGGCAAGACAAACTCTGCCCAGCACGAAACCAAGCATCGCAATTCGCATGAGGACACCCCGAAAATGCCGGCGTTCTTGACAGCCCGCGGCAGCGGCTATTCCGCGAAGGCCGTCCTCTTCACATCCAGCCAGGACAACTTCCTGCGCCGCCGCACCGTGAACGTTTACCGGATCGTAGCCGGATCGCCGATGCGTGTCAACCAACTGTTCATTGCAGTGTGCGGCGAGGTTTTCTGGCAAATGCAGAGGGACAGTTTTCTGCTTCACACGAAACCGCAAAGGCACAGAGCACGTCCTCTCCTTCTTTCGTGTGCTTCGTGTCCTTCGTGGTTCCTTGGCGCTCCCACCGGGAAAAGTGGACCTTGCATGATCGCGCGGAGCGCGCCATAATGGTGCTTAAGAACCACGTGGACGCCGACCCGTCCACTGCCTCTTCCGACAAGGACGTGGCCGTGGCGACCACGTGCACCGCCGCCGGCCAGTTGGCCGCCGTGCTGTACGTTCCTTGGAGCCGATCGTAGAATCCATGAAGAGAAGTCACTCTCGTGCGATCACAACATCTCAGCCTGACCCCGCCTTCACGAAAAGGAGCCAAGATGAATGACCGTCGAACTCGACGCCGGCTGTGCCTGTTGCTGGTGCTGGCGGTTTCCGCGATAAGCGGGTTCACCCAAGCGACGGCAGCCGCGGAGGCCGGCCCGATGAAGATCAGCGGCCTGCTGCATAATGAAGACTGTACGAATTTCTTTGGCTTTCAAGACTTCCCGGCAGGGAAGGCCGCCGAGATCGTGGACCGGTACGTCGACGTGCTGGCCGGGGCCGGCGTGACCGTGCTGATGTGCAATACGAACGCGCGGCGGACGAACTACCGCAGCGATGTCTGGGATGCGTTCTGGGACGGCTACGATCCGAACGGTCCCGATGAGCAGCCGTTCCTCGCCGCGGTCCCGCCAGAGCGGCGCGCGGGTTACCGCAAGCTGATCGGCAATATGATGGAAGTCGACCGGCAGGGAGTTGACTATCCCGCCCGCGTCATCCAGCGATGCCGCCACCACGGCATCTCGCCCTGGATATCGCTGCGCATGAACGACGTCCACGAAAACAACAACCTGGACCACCCGTTCCACGCCGCGATGTGGCGAAAGCCCGAGCTGTTCCGCAAAGGGCACCCGGGCTACTACGCCCGCGCATTGGACTACGCCCATCCCGAGGTGCGGGAGTACTACCGTGCGTTGATTGCCGAGACGCTCGAACGGTACGACGTCGACGGGCTGGAACTCGACTTCCTGCGCGAGCCGTATCTGTTCAGCGTGGGGAAGGAGCAGGAAGGCCGTGGACTTCTGACCGAATGGCTGCGCGATATTCGCCGGCTCGTCGCCGAGACGGCCAAGCGTCGCGGCCACCCAGTCCAATTGGGTGTGCGAGTGCCGTCGTGTCCCGACACGGCAATCGGCCTGGGGCTCGATGCGCCAACGTGGGCCAAGGAAGGTTTGGTCCATCTTGTCGTGGCGGCGCCGCGATGGCAGTCGCTGGAGTTCAATATGCCGCTGGGCAAGTGGCAGGAGCTTCTCGGAGATCGTGTAACCTTGGCCGGGGGCTTGGAGGTGAACTATCGCCCCTGCGCTGAACTGCCGGCACGCCTGGTCACCGGTGAAGATGCCACCGGTGCGGCCGTCGCCGTCCTGTCCGGCGGCGCCGACGTCGTGTACCTGTTCAACTACTTCCAGCATGGGCACCCGAAGTGGCCGTTGCCCGAATACCAACGCATCCTGAGGTCGTTCTCGTCCTTTGATGCACTGCTCGCCCTGCCTCGCCGCCACGCGGTTACCGGCCGCGATGTCGCGGTTCCCGGGGCCGGCTACCTTCCTCCGCTGCCGGCCCGCGGAACCGAGCTTGCGTTCACCCTTCCGCTCGGCCCGAAACCACCTGCCGGCTGGCAGGCCGAGGCGACGATCGAGGTCGCCGTCGCCGGCGCCCTGCTCCCAAGCATTTCGGTCAACGGTGTTGCAGGTGAGCTTCGCGCCAATGAAGCCGCATCGAACGGCAACCGCCGGTTGACTTACTCAATACCGCTGTCCGCCTTGCCTGGCGAGAACAGCGATACAGTGAAGATCCTTGCCGCCACGAAAGACCCGATCAAAGTGCTGCGGGTCGAAGTGCGGATGTATCCCGGCGAGTAACGGCCTGCCGCCATTGCCTTGACCATATGGATCATGCTCGGCGTGCTTGCTGACGATTGGATGCTGAATGATGGCTTGGCGTCAGGGAAGGCGTGGCAGTGATACCAGCTTGCAAATGGGGAGCGGAAAGATAGATCCACAAGCTCTTCTTCGTGTACCTCGTGTACTTCGTGGTTCCATCAGAGGAAGCACGAACGGATTTCCAATCAGGCCCGCCGCCGCGCAGCGATGCCGTACTGGCTCGCTCGACCGACTGGGACAATCGCGGCGAAACCTGGAAGACAGCCGACCCGGGGAATCGGTTCACGAGAGGGTGTTGCGATGAAAAGGCGATTCGTCACCTGGTTGTGGCTGTTGACGGCGACGGCCGGCTGCGTGTTCGTTTTCTCGCGCGCTCTTGACGTGCTGTGTCCCGAGTGGTATTGTTTTGCCTTCCCGCAGCCGCGGGTGGTATTTAGCCCGGCCGATGCGGTTCCGATGGCCTATTGGTTTTGGACCGGCATTCTGCCCGTGGTCATTGTGCTTTCCGGGCTCCTGCTGATCGAGAGGATGAAAAGGTAATCGTTCATTGGCCGGCGACGCGGGCTGTTTTTCCTGCTGGATGCGAAGGGACAATCCCCCCATGAACGCATAATTGACCAAGGAACCATCTGTGCAATGAGCGACCACCACAAAACGAAGCGGCAACTGATCGAGGAACTTGCCGAGTTGCGCAGGCGGGTGGCGGAGCACGAGGAGGCGGAGGCCCAGCGGCGACGCATCTACGACAGCCTGCCCGTGCTGGTCGGCATGGTGGGTCTGGACGGCTACTACAAGGAAGTGAACGCCGCCCATGAGCGGATCTTCGGCTGGTCGGAAGAGCAGTGGCTTGCCCGCCCGGTGATCGACTTCATCCATCCCGAGGACCGGCCCGTTGCCGTGGAGGCCCTCGGGCGCTTGCAGGCGGGGCAGGCGATCACCGGCTACACGAATCGGGCCGTCTGCAAGGACGGGTCGTACCGTTGGATCGAATCGGTTGTGATTTCCTTGTGCGACAAGGGCGTCGTTTTTGGGATCGGCCAGGATATTACGGAGCGGCTCGAGGCAGAAAAGTCGCTGCGCGAAAGCGAAGAGCGGTTTGGGGCGGTGTTTCGCGAAGGCCCCATCGGCGTAGGGCTTCTCGACCTCAGCGGCAACATCGAGCACGTCAATCAGCGGTTTTGCGAGATGCTGGGGTATTCCGAAGAAGAGATCGTCGCACGCGGCCTTTCCGGGATCACACATGTCGACGACTTGGGACTGGACTGTGAATTGACCCGGCAACTCGGCCGTGGCGATATTCCCCGTTATACCATGGAGAAGCGCTATGTTCGCAAGGATGGCAAGGTCATCTGGGGCCGGTTGAACGCTTCGGTCACTCGGGACGCCAAGGGGATGCCTGCAACGGTCATCGGCATGGTCGAGGACATCACGGAGCAGAAAACAGCCGAAATGGCACTCCTGGAGGCACGTGACGAACTCGAGCAGCGGGTCGAGGAGCGCACTGCTGAATTGACTGCCGCCAATGCGGGACTTCAACGGGAAATGAGTGAGCGGCGACTGGCCGATGCCACCTTGGAAGCCTTCTTCCGCAATTCAACGGCAATTCTCAACATCCTCGATGAAGAGTTGCGATACATCAAGACTGATGCAATCACTCCGACGTACTTCTCCTGCAACGGTCAGGACATTACGGGGATGTCGCTTCGAGAACTCGCACCGCACGCAGTCGATTGCTTCTTCCCGATGATACGACGGGTCCTCGAGACCGGTGAGCCCATCCGAAATGCTGAAGTGAGCAGCGCGGTGCCCGGCCGTTCCGAAGCGGTTGCCCACTGGTTGGCGTCGTATTTCCCCCTCGCGCTGCCCGAGCAGAAACGCGGGGTGGGGATTGTGGCAATTGAGATCACCAAGCGGAAACAGGCGGAGGACGCGCTGCGGCAAAGCCACGACGAACTGCAAGCGATGTACGACCACGCGGTGGACGGCATGCTACTAGCAGACGTCGACACGCTACGGTTGGTCCGGGCCAATGCCTCCATCTGCAAAATGCTCGGCTACACCGAGTCGGAGTTGCTATCCCTTTCGGTCACCGACATTCACCCCGCAGAGTCGCAGCAGGCGATTGCAGGAATGTTCCGCGTGGCGCCAAAGACCGGGCCGTTCCCAACTGGAAGCCATCCGATCTTGCGCAAAGACGGAAGCGTTTTCCACGCGGAGATCACGGGTGCCGTCATCATGTACAACGGCCGCCACTGCGCCATGGGATTCTTTCGCGACATTACCGAGCGCAAGCAATCCCACGATGCCCTGGAACGGGAACGGCGAACGCTCCGGCACATGCTCCAGGCAAGCGATCATGAACGGCAAGTCATTTCGTACGACATCCACGACGGGCTGGCCCAGCAATTGGCGGCGGCCATCATGCAGTTCCAGGTCCACGACGCCCTGAAGAAATCCGATCCGGCCCAAGGCAAGACGGCATACGACGCCGGAGTTCAGATGGTGCAGCAGGCGCACGGGGAATCTCGGCGGCTTATCAGCGGCGTCCGGCCGCCCGCCCTCGATGAAGCGGGGGTTGCCGTTGCCATATCACACCTCGTTCACGAGCAACGGGGGGCGACGGGGCCGACCATCGAATACCACGACGACGTGCAATTCGACCGGCTTCCACCGATCCTGGAGAATGCCATCTACCGCATTGCCCAAGAGGCGGTGAGCAATGCCTGCCGCCACAGCGGAAGCGAGAAAGTGAGGGTGTCCTTGTTCCAGGAAGGCGATCGTCTGCGGCTGGAGGTTCAAGATTGGGGCGTCGGATTCGACCCTGAGACGGTGGATGAAGACCGTTACGGTCTGGAGGGCATCCGGGAGCGGATCCGGCTGTTGGGCGGAGAACTGGACATCCAAAGCGCGCCGGGCGCGGGAACCCGCATTCGGGCCATATTGCCGATTGTCGCCTGATCCTACTTCAAGCCCGGCCCCGGGCGGACGGCGTCGCGAACGATGATGCCGGGATTGCGCGAGACCTTGTCGGAGAAGACGCGGGCATCATCGATGATCGGCTCCAGTTTGCGGGTCAGGTATTCGACGTTTCGGATCGTACGATTGAGGTTCTGATACAGTTCCGGGTTGTGGATCAACTGGCCCAAGGTCCCTTCGCTGTTGTTCATCGCCTGGCTGAACTGGACCAACTCGCCTGCAAGCTGGTCGAGTTTGGTCAGGCTGCTTTCCACTCGTCCGATCATCTTCTCTGCATCACGTCCGAGGGGCTCGGTGAAGTCCTCGATGTTCTTCAGGCTGCGGTTGAAGGTACCCATGCTGTGCTGAATTTGCACAACTGCCTTGTGCGTATCGTCCAGGATGACGGGCAACCGTTCGATGGCACGGCGGATGTCGAGTTGCGTCTGCTCGTCGCCGAGGATTCTATTGGCGTTGCTGGCAAGCTGCTCGACGGCATCGAGTGCGTCACCCGCCCTTCCGAAGGCTCGGTCGAGGTTCTCCTCGTTGTTGCGGAGCAGCCGGTTGAACGAGTTGGCCAGCTCGCCGACAGTCTGGCTAGTGCCGTGGATGGAGTCCATCACCTCCTCGAGTTTCGGCGCCAAGTCGCGCACGCTCTGGATCGGATCGACGGCGATTTCACCGTGCATCCACTCGCCACCACCGATCCTGGACCTGTCACCGTCGGGCCCTACCGGCCCGGTCGGCCCGGCATACCCGTAAGGGCCCGGTATCGACTCATTGGTGCGGACAATGTGAATCGTCGCATCTCCAAGCAATGAGGTGCCGACACGGCATGCTTCATCCCTGTAGATCGGCTTGTTCTTCTGAATGGCCATCGTAATGACGACGCCCCGCTGGAACTCTTCTTCACCAATGCCCAGGTCACGGCGGACCTCTTCCTGGCCGAAGTCTTCGTCGACGAACTCCACCCGGGTTACACGTCCGACGAGAATACCGCTCTTTCGCACCGGCGTATCCACCGACACCCCCGGCGCCTCGCGCAGCCAAACGCGCACCTCGTTGGTGCCGTGAAAGATCTGATTGAAATCGCCGAACATGAAGACCAGGATCAGCGTGATGAGGATCGTGGCGAAGACCATGACCCCGACGCGAAACTGGATAATCCGCTCGTCCATCACTCAGTCCCCCCATTCTGTCCGCGCATTTCCATCAGTCGTTCCCGGGCCTCCCCGCGAACGAACTGGCTGACGCGCGGGTCGGCCGCGGCGTCGATCTCGCCCGGAGGCCCGTTGTAAATGATCTGCGGCTGGTCTTCCCGGAGCCGGGCCAGCGGATACAGCATGACAATCCGGTCAGCCACCTTCTGCGCGGTGCGCATGTCGTGTGTCACCACGACCGCGGTTGCCGGGTGTTGCCGCCGCGTGTTGAGGATCAGCTCGTTGATCACGTCGCTCATGATCGGGTCCAGCCCGGTCGTCGGCTCGTCGTAGAGGATGATCTCAGGGTTCATCGCCATCGCCCTTGCCAGGCCCACCCGCTTGCGCATCCCGCCGGAAAGCTCCGCGGGCTTCTTCCCGAGTACGCTTTCCGGCAGGCCGACCTCAGCCAGGCGGTCCACGACGATCCGGCGCACTTCGTCGGTGGTCTTGCGGGTGTGCTCGCGCAGCGGGAATGCGACGTTCTGAGCCACGGTCAGGCTGTCGAACAGGGCAGCTTGTTGGAAGACAAATCCGAAGCGGGTCCGCTGCCGGGTCAGCTCGCGTTCGGTCAGTTGCGAGAGGTCGCGACCGTCGAACACAACCTGTCCGCGAGTAGGCGTAAGCAGGCCGATGATCGCCTTCAGCAGGACGGTCTTTCCGCATCCACTCTCGCCGATAACCGCGAGGGTTTCACCCCGGTTCACCTGAAAACTGATATCGCGAAGCACGTTGTGCTGCTCGAAATCGACGTGCAACCCGACCAACTCCACGAGCGGCTTGCGTTTCAGGTTGTTCGCAATATCGACCATGACGTGCAGGGCAGGGCAGGGGTCCCGGAACGGACCTGGGACGGCGGCTAAAGGATTTTTGGCGCTTCGGGCCACAGGGTGTAGTAAATGCCGTCGAGCATGATGCCCAACAGCAGGTTCAGCAAGAGGATGACCACGAACGACGCGACGAAGGCGGTTGTTGCGGCCCGGCCCACGCCCTCTGCGCCCGGATCGCAATGGAAACCACGATGGCAGCCGATCAGCGCAATCGCAGTACCAAAAAACAGGCTCTTGAACACGCCGGCAAAGACGTCGAAGTTGCCCACAAACCGCTGGGAATTGACCAGGTAATGGTGCCAGTCGATGTCCAGAAGCCACACGGCATAGAAGAAGGCGCCCGCCACGCCCATGAAGTCGGCCATGATCGTCAGGGCGGGAATGAGCAGCAGGCAGGCGAGGAACCGCGGCACCACCAGGTAATGGATCGGGTTGGCGCCCATGCTCGTCAGCGCATCGATCTGCTCGGTCACGCGCATGGTGCCCAGTTCCGCCGCCATGGAACTGCCCACCCGGCCGGCAAGCATCGTGGCGGCCAGCACGGGCCCCAGTTCGCGCACCAACGACATATTGATCACCGCACCCAGGCGGGTTTCCAGGTTCAACATGCGAAACTGCACGTACGTTTGCACCACAAGCACCATACCAATGAAGGTCCCCGTCAGGGCTACCACGGGCAGGCTGAGCACGCCGATCTGGTAGAAACTCGGCAGCAGGGTATCCCTGCGAGGCAGACGGGTGACCAGCCACCGGGCCGTCCTTGCAGCGAAGAGCGATATGTTGCCCAGTTCCGTAATCCAGTCGACCACCAGCGCCCCGAGGTCGGCAATCCACTCGGTCGCCATCCAGGCCGCGCGCGAGCTGAGCCCCGAAACATTTCGGCTGGACTTATCGGAGGCACTGGCCATGATGCACCATCGGCGCAAGAAACACGGAGAATCCTTCCTGTTACTTCGACGCGGCAACCGATCGGCTTGAATGGACTTTTTGGATTGTAGCAGAAAGGAAGAATGCGTGGCCTTGGGGAAACAGAGAAGGCGCCAGCAGCCGGTGGAGGTGCGATCCTGGCTGGATGGGCAAAATCCAGAACGCCCTATCTTGCCAATACAAGTCCGTTCCTGAGCCGCCGCGCCGGCTAAAGGGACTCGGCACTATCCGTTCCGGCACCGGCGCCCACGGGGGTGGGTTCTTCGACGGAGTCGGCGACTCGTCCCTCAAAGACGAGTTGTTTCTTGTCGGCCACTTCTTTGACGTCGACCACAATCGTGTCCTTGCCCTGGAACTCGCCCTTGAGCAGCTCCTCGGAAAGGGGGTCTTCGACGAAGTTCTCGATTGCACGCCGCAGCGGACGGGCGCCGAAATCGAGGTTGCTCCCCTTCTTGACGAGGAACGTCTTCGCCTCGTCGGTCAGCGTCAGTGCCAGGCCGCGCTCGCTGAGGCGCTGTCGGACCTTGCCCAACTCCATGTCGATCACCTCCTTCAGGTCGTCGCCGGTGAGGTGCCGGAAGACGATGACGTCGTCAACACGGTTGAGGAACTCGGGCCGGAACACCTTTTCGATCTGCTCCTGGACGCGTTCTTTCATGCTCTCGTAGGAGGCGTCGGCGTCGGGCTTCTGGAAGCCGAAGGCCGATTCGTTCTTGATCGCCTCGGCCCCGGCGTTGGTGGTCATAATGAGAATGGAGTTTCGGAAGTCGACGTTCCGCCCGAAGCTGTCGGTCAACCGGCCTTCCTCCATTACTTGCAGGAGCATATTGAAGACATCGGGATGGGCTTTCTCGATTTCGTCCAGCAGGACCACGGCGTACGGCCGGCGGCGGATCTTCTCGGTGAGCTGACCGCCTTCCTCATAGCCGACGTAACCCGGAGGCGCCCCGATCAGCCGGCTGACGTTGTGCTTCTCCATGTACTCGCTCATGTCGATCTGAATGAGCGCGTCTTCATCGCCGAACATGAACTCGGCCAAAGCCTTCGCCAGCAGTGATTTGCCCACGCCGGTCGGGCCCGCGAACACGAAGCAGCCGGTCGGCCGCTTCGGGTCCTTCAGGCCGCTCCGGCTGCGCCGCACCGCCTTCGAGATCGACTTGATGGCCTCGTCCTGGCTGACCACGCGTTTGTGAAGCTCCTGTTCCATCTGCATCAGCCGCATGGAGTCCTCGGTGGAGAGCCGGGTGAGCGGGATGCCGGTGATCTTGGAAACCACCTCGGCAATGACGTCCTCGTCGACCACGCCGTCGGTCGAGCGCGACTTCTCGCGCCACTGCTGCGTGATCGTTTGCTTCTTCTTCTTCAGCTTGTCGGCCTGGTCGCGAAGCTGTGCGGCCTTCTCGAAATCCTGGTTGGCAACCGCCTCTTCCTTCTCTTTGTTGAGTTGCTCCACTTGCTCGTCGATTTCTTTGAGGTCCGGCGGCCGGGTCATCGACTTCAGGTGGACGCGGGCACCAGATTCATCAATCACGTCGATGGCCTTGTCCGGCAGGCAGCGGCCGGTGATGTACCGCCCCGACAGCTCCACCGCGGCCTCAATGGCGTCGTCAGTGATTTGTACGTGGTGATGCTGCTCGTACCGGTCGCGCAGGCCGCGGAGGATTTCGATGGTCTCCGCCTTGGAACTGGGCTCGACCATGACGATCTGAAAGCGGCGGTCCAGGGCGCTGTCTTTCTCGATGTACTTACGGTATTCGTCGAGTGTGGTAGCGCCGATGCACTGGATTTCGCCGCGGCTGAGCGCCGGCTTCAGCACGTTGCTGGCGTCGATGGCGCCTTCGGCCCCGCCGGCCCCAACCAACGTGTGCAACTCGTCGATGAACAGGATGGTGTTCTTCGCGCGGCGGACTTCGTTCATGACGGCCTTGATGCGTTCCTCGAACTGCCCGCGGTACTTCGTACCAGCCACCATCATGGCGAGGTCGAGCACCACGATGCGGCGTTCGATAAGCAATTCCGGCACGTCGCCGGCAACCACGCGCTGGGCAAAGCCCTCGACGATGGCCGTCTTTCCCACGCCGGCCTCGCCCAGGAGCACGGGATTGTTCTTCGTGCGCCGGGAGAGGATTTGCATGGTGCGTTCAATTTCCTTCTCGCGGCCGATGACTGGGTCGAGCTTGCCTTGCCGGGCGAGTTCGGTCAGGTCGCGGCCGAAGCTGTCCAGCGCCGGGGTTTTTGACTTTCCGCTGCGCTGGCCTTCCGGGCCGCCGCCGGCGGTCACACCGCCGCGCTCGGAACCTTCGGGGCCTTCGAGCCCGTGCCCCAGCAGGTTGAGCACCTCCTCGCGCACCTCTTCGAGCTTCAGGCCGAGGTTCATGAGCACCTGGGCGGCTACGCCTTCCTGCTCTCGGAGCAGGCCAAGGAGGATATGCTCGGTGCCCACGTAATTATGGTTGAGGTTGCGGGCCTCTTCCATCGAGTATTCGATAACCTTCTTCGCCCTGGGCGTCTGTGGAAGCTTGCCCATGGTGACCATATCGGGCCCGCTTTGCACAAGCTTCTCGACTTCGAGCCGGATCTTGCGCAGATCGACGTCGAGGTTCTTCAGCACGTTGGCGGCGACCCCGCTCCCCTCTTTGATGAGGCCCAGCAGGATGTGCTCCGTGCCGATGTATTCATGGTTGAACCGCTGTGCCTCTTGGTTGGCCAGTTGCATGACCTTGCGGGCACGGTCGGTGAATCGCTCGTACATTGCAGAACTCCGTGGTAATTGTCAGGCGGCCGAGCGAAGCTCGTCGGGCTTGTCGGGTTCGCCTGTCTTCCTGTTTTGGATTAGTTGCCGCTCGCGTTGGATTTCCAATTGCCAGCTGTCCGCCGTTTCAAACCGCGTCAGAGTATCGAGTTGGCGTCCTGCCTCCTCAAGCCGCCCCACACGACGGAGCAAGGCGGCCAAAAGGAGCCTCGCCTGCACGTCGCGCACGTCGCGCCGCAGCAGGGCCGCCAAGGTCCGTTCCGCTTCATACCAGTTTCCCCTGAGGTACTCAACGACCGCCTTTGGAAAGGGGTCCTCCGTGTGGTCCAAACGCTGGTGCGGCGGAAGGTCGGGTTCCAAAAAAAACGAATACAGGGCGGCGGCCGCCCAAATCAAGCCAATTGCCATCCACAGCGCGTTACGCACCTCAAGGGGAAGCAGTTCGCGCCAGACAAGTGTTCCCAGCAGGGCGGCATTCAACATACTACCCGCCCCAACGGCCACCGCCAGCGCAAGCCAGCTTCCCCGCATCCAAAGCTGGGGGAAACCCGGCCAAAAAAACGTAATCCACGGCTTCATGCCGAACATTGGCCGCTCCATCGACCTGCTTTCCATTGCCGGATCGTGCGGCGGGGCCCTTCGGGGCATCCGCTAGGGAATTGTAACTTGCAGTTGGTGTTCGATCAAGGCAACAAACCACGGCTCTTCCGGGGTACACAGCGGACACCTTGTCAGAACGCCTCGATTTTGGGACACTCACGGCATGCAATACGAGTTGACGCCCGCCGCCGAAAGGGCTTTGATCGCAGCATCCGGCTGGACAGATTGTGCCGAATGGCACGACGTTGGAGCACCGGCACTCTTGCTAGGACTGCTGGCAGAGCCGGAGTGCCGCGCCGCCGAGATGCTGGAACATGCCGGAATCGACGCCGGGAAGGTGCGTGAGCAGTGGCCGGATTTGAAGCGGAAGGAGCCGACCCAAACGCCCACCCCCCCACAGGAACTGCTGCGAGACGCATCTGCTTTGCTTGATGCCGCTATGGAGCGGTTTGCACACTGCCCTCAACCGGTCGCACTGGCCACGGAACACCTGCTGCTGGGGCTGGCAGCGGCGTCCCACGAAGTTGGTCAGTGGCTGCGGGGCAGGGGGGTTGCGCCTGACCTGGTTGAGGGACAGATCCACCGTCTCTATGGACACGAATTCGGCCCGTTGCCGTACGAACCGGAGGAGCCGGCTAGCCGGGAAGAGGCGATGCCTGGCGGTGTGCCAGCACCTCAGAACGCTCAAGATCACACCCCCACATTTAGGGTTATCGACGCCGCGGCCAACCGCGCCCGGGAGGCGCTGCGCGTGGTGGAAGACTACCTGCGCTTCATTCTCGACGATCGTTTTCTCACCGGCCGGTGCAAGACACTTCGTCACGATTTGACCGCCGCGCTTCAGCGCATTTCCAGTGTGCACCGTCTTGCCGCGCGCGAAACCCAAGCCGATGTCGGCACGCAGTTGACCACCGCCGGCGAGGCGGTGCGCACGGACGCGGCCGGGGTGCTGGCCGCCAATTTCGCCCGGTTGCAAGAGTCGCTCCGTTCGCTCGAGGAGTTCGGCAAATTGGCCGATCCGGAGTTTGCGGCGCGCATCAAGCAACTGCGTTACTCAAGTTACACAGTTCACAGAGCCGTCGAAATCACCCGCCGGAGTAGCGAGCGGCTGGGTAATGCCCGGCTCTATGTCCTCTTGGATGGTCAGGCGAGCGTGCTGGAATTGCGCAGGCTGGCAGAGAGCCTCGTGGAAGCGGGTGCCAACGTACTTCAGTTGCGAGATAAGCATCTTCCCGACAGGGAACTGCTCGGCCGTGCCCGGCTGCTCCGTGAAGTGACCGCGGACAAGGCCATTCTGTTTGTGATGAACGACCGCCCGGATCTTGCAGTCCTCAGCCGGGCCGACGGGGTTCACGTGGGCCAGGAGGAACTTCCGGTCAAGGATATCCGCCAAGTTGTCGGCCCCGATATGCTCGTCGGCGTGTCGACGCACTCGATTGAGCAGGCCCGGAAGGCCGTACTCGACGGAGCCGACTACATTGGCGTCGGTCCGACGTTTCCCTCGGGCACCAAGCGGTTCGAGCGTTTTCCGGGAATTGCGTTGCTACGGGCCGTATCGGCGGAGATCCGCTTGCCGGCTTTTGCCATTGGTGGTATCACTTGCGACAACGTGGGCGAGGTGGTCGCCGCCGGCTTCGCCCGGGTTGCCGTCAGCGGCGCCGTTACCAAGGTGAAAGACCCCGCCGCCGCAGTCCGGGAACTGCTCGCCAAGCTTGCCCCCAGGGCGTGAGGAAGATATGCCCGACCTACTCCGACAAGAGATCGCCGCAACGACCACAACGATGGTCGTTAAGGTTGGCACGCGCGTGCTGACCGACGCCGCCGGCCGGCTCAGCTCGCAACGCATCGAGCAGCTTGCCATGCAGGTTCACGCCGTCCTGGAATCGGGCCGCCGGGTGGTGCTGGTCAGCTCGGGGGCCGTCGGCGCCGGCGTAGGCCGCCTGGGGCTGCCCGGCCGACCTACCGATCTAGCGCATTTGCAGGCAGTGGCGGCAGTCGGGCAAAGCATGCTGGTGGAGGCATACGAGAGGACGCTGTTCCGGTTCGGCCGCCACGCAGCACAAATCCTGCTGACCGCCGACGACCTGGAGAACCGCACCCGGTACCTCAACGCCCGAAACACAATCCTTACCCTCCTGGAACTGGGCGCCGTGCCGGTCATCAACGAGAACGACACGATTGCCGTTGATGAGCTGCAAACCACCTTCGGCGACAACGACCGGCTGGCGGCCATTGTGACGAATTTGATCCGGGCGCCGCTGCTTGTGCTGCTTTCGGACGTGGAGGGGCTGTTCGACGGCGATCCCCGCAACCCGGAAAGCCGGCTGATCCCCACCATCGCGCGTCTGGACGACTCGATTCTTCAGATGGTCTGCGACCGGAGCGGCGGGCTGGGTAAAGGCGGCATGGCCAGCAAGCTGGAGGCCGCCCGGCTGGCAACCACAGGCGGCGAGAACGTCATCATCGCCAACGGCGGCTGCCCCGACGTGCTCACTCGCATTATCACGGCCGAGCCGGTCGGCACGCTGTTTCTCGCACAAGGGCAGACCGTCGCCGCCCGCAAGCGGTGGATTGGGTTGACCATCCAGCCGCGTGGCTCGCTTGTGCTCGACGCCGGGGCGCAGCGTGCCGTCCAGAACCAGGGTCGCAGCCTCCTGGCCATCGGCGTTGTGAGCGTTGAGGGGCGGTTCCGCAAAGGCGACGTCGTCCGGTTGCGCGACGTCGAGGGCAGAGAATTCGCACGCGGACTGACCAACTACAACGCCGACGACCTTCAGCGGATCAAGGGCCTTCACACTCCCCAAATCGCCGATGCCCTCGGCCACCGCCCCTACGACGAAGTGGTCCACCGCGACAACATGGTCGTTACGCGGCAAGGGCAGAACTGAGCCGCGCGGCTTCGCCGGCCGACGACTGTACGTGAAAGTTGCATCAATCCGGGCGAGCGGGGGCAATGAGGCCCCTGTTTCTGCAAGACATTGCGCAGTTCAGCGTCTTCGCGACCAGATTGCACCCCTTGTGTGTTTCTGGTTGTTCTGGTTGCCGGACGCATGGACGCCGCCCGCAGTGGAAATCGGGTGCAGAAACAGGGGCCTCACGGCCGCCGCTCGCCTCTTTATTTGCAGCGTCGTTTGCCAGCCCCGGAGGTGAAAATGCAGAGTTTTTTGTTGCGCTGGCGGGCCGCTTGGGAAATTGCTATACTACAAGGTTACGCTCTGAGGCAGCCCAGCCGGCAGGAGTTTGGCCGGTTTCCGCGGGCAGCCGATACTCCACAACCCAGAACCGCCCCTTTGGGCGGGTAACCTACCCAGTCATGATTCAACCTGCGCATCCCATTCCCGCCACGAAAGCTCCTTGTTTCGCATTCGCCTCCAACACCGACGTAGCACGGCACGTCGCCCAGACAATCGCGAACCTGATCCGCGAGCGGAACGCAATTGGCCAGAACGCCGTGCTCGGCCTGCCAACCGGCTCGACGCCGATCGACGTGTACCGTGAACTGATCCGAATGCACCGCGAGGAGCGGCTCGACTTCTCCCGCGTGCTGACCTTCAACCTGGACGAATACTACGGGATTGGTCCCGACCGGCTGCAGAGCTATCACCGGTGGATGGCCGAGAACTTCTTCGACCACGTCAACATTCCGCGCAATCACGTGTATGTTCTCGATGGCACGGTAGCGCCCGAAGACGTCGAGGAGCATTGCCGCCAGTTTGAGGCACAGATTCGCCGCGTGGGCGGGCTGGACATCGTGCTTCTGGGCGTCGGGCGGAACGGCCATATCGGGTTCAATGAGCCGTTCGGCGAACGGCATAGCCGAACCCGGTTGGTTACACTCGATCCGGTCACCCGCAAGGACGCAGCCAGCGAGTTCTTTCATGAAGACAATGTGCCCACCCAGGCGCTGACCATGGGCATCGGCACGATCTTCGAGGCGCGCAAGGTCATTCTGATGGCCTTCGGCGAGCATAAGGCCCTTATTGTTCGCGAAGCGGTCGAGGGTCCGGTGACCGACGCGGTGCCGGCCAGCTACCTGCGCGAGCACCATGCCGCCACCGTCTTCGTTGACCAGGCCGCGGCCGCCGAGTTGACCGCCGTGGCCACGCCCTGGGTTCTCGGCGGGGTCGAGTGGACCAACGAGTTGATCAAGCGGGCGGTGCTTTGGCTTTGCGAGCGGACGGGCAAAGCGCTGCTGAAGCTCGACGGCGACGACTTCCGCAGCCACGGCCTTCACCAGCTGCTGCGCGACCACGGCCCAGCCCCGAGCGTGGCTCACCGCGTGTTCCGGTGGATGCTCGACACCATCGAATACAAGCCGGCCGGGCGCGAGCCCAGCCGCGCGCTCGTCTTCAGCCCGCACCCCGACGACGATGTCATCTCGATGGGCGGCACCATCATCCGCCTGATCGAGGATTCACACGAAGTCCACGTGGCGTACATGACCAGCGGCAACATCGCCGTATTCGACCACGATGCACTGACCCTGGCCGACCTGGTTACCGAAATCAACCGCCGGTTCGGAATCGACGACCAGAAGACGCCGAAGCTGGAGTCGGAAGTGACGCAAGCCCTTGCCGCGAAGACCCCCGGCGAGCCGGATCACGAGACCGTGTTGAAGATCAAGGCCCTCATTCGCTGGAGCGAGGCGAAATCGGCCGCAGGTGTGTGCGGCTGCAAGGAGGAGCACTTGCACTTCCTCGACCTGCCGTTCTACCAGACAGGCACCATTGCCAAGAAACCCATCGCCGAAGACGACGTGCGCATTGTGCGCGAATTGATCGAGCGGATTCAGCCGCAGCAGGTCTACGTGGCCGGCGACCTATCCGACCCGCACGGCACGCACCGGGTGTGCGCCGATGTGATCTTCCGCGCCCTCAGGCAAATCGAGGCGGAGACGGGTGCCCTTCCGGAAGTGCTGCTGTATCGCGGCGCATGGCAGGAATGGCCGCTGGACGAGATCGAAGTTGCGGTGCCGCTGAGCCCCGGCGACCTGCGCCTGAAGAAGCAGGCCATTTTCCGTCACGAGTCGCAGAAGGATTCGGCGTTGTTTCCGGGGCCGGACGACCCGCGCGAATTCTGGCAGCGTGCCGAGGACCGGAACCGGGCCACGGCCGACCACTACAACCGTCTCGGGCTGCCGGAGTACTACGCCATGGAGGCGTTCGTCCGCTGGCGAGGCGGAGCCTAAGCGGCAGGGAGCACACGGTTCCCGCCCGGGCTTGCGGGACCTGCATTTAGCCCCCCCGCCAACGTCCGATAATGTATCTTATGTTCGGTCGGAAGCCCCCTTTTACCCGGGCGCCGGCCACGCAGCACGCCTCGAATAGCCTCAGTTGCCCGACGCTCCGCTGACCCGTTCCGGCCATACGAAATCGGTCGACTACGGGTCGCCGCTCCGGCCGGACGAGCTTGCCGCCGTGGCCGCCCTTTCCGCCGCGCCCAGCACATCGCCGACCACTCCCCTGCCGTTCTCAGAATCCGGATCCGACAGCCGGTCGAGCGGCCCGGGCTTCGAAGGCGTTGTGGGATCCAAGCGGCGGTCCAGCTCCTCGATGTACTGGCCCAGCACGCCGCGCACCTCCTCCGGCATGACCGGGTCGGCCTTCTGGATGAGCCGGGCGATGTAATGCCCGGAACGCGACCTCAACACCGCCTGCCGGGCCGCCTCGGAAAGCGTGACGGCAAAGAACGTGATGACCAGACACAGGGCAACGCCTTTCAATCCCCCGAATAGGGCCCCGATCTGCCGATCGAACTCGCGGAGCTGGACCCGGTCGATCGCACGTGAAACCATCCGAAACACGATCCAGACCAACAGCGACACTCCCAGGTACAGAACCAGCATGGCCACGAATCGGTTCCACGGCTCTTGGCTGCTGAACAGCGGCGCCAGCGGCCCGCTGAAACGGAGCGCCACGGCCGCGCTGAGGATCAGCGATGCTAGCGATGCTATCTGCCACGCCATGCCCTTCCATGCCCCGAAGAAGATGGTTACCAGTAGCACGGCCAGCATGCCCAGGTCGTAGGCTTGCAGAGGCAGGCTTTCCATGGCGTCGCTCCACGAATGCGGTTTGGAGGGTCGTCTGCCGGCATCCTTCATCCGGCAACCGTTGGAGTATACCCATAGCCCGCCGCAGAACGAAGGCCAATGGCAGGCGGGAAGGGCGGGGGGCCGGGGGTGCACGTTGGTGCAGGAACGGACTTGCAGTTGAAACCGGGACCGGCCCTGCTGGAGTCCCGGCTTCAGCCGGTCGGAAAGAACCGCCTAAAGGCGGGACTCCAGCTCGTTGCAGGTCCGTTCCTGCACCCGTGCACGTCAACCGGTACCCGTTGACATGGGCGGCCCGTTTACGGTAGAGTCAGAGGCCCGCGATTGTGGGGCACCTGCCTTGCTGTCATTGCTGTCTTGTTTTTCATTCAGGCACCCAGACCATCCCCCGCCATGGACCGCACCTCCTTATCAAACCGGCCCGTTGTCCATAAACCCGCCCGCCCGCCGTTTCAGATCGACGCTGGCGTTTACTCGGAGCCATGCGGCGACTCGGCGTGTGCCCTGTTTGCCCCGATGCACTATGAGCCGGGCTATGCCTACCCGCTGATCGTGTGGCTTCACGGGCCGGGCGGAGAGGAGCGGCAGTTGTTGCGGGTGATGCCCCTGGTGAGCATGCGGAATTACGTTGCCGTGGGCCCTCGGGCGACATTCCGCGACGAGGACCAGGCGGAAACCGCTTGCATTCACCGGTGGCGGCAAACCGAGCAGCACATCTCCCTGGCGGAGAATCGCGTGTTCGAGAGCATCGAGTTGGCCTGCTCGAAATACAACGTGAATGCCGGCCGCATCTTCCTGGCCGGCTTCGGCTGCGGCGGCACCATGGCCTTGCGGATTGCGCTGGCACACCCGCACCGGTTCCGCGGCGTGATTTCTCTCGGCGGGCCGCTGCCCACCGGGGGCACGCCCCTGAGCAGTCTGACGGAGGCCCGCCGCGTGCCTGTCCTGCTGGCCGCCGGTCAACACAGCACCACTTTCTGCCCGGAGCTTGTGTGCGGCAACTTGCGGCTGCTGCACACCGCGGGCATGTCCATCACGTTGCGCCAATACCCGTGCGGCCAGGAACTCAGCCCGCAAATGCTGGCAGACGTTGATCGTTGGATCATCGATCAGATTACGAACCCTCGCCCGGACCGGACGCGTTCCGATGCCGAGTAGCTCTTCCCGAACATCTCCGTTGCTCAGAGGTTGTCCGGGGTGGCACGGCAGAGAGGTTGTATTCGCCCGGTTATTGCTGGCAGTGCCGGCGATGCTGGCTGTCGGCTGCCAGTTGCCGGGCCGTGAGGGCCCCGTTCCCGAGTCGTTGGCAACGAGCCGGCAGCTTACCCAGCAGGGGGTTGCCGCTTTGGAAAAGGGCGATTCGCGGCGGGCGGCTCAGTCGCTGGCCGAGGCCGTCCGAACCAGTCCTATCGATCCGGACGCGCGACGGCATTTTGCCGAGTCGCTCTGGCAGTCGGGCGACAGGGCCCAGGCAATCGCGCATATGGGCGAGGCAGCTCGGCTTACGCCCGGCGATGCGATGGTCCGGGCCCGTCTTGCCGAGATGCAGCTTGCCGCGGGCGACGTGGAGTCGGCACAGAGGAACGCCGGTGAAGCGATTGATCTGAATCCGAAGCTGGCCGCCGCGTGGGCGGCACGCGCCCGCGTCATGCGCGCCGCAGGCCAACCGCGTCGCGCGCTGGCCGATTGTCACCGGGCACTTGCCCTGGCGCCCGACGACCGCGACTTGCTTCTGATGACCGCCGAGCTTTACCGCCGGTTGAACCAGCCTCAGCGCGCGCTCGGCACGTTGCACACCCTGGCCGACACGTACATTCCGGGCGAGGAGCCGCACGACGTCCTGGTGCTTCAGGGGCTTGCCTACGTTGCGCTGGGGCGGTACGACGACGCGGTCCGGACGTACCACGCCGTCCTGGCACGGCATCCGGAATCGGCGGAAGTGCTCTACCACCTTGCCCAAGCCGAATGGATGGCCGGCCGGCCCGCCGATGCAGCCCGCGCAGCGCGGCAGGCACTGGCCATACAGCCGGAGCATCGCGAAAGCCGTGCGATTCTTGAGCAGATCGAAATCGCCGCAGCCGAGGGCGATGCGTACCGCCGGTAACGCACCCTCACTCGCACGCCTCCAGCAGCTTGCGGCGGACCGAGATTTCCGGATAGTCGGCGGCAAGCTGCGCGATGGCCGGGACAGTGTCGGGGTCGGCAATGCGACCGAGCGCTTCGGCGGCGGCATAACGCGTGTCCACGGCGTTGTCCAGGTTGGCAACGACTTCCAGAAGCACGGGCACGGCTCGCCGGTCGCCGATATGCCCTAATGCCCACGCAGCGGCCGCGCGCCAGCAGGGCGTCGCCTCCAGTTGGAGCAAGTGGATGTTGGGTTCGGCTGGATCCGGCCGGCCGTGCCTCGCTTCGTTCAATTCCGGCGCCAGCGAGGCGATGAGCGTTTCCACCGACGATGGATCGTCCAGGTTGCCCAGCGTCCGGCCCAGGTAGAGGAGCACCCAGTGCCGGTGTGGCAGTCGGACCTGGAATGTCTGTGGATTGTTCAGCGCCCGCTCGAACGTTTCCTCCGGCTTGGCCCGATACCAATCGTAGGCCGCGCGCACGGCCGGGGCATAACGCAGCTCGCGGCAGGCGGCCGAGAGCAGCTGCGCCGCCCGGTTCTCGGCGCAGGGATGGCCGGCCCATGCGTTCACCGTGGTGCTCACCGCCTGCCGCAGTTCCTCCGAGGCTTCCGCCCCGGGATCGCCCAGCATGGCCAGGCAGGTTGCAATCAGTTCATCGCCGCGCCCGCTGCGCCGGATCACGCGCCCGGCGAGCAGTTCGTAGGTGTCGGTCTCGAGGTACAGGGCCCGGTCGGGATCGGTCGGCACGGAACGAATGACGTGCGGCACAATGGCACCCGCGCGCGTTGAGCCCATGCGGTCCAGGGCCTCGATAATCCGGGCATGAACGGGCGACGCGTGGCATGCGTAGAGCGCCGGGTGGTCGCTGTACCAGCCCACGTAGGTCGAATAGCAGCCGAGCCGAGCAAACGTGTCGATCAGCACGGTCTCGGCCTCCGGCGTGCCGATCCATCCGAGCGCCTCCGCGGCAGCCTCGGCCAGGAAGAGGTTGCCGCTCTCCGGATCGATATGGTCGGCCAGCACCTCGCGCAGCAGCGGCACCGCCCCGGTATCGGCCAGATGGCCGAGTGCGCGGGTGGCCGCTTGCAGCGTGCGGGGGTTCAGCGGCGAGTCGGCGCTAAAGGTGAAGTGGTCCGTGCGGTTGTTATTGACGAACGGCGGATACGGATTGTTGCCCTTTTCGCGTGCCACGTAGTCGCGCAGCGCCGCGCGGGCGGCGTCGCCACCGATGTGCCCCAAGGTCACGATCGCCCGCCACTGCACCACGCGGTCCTCGCTGTCGATAAGCCGGATGAGCGACGCTTCGATCTTCGACCAGGGATTCTCGCTCAGCCAGGTGCGCCATGCGCCGGCCCGTTGCTTTCGGGCGGCTTCCGTAACCGGCAAACGGAGCGGTTCGCTGTGCGCCGTCAGATTCTCCAGTGCGACGGCTGCCGCTTGCGCGACATTGATGTCCGGGTCCTCAAGCAGTTCGACCAGCGGGGGCACGCTGTCGCGCGTGCCGCACGCGGCGATGGCCATGGCCACCGCCACGCGCACCTCGCGGCTTTCGTCGCGAAGCACACCCGCCAATGCCGGCGCGGCAGTTCGATCGCGGAACAGAGCCAGCCGGTTGGCGGCCGAAATGCGCACGACCTCGTCCGGACTGCGAAGATTGTCGGCCCAGAACGCAACTTCCTTTCCGCCCGCTTCCAGCGTCGCGCCCGTATCGCGATAGAGGTTCAACGACGCGGTCTCGCGGAACCGTTCGAACTGCAAGTCCATCATGCCGGAAACGCCGGAGTTGTTTCCCCGCCACCGGTGCGGTTCGCCCCGCAGGAGCAGTTTCAGCGGCTTCGCGCGCTGCGCTTCGGCCAATCGGCTTTCTACCGGCGGAGTGGCGCGGCGGGGCTCGTGGCAGCCGACGCAGGAACGTTTTTCGCCGGGACGGACGTAGAGCCACGACATTTCGTTCAGTTCCGAGCGGCCCTGGGCATCGACCGCCTGCAAGGCCAACGGTACGTCGGCCGGCACCTCAACGGAAAACGATCCGTCCGGCCCAATGGGCACCGTGCCCAACTCGGTCACCTCCTTCCCCTGGTGGACGAAGTCCCAATGCGACGACCGCATACTCTTGCCGCGCGAACGGAGCACGCGGATGGCGCGAATCTGCCCCCAGTCGGCGTGCGTCTTGCGGGTGATATGCACATTCTGGGCGTACAGGAAGCCCGTGGCGCTGGGCAGCCCCACGCGCGGGTCATCCTGCACGGTATCGGGCAGAAGCGGCGGGCGCGGTCGTGCGCCCACGAAAACAGGCGAGTGGATCGGCACGTCGTCCGACTCATACACCTTCACCAGCCGGTTGTCGGCCGGGTCGATCACGGCGAGCACGCGGCTGCGACGGTCGCCGGCGCGGTGGTTGAGCACCGTGGCAAGCAATCGTCCGTCGGGCAGCGGGGCCAGATCGCCCAACCCGCCGGGACCGGGAAGCCGGTGGAACGACGACTCCGCCCCGCCCGGGGTGGCCACGAAATTGCCATGACTGGAAATGACGGCCAGACGCCCGTCGGGCAGCGGGGCCGGACTGCCGTAGCCCAGCAGGCGCAGCCGGTGGCCGTACACGGCCCCAACGTCCGTGCCCACCTCCGTGTGCCCCGCGGTGCCGTCCGGCCGCACGGCATGGATTTGGGTCTCAACCTTCGCCCGCCCGAAAAAATTGTCGCTGCGGATGAAGGCGATCCGCCCGTCGGCCAGGACCTTGGGCTCGTTATCGAAGATGGGCGTGTGCGTGATCGACTGGATCCGGCTGCCGTCCGGCTGCATGACGAACAATGCCCGCGATGGAGCGGCGTGATACTCTTCAAACGTGCCGATGCGGGTGGAAGTGAACACAATGCGCCCGTCGGGCAGTTCGGCGGGGTCGATGTCGTGGAACGGGCCGCTGGTGAGTTGTTGCGGCGCGGTGCCGTCGACCGGGACTCGATAGATGTGGAAGAAGCTCGTACCTTCCGGCGCCATGGCTACGTAGATCGACTTGCCGTCGTAACTTGTGCTGGGTGACCCGATCACCCCCTGCCCTGCTTCGATGAGCACGCGCGGTTTCGCGTCGGGGCCCAGCGGATCGAGCACGACAAGTTTTCGGCCGATCTTCGACGGGCACGGCAGGTCGAACATGGTGTACGCCCGCGTCCAGTCGTCGATGCGGAACTCGATGCCCCATGCCTCCCCGCGGAGCTTCTTGTAGATGCTGCAATCGTCGGCAATGAACGCAATCGCGCGGGGCCAGGCGAAGCCGGGGTCGGGCTGGCTGAGCGCCAGTCGCGCCGGCAGTGTGCCGGTGCGGCGACCGCCGACCGACCCGGTGTACTTCAGGTTCCCCCACGGCGCCATGCCCATCGGGCCAAGTGCGTTGGCAGCAACCCACTCTTTGCCTTCACGATAGTCGGGATGTGAGTATTCGTCGGGTTCGCCTTCGGAAGTCACTCGCCAGCTCGGGTTGGTCACCAGTTCGAACGGCTCCGCGCCGTCCATGTCGACGCGCACCGCGGCGACGACTCCGCGTTGGCCGCCCAGGCATATCCCGCGAATGCCCAGAACATTCCGCCCTTGCATCAGGCGGCTCTTGATATCCCACCGCTCGATGGAACTCCACACGTCGCTGCCCGCGCCGATGTCGAAGCCCACCATGGCACCGTTGACATACAACTCGTACCCGTTGTCGGCAGTAATAAGAACACTGGCTGCCTCGGGCGGGTGTTCGAGCGTGAACTCGATGCGGAACTCGCACACGTCGCTCTGCATATCGCCCCAAATCCAGGAAGCGGTGCCGATTGGCGGGAGCGGCGCGTTGCGTGCAGATTCGCCTTTCGCAACGGACGTCAGACAGATCATCAGCAATAGGGTTGCCGCTGTGTTTGAACTGGGCAGATTCCGGCGGACAATCATCGTCATGGTCACTTCTCCGCTCCTTTGCATCTTGTCCCTGGTCCCGAAGGCCGGGCGGGGCTCCGTGCGGAAGGCCCTCGCCGGGTTCATTGCACTGTAAATATAAGCCGAACGGAGGAGTGGTGTAAAGGATCTCTTTCCATTTTCTGAAAGCGCCGGGATCCGCAGAAGGCCGGGCACAACCTATAGCCGAGCCCCCCTGCCCTGCCCTGCTCCGCCTCCAATTGGCGTCCGGATGCAGACGACCCTCGGGTAACGGCCGGGTACGTCCGTCGACAATCTTCAGAAAATCGGGTAACCTGCTCGCGGTTGACTGGGAGTTCATCGCCCGCAATCGCACCGCGTTGCATGTGTTCGGACGCGGCAGCGAGGCTTGACGGATGGCAAGTGCGATACCATCATGCGAACCGTCGGCACGTCCGACCGCCTTGATGGCCGAAGGCCTATTATTCAGCCAGCCCAGGGCAACGCCCTGGGGAGATGGTTTGCACACCAACATTGTCGGCCCAACGGGCCAACGGTTCGCCAAATGGTGTGGCGATGGACAACCGGTGCGGGTTGGTGTAATTTGGAAACGGTTGGCCCGTTGGGCCGGAAATGTCTATATTCCAAACCGCTCCCCAGGGCGTTGCCCTGGGCTGGGCGAACGGAAGGCCTTCGGCCAACGCCGTTGTGTTCCGGCTTGTTCCACGTCACATACTGAGGAGCCTCCCATGCCGCAAGCCCTCTCGCGCATATGGCTGCAAATCGTCTTCAGTACGAAGGAGCGACGGACCTACCTGGCGAATGAGGATATCCGCGACGAGATGTTCCGTATGCTCGGCCATCATGCCACGGAGAATGGTTGCCCAACGGCCCGCGTTGGCGGCGTTGCCGACCACGTGCATATCCTGTGCGGTCTGTCGCGCACCATGGCGGTGGCGCAACTGATCGAGATCCTAAAGCGGGAAACGTCGAAGTGGATCAAGCAGCGCGAGCCGAGCCTCGCCGCCTTTCATTGGCAGAACGGTTACGGGGCGTTTTCGGTGAGTCAGTCGCACGTGCCGCAGGTGATCGAGTACATCGACCGTCAGCCCGAGCATCACAAACGAATGACCTTCCAGGAGGAGTTCCGCGCGATATGTGCCAAGTACGAGATCGACATCGACGAGCGATACGTGTGGGATCAGGCGTCCGCACAACGGGTGCCATACAGTCCCATTGCCCCGAAGGGGCACAGTTCGCCCAGCCCAGGGCAATGCCCTGGGTAGCGGGTAACGCAATAGAAAATGATCGGCCCAACGGGCCAACCGTTCGGCGAAATACCCGGCCATGCCGAACGACCGGCCCAGCGGGCGAACGGTTCTCGGAACAGTTTGCCCGTTGGGCAGGAAACGTCCATATTCCAAACCGTTTCCCAGGGCGTTGCCCTGGGCTGGGCGAGCAGAAGGCCTTCGGCCAACGGGATGGTGGGCAACACACGGTGTTGCACGTCCTTGTTTGCATTGCCTTCTTCTTCGCATGGCTCGCGGCCCCCGCAACGGCGCCCGCCGGTGAGGTCCGCTTCGACTTCGAATCCGGCGACCTTCAGGGCTGGCAGGTGGTCGACGGCGAGTTCAGCAAACTGCTGGGCGATCGGAAGTTCGAGTTCCACAACAACACCGTACCCTATTCGAACGAAGGCAAGCACTACCTGACCACGTTGGAACGGGCCGACAGCGACCGGCCCGACGACGGCCCTACCGGCGCGGTGGAATCGCCCGTGTTCGTCGTGACCGGTCCGAAAGCGTCGATGCTCGTCGGCGGCGGGTCGCACCCGACCACGTACGTGGCCCTTTGCACCGAGGACGGCAACGAGGTCCTGCACGCCCGCGGGCGCGACAGCCAGACGATGCACCGGGTCGAATGGGACGTGAAGCCGTGGATCGGCCGTCGAGTGTTTTTGCGGCTGACCGACCGTCACACGGGCGGCTGGGGACACATCACCTTCGACGACTTCCGGGCCGAGGGACGCATCGACGCCGAGGCCACCCTCGCCCGCCTGGCCGGGCGCGCTCGGCAAAGGATCGCACGTATGCACCAGCCGCTGCGCGAGGCGATCGAGCACCTCGCGGCTACCTACGGCGAGCGGTATCCTAAGGGCGCGGAATACCTGGCGCGGCTCGATCAGATGGAAGGCGCGCTGGCTGCGGCTACCGGCAACGAGGCCGAGCGACTCCGGGAGCAATTCGACGCCCTGCGCCGCGAAGCACTGATAGCCAATCCTTTGCTGAGCAGCCGGCCAATCCTTTTCGTGGTGCGGCAACAGTACACCTACGACCACCACAACACGCACAATTTCTCGCCCGACACCGAGCACGAGTATAACCAAGGGCACTTCAAGCCGGGCGGCGCGCTGAAGACGACTGACCTGGCCACCGGCCAGATCACCACGCTGCTCGAATCGGCAGAAGGCGTCATCCGCGATCCGCGAGTGCATTGGGACGGCAAGCGCATTCTCTTTTCCATGCGTCGCAATCGCGACGACAGCTTCCACGTCTATGAGATGAACTCAGACGGCACCGGCTTGCGGCAGTTGACGGAGCTTGCCGACGCCGACGACATCCACCCGCTGTACCTGCCCGACAACACCATCGTGTTCGCCTCTACCCGGGAGCCGAAGTACGTCATGTGCAACCGGCACATCGGCGCGAACCTGTACCGCATGGAACCCGACGGGGCGAACATCCACCAGATCACCAAGAGCACCCTCTTCGAACGCCCTACCGACATTCTGCCCGACGGCCGCATCCTGTACGACCGCTGGGAATACGTGGACCGGAACTTCGGCGACGCCCAGGCGTTGTGGACCGTCGCCCCCGACGGGACGAACCAGGCGGTTTACTGGGGCAACAATACGCCGGCCCCCGGCGGCGTGATCGACGCGCGCATCATTCCGGGTACGCAGCAGGCAGTATGCATATTCTCTTCCTGCCACGATCTCTCCTGGGGAGCCCTGGCGGTGATCGACCGGCGATTGGGGCTGGACGGCCGCGCCCCGGTGGTGCGGATATGGCCGGAAAGCGCCAGGGACCTGGTGAAGGACCCCGGCACGGCCAACAACGCTTGGGACGACTTCATGCGAGTGCGGCCGAAGTATGAGGATCCGTATCCTTTGTGTGAGGCCTTCTTTCTCGTCTCCCGCTTGATCGAAGGAGGCGGCGGTCCGCGCGACGCCGACAACCGGACCGGCATCTTCTTGGTCGACGTGTTCGGCAACGAACTCCTGCTCCACACGGAAGCCCCCGGCTGCTTCAATCCCACGCCGCTTGCTCCTACTGCCCGACCGGCGCAGATTCCGTCCCGGCGCGATTTCGAAAACGCCGAAGGCGCGATGTACGTACAGGACGTTTATGCAGGCGTCCACATGGAAGGCGTGACCCGCGGCACCGTCAAGTACCTGCGCGTGGTCGAGTCGCCTGAGAAACGCTACTGGGTGCCCGGCGTATGGGGCGGACAGGGCGTCCATCATCCGGGTGTGAATTGGCACAGCTTCGAAACCAAGCGCATCCTGGGCACCGTGCCGGTCGAGCCGGACGGTTCCGCCTATTTCACCGTTCCCTCCGACACCTTCATCTACTTTCAACTGCTCGACGGGAACGGCATGATGATCCAGTCGATGCGCAGCGGCACGGTGGTGCAGTCGGGCGAGACGACCGGCTGCGTCGGCTGCCACGACGACCGGCGCACCGCCCCCCTGCCCTGCCCCGGCCGTCCCATGCCGCTGGCCCTGCGCAAGCCGCCGGCGCCCATGCAGGGCTGGCGCGGCTCGACCGACATGTTCTGCTACATGACCGAGGTCCAGCCGGTGTTCGACAAGCACTGCGCCCGTTGCCACGACTTCGGCGAGCCGGCCGGCGAGAAGCTGCTTCTGGCGCGGGACCGGAACCTCATCTTCAACACCTCGTACAACGAGCTGTGGCGAAAGCAGTACATTCGCGTGATCGGCGGCGGACCCGCCGAGGTGCAGCCGGCCTACTCCTGGGGCTCCCACGCCAGTCCCCTGATGCGCGTGCTGCGGAACGAACACGACAAGCACGAGGCCGTGGAACTCAACGCCGATGAGTTCGCCCGCATTGCCGCGTGGATCGACCTGAACGCCGTGTTCTATCCCGACTACGCCACGTCGTATCCGACCAACCCCGGCGGCCGCTCGCCCATCGACGGAAGCCAACTCAACCGGCTTGCCGAGCTTACCGGGCAGGACTTCGGGCGCCATTTCAGCCACAGCGGCAACCAGGGTCCGCTCGTGAGCTTCGACCGCTCGGAACTGAGCCCCATCCTGAAGCGATTCGACAACCCGAACGACCCCGCCTACCTTGAGGCTCTGGCCATCATTCGTGCCGGGCAGGCGACACTGGCCGCCCGCCCCGACGTCGGCATGGCCGGCTTCGAGCTCAGCGGCATCGACCTGTGGCGCGAAGCGAAGTATCAACAGCGGCGGGGCATCGAGTTGCGGTATCGCCGAGCCATCCGAGCCGGCGAGAGGCTGTACGACTTGGAGATCGGTCCAGGTCGGTAGCGTAGCCTATGGCATTTACCCCATGAGTAGTTATCCGTTGATGGGAGACGGAGGCTAGCAGAAAGCCCGTTTCGACGACTGGGAGTCGATTAACGTACCGGCCTACGGACTCGCCAGTTCGAAATCGTGCCCGCCGCAGCCCGCGCCCACCTCGCAACGCAGCTCGCTGGCCGTATTGTAACGGGCCGGGACGATCTGATCCTGGACGTCGATCATGGGACTTGACGGATCGCCCGGATCGACGTGAACGCGCCGTACTACGGCACGTATGCGACGTCCTATCCGGACCAGCATGAACAAACAGGTCCGGCTCGCCGCCTTCCTCGACGGCACGTCCAACACGATGCTCATGTCGGAAGTGGTCAAACCGCTGTCCGACGATCACTTCGACTTTCGGGGCGGGTTTATGAACGACGACCAGTCGTCGGCACAATTCATGACGCTCAGCACGCCGAACTCGGGCGTCGATTCGACCGTATGCGTCGACAAAGTCAGGCCGAACCCCTGCCAGTTGGGTTCGAAGACCTATCTCTCCGCCCGCAGTTATCATACCGGCGGCGTAAACGCCCTGTTCGGCGACGGCTCCGTACATTTCACGTCGAACTCGATCAACCTGACTGCATGGCGCATCTTCGGCGCCTTGCACAGCGGACAGCCGGCCCCACCACTGGACTGAGTGTAGACCATGCAAATCGCACGAATCGGCAGCAGCGCGGCAGCTTGGACTCTGGCAGCGGCAGGCATCCTTTACGGCGCCTCCGCGGCCGATGACCAGCTGCCGGAAGGAACCGTGTGGCTGACGCCCGAACGCATCGCCGCCACCTCGGGACCCGCCTACGGCACCCGGGAGCAGCCCGGCGCCGGATTCCATACGCTCTACGGCGCCGCGCGGGCGATTGACGACGACCCAGCCACCTTCTGCTGCCTGCTCGACGATACGCCCGACGCGGCCGGCGGGAATCCAAAGGCCATGCCTCCGAGCGGCTCGCGGCCGGTAACCGGGCACATTGTGTTCGACCTGGGCCGTCCGCTGGAAGTGGTTGGTGTGCAACTGATCTCGCGCGACAGTTCCGGAACATATAACCCAAAGAACGTCGATTTGTTTCACTTCGCCGCTGACGATCCCGCGCAGCACGCCGCCGCGGCCGATCTTGAGGGGGACGCCGGGATTCGGACATTGGTCGCCGCGCACGACGTGCCGCCGCTCACCCAAGGCGCCGCGGAGACTATCCCGTGCCCGCCGGTCCGCGCACGCTACGTGGGCCTGCGGGTAAACGACAGCTACGAGGCCGGGCCGCTCCACTACAATTTCCAGCTTGCCGGATTCCGCGTAGCGGTCCGCCTGGCCGACGACGACAAGCGATGGCTTGCCGAGAAGGCCCAATCGGGCAGGCTTGCCAAGTTGGCCGGGCAGATCGAGACTCTGCGCCGGGCGGTGGACTTCTTGCGGCTGGAGTATGCGGACGATTATCCGGGCGAGGTGTTACTCGACGAGATCGAACGGTTCGAGCGGGAGTTGAAAGCGGCCGTGGCCGAACCGTGGCGCAAAGGGAGTCTGACGTCTGACGCCCTGGTCGTTTCACTCGAAGAACTGAAACGGCGCGCGCTGGTCGTGGCGAATCCGTTACTGCAGCCCGGCAAACTCCTGTTCGTCAAGCGCAACACCTACCAGACGCACTGGTACTACTCCGAGTTCATGCAAGCGGGGCCTCCCGGCGGGAACCTGTGCGTGCTCGACCTGGCCACCGGCGAGGTAACCGCGTTGTGCCCGGAGCTTGAGGGTGGCATCTTCGACCGGTTCGACCTGTCGTTCGACGGCCGTCGCGTGGTGTTCGGCTACCGGCCGGCGCCGGGCAAGGCGTTCCGGTTGTACGAGGTCGGTACCGACGGGACCGGACTGCGGCAGTTGACGTTCGACCCGCCGGGCGAGGCCGAGCGGCTGGCCTCTTACGGGCTGGACTCGACGCGCAACGAGTTGGGACCCTACCGCGGCCATACCGACGATTTCCACCCCTGCTACCTGCCCGACGGGCGCATCGTGTTCGCCTCATCACGGTGTGAACGGGGCGTGCTGTGCGATGCCTCCGACAACCTGAGCGTGAACGTGCTGTACCGGATCGACGCTGACGGCGGCAACATGACGCTGCTTTCCGAAAACGCGCTGAGCGAGTCGACGCCCAGCGTGATGAACGACGGCCGCATCCTGTACACCCGCTGGGAATACGTGTACAAGGGCGTCATTGCCGTGCAGTCGCTCTGGGCCATGCGTCCCGACGGCAGCGGCTCGGTCGAAATCTACGGCAACCGGCACGTCTACCCGCCCGTGCTCATCCACGCGCGGGCGGTGCCGGGCTACAACGACCTGTTCGTGGCCACCTGCACCATGCACCATCCGTTCGCGGTCGGCCCGCTCCTGCTGGTCGACGTGAGCAAGAACATCCGCACGCACGCGCCGCTGAGGAACCTGACGCCTTACGTGGACGTGTCGTACGAGGGAGCCGGCACGTTCGGCTCGGGAGGGGAGTCGTTCATCCATTTCAAAGACGCCCAGTGGTTGCGCGAAAACCCGGGCCGGCAGGCCGACTTCCGCACGGGCCGGCCCATCCATTCCGAGCCGGGCCAATGGGTGCGCGACAACACCGGCCCGTTGTACTGCGACCCGTGGCCCCTTTCCGACAACTTCTTCCTTGTCTCCCGCAATCCCGACAAGGCGCACAATCACGGCACCGCCTACGGCTTGTGGCTGATCGACACGTTCGGCAACCGGGTGCTCGTTCACGACGATCCCGACATCTCCTGCTGGCAGCCGGTGCCGCTGCGCCCGCGGCCGGTGCCGCCGATTGTCCCGCCGGTGACGCTGCCTGAGGGCCGCGCCGCGGAGGGCGCCTCGGCCGCGGAAACGAAAACGGCCGGCGCGGGCAATGCCGAGGCCACGCTGATGATGGCCGACGTGTACCGCGGCCTGGAGGGGATCGAGCGCGGCGAGGTGAAGTACCTGCGCATTCTCGAGCAGGTGCCGCGTCCCTGGACCGCGCGGCGTTTCTGGCCCGACGACATCACCAACGGGCAGAACGCGGCGATCAGCCTGGGCGCGCACATTTTCGTCACGGTGCTACACGGCGTGGTGCCGGTCGAGGAGGACGGGTCGGCGCACTTCACGGTCCCGGCGTGTCGAAGCGTGTTCTTCCAGGCGCTCGACGAGAACTACATGGAACTGGAGCGGATGCGGACGTTCGTGAACCTTCAGCCGGGCGAGGCCCGCGGGTGCATCGGCTGCCACCAGCCGCGGAACGAGGCGCCGCCGGCCCGGCCGCCGCTGGCCATGCGGCGCCCCCCTGCCCTGCCCCGCCCCCAGCCGGGCGACGCGACTGTGCCGCGCCCGCTGCACTATCCCGCCGATGTCCAACCGATCCTCGACGCGCACTGCGTGCGTTGCCACGGCGGCGAGAAGCCCGAGGGCAACCTAGTGCTGACGGGAGAACTGACCACGTTCTTCAGCCGCTCGTACGAGGAGATCATGCGGCGGAACCTCATTGCGTACATCCAGGAGTTTGTGGGCGCGGACCCGGAAGCGCAGAAGGGCTACGTCGAGCCGCTGGGGCCGAAGGCGCTCGGCTCGCACGCCAGCCCCCTTGTCCATATCTTGCGCAAGGGCCATCACGAGGTCGAGCTTTCCGAGGCCGAATGGGTCCGGCTGATCACCTGGGTGGACGCGAACGGGCCGTACTACGGGTCGTACTTCGGACGGCGAAACCTGAAGTACCGCGACCTGCCCGACTTCCGCCCGGTGCCCACCCTGGAAGCGGCATGGGGGGTTGCGCCGGGCTTCCGAACGGGTGCCGACGGGCGGCGATAGCCCGGGTCGGGGCCTTGATCATAACCCTGCAAGATGCTATCGGAATCGGTAACGCCAGGAGGGAAAAAGGGGAGAAAGGGGAAAGTGTTTCGCAAGGCATTCTCCCGCAAGCAAACGATCCAAGTGACAAGACGTAGGGTGGGTGGTTCCGGATGTCTCAGCATCCGGGTTCACCCACGCGCCAGGTAGTTCTGCACCTGGAAACGGAAGAGCCCGAATCATCCTTCCTACGCCCCCATCAGATTGGTCAACCCGCGTACCTCTCTCAGGGCACGCCTTCCCGTCTGCCTGTGCAAGCGAGTCCCCCTCGGAATGCGTATCCTTAATTGCCAGCGGCGATTTTTTGGGGCACGAATCGATTCTTTTCGTTTTCTGCCTCCTGCCCGGCTTCCCACGCAAGGCCTGAACTGCTACACTGACGGACTTAGCGTATTGACGTAACCGTATAACAAGGTTTCAAGTAGGTGGAGTTCGAGTAGGACTACCAGGAAGATCGTGCTTCGTGGGAAGCCGACGGTCCTCGAGGTTAAGCAGACGCGGTAGCAGATGACCATTACCAAAGAGCGGAAGCAAGAGTTGATTGGGGAGTATCGGCGCGCCGATGTCGATACCGGTTCGCCTGAGGTCCAGATTGCGATTCTTACGTCGCGAATCAGTGGGCTGACCGAGCATCTTCGCGCGCACAAGAAGGATTTCGCTTGCCGGCGGGGTCTGCTAATGCTGGTCAGTCGGCGGCGGCGTTTGTTGGACTATCTGAAGCGGGTCAACCCGCAACGATATCTCGACATCCTTCGGCGATTGGACATCCGCAAGTAGTGCGGTCCGGGTCGCCCTCGAAGTCGGTTCCCTCGCATCGCGGTCGTTCGGCGGGCGCCTCCGGGCAGCCACGTCGGTCGGGGGCCGCGCCTTCTACCGGCACGATCGGGATGCAAGAGGCTTTGTCTTCTTGGTCGCCACTCTCGAATTCCACCTCTTGGCAAGCAATGTTGGGAGCAAGCATTGAAAGTCCGAGTTGAACGACAGATCGGAGCAAACACCCTCTCCATGGAAACGGGTGAGTTGGCCAAGCAGGCGGCCGGCAGTTGTCTTATCCAGTATGGCGAGACCGTGGTCCTCGTGGCTGCGGCGACCGGCCCCGGCCGGCCCGGAATCGACTTCTTCCCGCTCACGTGCGACTACCGCGAGCGGGCGGCGGCGGCCGGGAAGTTCCCCGGCGGGTTTCTCAAGCGAGAGGGTCGCCCTACGCTGAAGGAAACGCTTACCTCACGGCTGATGGATCGCCCCATCCGGCCCATGTTTCCCGAATGGTTCCGCGATGAGGTCCAAGTTCAGGCCTTCGTAATGGCCTTCGACCGGCAGCACGATCCCGACGTGCTCGCCATGACCGCCGCCTCGGCTTCGCTGTGCCTTTCGCCCATTCCCTTCCAGGGACCGCTGGGCTCAATTCGATTGGGATACGTCGACGGGCAGTGGGTCCCCTTCCCTACCCACGAGCAACTCGAACAGAGCGACCTCGACCTGATCGTTTCCGGCAACCGCGAATCGATCCTCATGATTGAAGGGTTCGCCCGCGAAATGCCCGAAGACCTCATGGCCGAAGCCGTCGTGCACGCGCAGCAGTACGTCGTGACTCTGTGCGAAATGCAGGAGGAGCTGGCCGAGAAGGCCGGCGTTGTCAAAGCCGAGTACACCGTACCGGAAGACGACGGCCTGTTTGAGCGAGTCCGGCAGGGCTACTACGACGCGATGCTCGAGGCCAGCCAGACGGAAGGCAAGCTCGCGCGGGCTGAGGCGTTTGCAGCCCTGAAGGAGCGCGCCCAGGCCGAGTTGATTCCGGACCCCGACGCGGCTGACGCCATTTCGGTGGAGCGGTTCCGCACCGTCTGGCACGACCTGGAGCAGCGCGTCATTCGCGACATGATCCTCGACGGCAAGCGGCTCGATGGGCGCGACAACACGTCGCTGCGGCCGATCGAGTGCAAGGTCGACGTGCTGCCGCGCGTCCACGGATCGGCCCTGTTCCAGCGTGGTGAGACGCAGGCCCTGGTTACCGTGACCCTGGGTACCGGCCGCGACGAGCAGCGGGTGGACGGGCTGACCGAGGAGTACTCCGAAAAGTTCATGCTGCACTACTACTTCCCGTCGTTCTCGGTAGGCGAGGTTCGGCCGATCCGCGGGCCTGGCCGCCGCGAAATGGGGCACGGTGCCCTGGCCGAGCGAAGCGTGAAGCCCGTGCTCCCCGATCCCGACGACTTCCCCTACACCATCCGCATCATCTCCGACATTCTCGAAAGCAACGGCTCGAGTTCGATGGCCAGCGTTTGCGGCGCCACGCTCGGGCTGATGGCGGCCGGCGTGCCGATCAGCAATCCCGTGGCCGGCATTTCGGTCGGACTCGTGAAGGAAGGCGACCGGTGGGTCCTGCTGACCGACATTCTCGGAAGCGAGGACCATCACGGCGACATGGACTTCAAAATCGCCGGCACGCAAAACGGCATCACGGGCATCCAACTGGACCTGAAGATCGCCGGCATCGACGAAGCGATTCTGCGGGCGACCCTCGAGCAATCGCGCGTGGCCCGGATCGACATTTTGCGCAGGATGCTCTCGGCCATTGCCCGGCCTCGGGGCGACATTTCCTCCTGGGCCCCGCGCCTGCTGCGCACCCGGATCGATCCCGATAAGATCGGGCTGCTGATCGGCCCGGGCGGCAAGACGATCCGCGCCATTCAGGAGTCGACCGGGGCGATGATCGACGTCGAGGACGACGGCACCGTCACGGTGGCAAGCAACAACGCCGAAGGCGCCAAGGCGGCGCTCGCCCGGATCGAGGCGATGACCGCCTCGGTGGAAATCGGCCGCATCTACCGGGGCCGCGTGATGAGCGTGAAGGATTTCGGATGCTTCGTCGAAATCCTGCCGGGTAAGGACGGGCTGTGCCACATCAGCGAGCTGTCCGACGGCTACGTGTCGACCGTGGCCGACGTGTGCAAGGTCGGCGATGAAATGGACGTGAAGGTTATCGCCATTGACGACCAGGACCGCGTGAAGCTCAGCCGGCGGATGGCCATGCAGGAGTTGGGACAGACGTCGGGTGAAGGCGGAAGTTCCGGCGGCGATGGCGGCGGCGGCGGCGATGGCGGTGGCAACGGCGGCGGGCGGCGTGAACGCCGGCCAAGGCGATAGCGGAAATCGTAACCGTTCACGGGGCGGCGCGGGCAGTCTCCTCCGCTCCACGCGAAGGGGACAGTCCCATTTTCGCGGCGGTAACAGCGGGTGATTGGACAAGAACGCCCTCGGTGCCGCGAAAATTGGGACAGTCCCCCTGCGAACGCTTACCGGAAATCGAATGCCTCGTGGCACGTTCCGAGCCAGTTCAAGCCGAAGCGCATCGAAAGCTGGTTGACCAGTGCGAGGAGATCGCGCGCCTCGCCGGTGGCCTGGCACACGAGATCAAGAACCCGCTCTCGACCATCCGCATGAACATGGACCTCTTGGCGGAAGACTTCCGCGAGAGCGACGCCCCGCGCGATCGGCGGGCGCTGGGTAAAGTGGTTACCGTGCTCCGCGAGTGCAGCCGGCTGGAGAAACTCCTGGACGACTTCCTCCGGCTCGCCCGCGGACGCCGGCTCGACCTGGAGCCGACCGACCTGAACGAGCAGGTGCAGCAAGTGCTGGACTTCTTCCGCCCCAAGGCGGTTGACGCAGGCATCGAGTTGGGCGAATACCTTGCCGCCGACCTGCCCACCGTACTGGTCGACCGGGAGGCCCTGCACGGCGCACTGCTGAACCTGATGCTCAACGCCGAGCAGGCCATGCCCGACGGCGGGCAGCTTGTCGTGCGCACCTACCCGCGGGCCGACGGCGTGGCGCTCGACCTGATCGACAGCGGCTGCGGCATGGACGCAGCGACCCAAGAGCACATCTTCGACGCATTCTACTCGACCAAGCGCGGCGGTTCCGGGCTCGGGCTGCCGATTGCCAGAAAGGTGATCGAGGCGCATGGCGGCGTCATTTCGGTCGACAGCGAGCCCGGCCACGGCACCCGGTTCACCATCTGGCTCCCCACCCCCGCCCGCCTCGCCGTCAACGGCGAGCCGCCGGTGATTTACTTGGGACGGTAATCGGCCAGTTCCTCGCGCACCCAGGCGCGGAATCGGCGGATCCAGGTGGTCTCATCGGTCGTGCCCCGTTCCAGGAGGAAGCTTTCGAGTCTGGCCGGCGGCAGGAACGGAAAGGCCGCACTGTTGCGACTGTCCGCGTAGGTATCGTCCGATTGGAGTAGAAGTATCCGAAGGTTCTTGCCATCGAAGCTCCACACCTCCGGCACGCGCAAATCGGCGTAGATCGCAAGCTTGTCGATCAGCGGCTGGCTCAGGTCCACCTCGATGGCAAGGTCGGGAGGTGGGTCCACCGTCAGGTCGAGGTCGTCGCGGTCGCGCACCCGCGGCTCGTTGGAAATATAGTACGACTCGTCGGCTTCCAGGCCGCGCTGGCGCAGTTGCCGTTTCAAAGTCGTGGCACTGCCGCTGTCGATCGGGATTCCCAGTTCGAGTGTCATGGTCTCGATCATGCGTCCAATGGAACGCTTCAGCCGCTCATGCTGTCTTGAAGGGGATACGATTTCGAGCCTTCCTTGGTCGTAGGTCAGGCGGGTGCCGGCATGCTCCAGATCGGCGACGAGCGCTTCGTAGGTGGCCCACGAGACGCCGTCGAGCACAAGACGGTCTTCAGCCTGACAGTTCTGCAGCACGGTTGACACAGCAACCCCCCGCTGGCGGGCCTATCGGAAATCGCGGGGCTGACGTAAGCCGCCTCACGTAGCGGCCGCTCCCAGCATCTCTATTATAGCCGAAATGGCCGTACGAACATACGGTCTTGTGGGGACGGGTTCTCACCGCGCTGGCAATCCCCGCCGATTCCGGCTACCATGATTCGGTCGGTCCAAAACCAATCTCCCGAACTCGAAATAGAGTCTCTCTCACATGGCACCTCAGAAGCACGATGTCTCGCGGCGGCAGTTTCTCAAGCGGTCCTCTCTCGCCCTGGCCGGCGCGGCCGCGGCGGAGTTGGCGATCGGCCGGGCGGCGCATGCCGCAGGCGGGGAGATGGAGATCAAGATCGGCGTGGTCGGGTGCGGTGGGCGCGGCACCGGCGCCGCGCTGGACGCGCTGGGCGCGGCCACGCGCGTCATCTACCCGGCCAGCGGCTACCATACCGAAGACGTCGCCCAGGGGGCCGAGGTCTCGCACAAAAACATCCGGGTAGTCGCCCTGGCCGACCTGTTCGAGGACCGCCTGGCCAGATGCCGCGAGCAGTTGACCAAGCTGGACATCAACATTCCCGACGAGCAGTGCTTCACCGGGTTCGACGGGTACAAGCAGCTCCTGGCCGTCGGCGAAGTGAACTACGTCATCCTGGCCACGCCGCCCCATTTCCGCCCCGCGCAGCTCATGGCCGCCGTCGAAGCGGGCAAGCACGTGTTCATCGAAAAGCCCGCCGCGGTCGACGTGCCCGGCGTGAAGCTGGTAATGCAGGCGGGTGAACTGGCCCGGCAGAAAGGGCTGGGCATCGCGGCGGGAACGCAGCGGCGGCACATGAACAGCTATCAAGAGACCATTGGGCGGCTGCACGACGGCGCCATCGGCGAGATCGTCTACGGCAAGTGCTACTGGAACGGCGGCGAAATCTGGGTCATCCAGCGCCAGGAAGGTTGGAGCGACATGGAGTGGCAGCTCCGCAACTGGAATTACCTCACCTGGCTCTCGGGCGACCATTACGTGGAGCAGCACGTCCACAACCTCGACATCATGAACTGGGTGCTCGGCACGCATCCGGTCAAGGCCGTCTCGGGCATCGGCGGCCGGCAGGTTCGCACGAAGGAGGTCCACGGCCACATCTTCGACCACTTCGCCGTGGAGTTCGAGTATCCCGGCGGCATCTCGATGTTCAGCCAGGCCCGCCAGATCAACGGCTGCCGAAACAAGGTCGAAGAGGCCGTCGTCGGCACCGGCGGCACGAGCAACTGCAAAGACGCCATCCATCCCAAATCGGGCGACCGATGGCGCTTCCGCGGTCCCGAGCCAAGCCCCTACCGGCAGGAGCACGAGACCCTCATCACCAGCATCCGGGAAGGCTCGCCGATCAACGAGGCGCAGGCGATTGCCGAGAGCACCATGACCGGCATCCTCGGCCGCGAAGCCGCCTACAGCGGCCAGGAGATCACCTGGGACGACGCCATGAAGTCCACCACCCGCCTCGGACCCGAGAAATACCAACTCGGCCCGTACCCCATGCCGGAAGTAGCCAAGCCGGGGATCTACCGATTTGGCTGAGTGGGCGTTTCCGTTGTCTCGGCCCCTCTCCCGAATCCAGAGTAGCCCGGACGGGCGCGGCGGATAATGAATCCGTAATCTCAGATCTCAAATCTAAGAGCGGCAACCGGTGTGTCGGGGCACTGCGGCCACCTTCCATTCATTACCCTTGTGCCCCAGCTTCTGCCTGCTCAATCGCCTCGTGAAGCCATTGGCGGAAGTCGTCGTCATCACGCTGCCCTTTCGCCGCCCGCAACGCATCAAGGGCCGCCGGTGGCCTACCCCATCCGCTGGTCGGCCAACTCCTCGCGCACCCAGGCGCGGAACTGGCGGATCCAGGTGGTCTCGTCGGTGTCGGCGCGGCGGGCGAGGAACACTTCGAGCTTCTCGATCGGCAGGAAGGGAAACGCGGCGCTGGTTGGGCTTGCAGCGTAGGTGCCGTCTGCCTGTAGCAGTTCAACGCGAAGCCGCTGGCCGTCGTAACGCCACACCTCGGGCACGCCAAGCTCCGCATAGATGGGGATCTTCTTGATCCACGGGCTGGAAATCTCCACCTCAATCGCCAAGTCCGGCGGCGGATCGCGGTCGAGCGACAGGTCCTCCCGCCCGCGCACCTTCGGTTCATTGGCCACGTAGTACGACTCGTCGGCCTCCAGGCCGCGACGCTTCAACTCCAGCCGAAGGGTCCATGAGCTTGTGCTCATCACGGGGATGTCCAGCTCTTCGGTCATCGCTTCGATCATGCGACCGATCAAGCGTGCAAACCATTCATGATGCCCTGAAGGTGACACGATTTCGAGCCTCCCCTGGTCATAGGTCAATCGGATACCGCCATGCTCAAGGTCGGCGAGAAGGGCCTCGTAGGTGGACCACGACACCCCATTGAGCACAAGACGCTCCTCCGCCTGATGCTTCTCAAGTACGGTAGACACAATCCCCTCCTTTTGCGGATGCCCCAAAACGCGGCAAGACGGGGTGTTCAACAGACCGAGAGAACCACCCCCCGTTAATCCATTATAGCTGGGCTGGGCGATAGAACATACGCCCGCCCAAAGGTTGGGTGCGAAGAGCCCTGCCGCCCCCCCATCCTTCTACCGATAGGGCAAACCGGGTATGATCGGTCGCTATGAGCGAAGTCAAGGAATCTGCAACTGCCGACACTGCCGCTACCGAGCCACTGGAGCCTCCGTACCGCGCGCTGGTGGTCGACAACGACCCTTCGCACGCCGATACCGTGGCCGAAACCCTCGAACGAGTGGGTTTCGAGTGCCGCGTGGCCACGTCCGGGATTGCCGGGGCCGAGCAGGCCGAGCAGGCCGCCTTCGACGTGGTGGTGACCGACCTGGTGATGAACGACCTGGACGGATTGGGTGTCCTTCAACGCGCCAAGGCGGCCCAGCCCGAGGCGCAGGTGATTCTCGTCACCGGCCACGGTACGGTCCCCTCGGCCGTCGACGCCATGCAGCGAGGCGCGTTCAGCTATCTGCTCAAACCGCTCGACATCGGCCAGCTTCGCGCGGCGGCCCAGCGGGCGGCGGAGACCTCCCGGCTGCGGCGCGCGAACCTCGAGATGCGCCGCCGACTCGACGAGAAGTTCGGCTTTGAAGGCGTTGTGGGCGACAGCCCGCAAATGCGCTCCGTCCTCGAGCGACTCAAACGCATCGCCCCGACCAACGCCGCCGTGCTCGTCCAAGGCGAAACCGGCACCGGAAAGGAGCTTGTCGCGCAGGCGATCCACCAGAACAGCCCCCGCAAGGACAGCCCATTCGTGGCGCTGAACTGCGCCGCCCTGAGTGAGAACATCCTGGAAAGCGAGCTGTTCGGCCACGTGCGGGGCGCGTTCACCGATGCATCGAGCGACCGGGTGGGCAAGTTCGAGTACGCCCACGGCGGAACGATGTTCCTCGACGAAGTGGGCGACATGCCGCTGCCCACCCAGATCAAACTCCTTCGCGTGCTCGAGAATGGGGAAATCACCCGCGTCGGCTCGAACCAGCCGATCAAGGTGAACGTGCGGCTGCTCTCGGCCACCAACCGCGATCTGGAAGACTCGATCGAGGCCGGCACCTTCCGCCGCGACCTGTACCACCGGCTGAAGGTCATTACGGTTCGGCTGCCGGCGCTCCGCGAGCGGCGGCAGGACATTCCCATCCTGATCGACTACTTCGTCAAGCAGTTCGTCAAGCAGCACGGCAAACAGGTCCGGGGGATGACGTCGGCCGTGCGGCGGCGGCTGGCCGTCTTCGACTGGCCGGGCAACGTCCGCCAGCTCCGCAACGTGGTGGAGAGCATGGTCGTGGTCGATTACGACGGGTTGCTCGACGTCGACGATCTGCCCGACGAATTGGCCGATCCCGAAACGTCGGCCGATCAGGAGGGTTCGCCGGGCAGCGCCTCGCTTGCGAGATTGGTCGGAAAGCCGCTCGAAGAGCTTGAGAAACTCTTCCTTGCAGAAACTCTCCAGTTCACCGGCGGCAACCGCGAGGAGGCCGCCCGAATGCTCGGAATTGGCGAACGGACCCTGTACCGGAAGATCAAGCAATACGGCCTCTAATCATGCCGATTCGCCAGCTGCCCCAGTCGCTCATCAACAAAATCGCCGCAGGCGAGGTGGTGGAGCGCCCGGCGAGCGTCGTGAAGGAACTGATGGAAAACGCCGTCGACGCCGGCGCGACGCGCATCGACGTGTCGGTTGAAAAGGGCGGCATGGAACTGGTCCGCGTGGTCGACAACGGGCACGGGATTGCGGCTGGCGAGCTTCCGTTGGCCGTCGCCAGCCACGCCACCAGCAAGCTGCTCGATGCCGACGACCTGTTCCGGGTCAATACCCTGGGATTCCGCGGCGAGGCATTGGCCTCGATTGCCGAGATCAGCCGTACCGTGCTGCGCAGCCGGACGCACGAAGACCCTGCCGGCGCGGAACTGGAAGTGACCGGCGGAACTCCGGGCGCCGTCAGCCCCTGCGGTTGCCCGCCCGGCACACTGGTCGAAGTCCACAACCTGTTCTTCAACACGCCGGTTCGGCGGAAGTTCCTGCGGGCCGTCGCCACCGAGTTTGGGCACGTGAGCGAGGCGTTCACCCGCATCGCACTGGCGGCTCCGCACGTCCACTTCACCCTGCGGCACAACGACCGAAGCGTGTTCGACCTGCCGGCGTCGGAGGGGCAACTCGACCGGATCGCCCGCTTCTTCGGCCGCGAGCTGGCCGACCACCTGATCTACGTCGAGAGCGCCGACGGTGACATCCGGCTTTCCGGCTACGCGGCCCACCCCAGCCAGAGCCGGAGCAACAACCGCATGCAGTACGTGTTCCTCAACGGCCGCCACATTCGCGACCGCGCGTTGCAGCATGCCCTGACCGAGGCGTATCGCGGCCTGCTGACCGTGGGCCGGTATCCCATTGCGTTCCTCCAATTCACCATGCCGCCGGACCTGGTCGACGTGAACGTCCACCCGACGAAGCTCGAGGTGCGTTTCCAGGATTCCGGCCAACTGTACAGCCAACTACTCTCGACGCTTCGCGGCAAGTTCCTGACGACCAACCTCGACACGCGCATCCGTGCGTCGGCCGAGGCGTCGGCCGAATCGGACGATCTCGCCCGGCAGATGCGGCAGGAACTGGTCGACTGGGCCAAGGGCGAGGCGGCTTCGTGGCAACGACCCGAGGGCGCCCACGGCGAGGCCGGATCGGGCCTTTCCATCGTTCAGGGACGGGCGCCTTCCGGCGGCTCGCCACTGAACCTGACCCGCATCGATCGGCCGTGGCCCGCGGCGGCCCATGGCCCCTGCCTCACTGCGGCACCGGCCGAAGCGAGGCCCGAACCAGCGGCGGCCCACGCCGGGCCGGCGGGCCGGCTCACGGGGCTCCAGGTGCATAATGCTTACCTCGTAGCCGAAACAGAAGAGGGCGTGACGATTATCGATCAGCATGCGTTGCACGAACGCATTCTGTACGAGCAGTTGCGCAGCCGGATCGAGACGGGTCCCATTGAAACCCAACAGCTTCTGGTGCCCGAACCGGTCGACCTGGCCGCCGCGGAGGCCGCGGCCGCCATGGAGAACCGCGAGTTGCTCGCACAACTCGGCTTGATCGTCGAACCGTTCGGCGGCGATACGGTGCTCATTTCCGGCTATCCAGCCATGCTGGCCAACCTTAATCCGGCCGAGGTGCTGCGCGAGGTGCTCGACCGCATCCTTGCTGGCGGCAAGCAGCCGGAACGCCGCGATTTGCTGGACGATCTGTTGCACTCGATCGCGTGCAAGGCAGCCGTCAAGGCCGGCGATCGGCTCACGCCCGAAGAGATTTCCGAACTGCTCCGCCAGCGCCACCTCGTCCAGGACGCCCACCACTGTCCCCATGGCCGCCCCACCGCGCTGGTGTTCACGCGGGAAGAACTCGACAAGCAGTTCCGCAGGACGTGAGACCGAGGCAAACAATGTCCACAACAGCGTGCAATTCCGTCCTCGCTTCTGTGACGGTACTGTCAATTGGCCGAGTGGAGAACGGTGGAATCTCTCGTTTGCCGGCCGCAGTCAGGGCATGGCGATTCCCATGGTTCTCCAATGCGACTGGGGTCCGGAATCCGGTCGGGTTGATCGTTTGCCTTATCGTACTGATGATGCTTGCGGTCACCTCGCCCGCCGCCGATCAGGTTAACCTCGTCCGCAATGGAGACTTCGAGACAATCGCCGGCGACGGCATGCCCGATCAGTGGAGGGCCTCCGGCGACAGCCGGCTGGTGGAACAGGAGCTTTCGGTTGACGTCGGACGCGACGGGGGCCATTGCGCAAAGCTTCACTGCCGGCATTTTGAACATAAGAATGCTGCCTGCCATGCAATGCTCTCCCAAATGGACGTGCCACTGAAGCGCGGGCAGAGCTACCGTTTGACCTTTTTGGCCAAGGGAAGCAACATTGCCGCCGATACGGTATCGATTGCCATCTCCGACACCCGCCAGTGGAGCAACTGCGGTTTGAACGCGGCATTAGTCCCAACGGTCGAGTGGCGGCCTTACGAGTTCATCTTCCGTGCCACCCGCGACTGTCCCAAGGGAAGCCGGCTCCAATTGTGGTTCACTTCCACAGGTACGTTGTGGGTCGACGACATGGTCCTGATGCCCGCCGGCCGCGACCTGGTCCGGCCAGGTGTTGTGATTGGACCGGGTACGACCGCCAATCTCGTACCCAATGGCAGCTTTGAATGCGGCACCACCGGCTGGGGCTCTGCCGAGTGGGACCGCCTGCAGCATTGGGGCGGGCCGATGAACCGGCTGTTCGGCACCATTGATACCGGGCAATCGCGTCAGGGCCGAAGGTCGTTACGGATTGAACTGACACCGGAGAACCAGCCAGTCTCCTATTTCGACTATTACGATCTCTACCGCACGCCCATCAAGGCACCGCTGGCAGCAAACGCCGGTTTTCTCGAAGTCGAGCCCGGCCGCCCGTATGTGCTTTCAGCTTGGATGAAAGCCGCGGCGCCCGACACACCTGCCCGAATGGCGGTACGGCAGTTTGCAGGCGGTTCGTTCGACGAGGCGGTCCGTCTTTCAACTGAATGGCAACGCCATGAGACGAAGTTCACGCCGAATCAGCGGTGGTGCTACGTGTTGGCCGGGCCCGATCTGATCGAACGATCTGGCAAGGCGCCACCTCCGAAACAGGCGACCGTGTGGCTCGACGGCGTGCAGCTTGAGCAGGCAACCGGCGCGACTGACTTCCACCCTCGCCAACCGGTCGAACTGGGAATCGAAACCGGCAGCGTCGGCAACGTCTTCGACTGGAATGAACCACTGCGATTCCAACTGGCGGTCTCGGGTGCGGGGTTGCAGCAAGAAGTTGCGGCCACCGTCGAGCTTCAACTGACCGACTTCTTCGACCGCGAGGTCTGGCGTAAGGCCATCTCGCTGCAGGTACAGGCCGGCGCGACTGCCGAACGCGTGGTTGAACTCTTGCCCGATCCCGGGCGGCGCGGCTTTCTGAAGCTTCATGCCGTGCTGGCATGTGGCGACGTGCGTACCGAGCATTCGATGCGGTTGGCCGCGATTCCTGTCTACGCGGGCGACGATTCGCGGTTTGGCGTCAACCATGCCTACCCCTGGCCCCATTTGCTGGACCTATGCCGCAAGGCAGGTTTGATGTGGGTTCGTGACTGGTCGCTGAAGTGGCAGACGGTTGAGCCGGAAAAAGGACAATTCGACTTCACGGAAACCGACTATCAGATCGACCGCCCGTTGAAGCACGGCCTGAAGGTGCTGGGCCTCCTGCCCTTCCCTTCCAGCAACTGGGCATCGACGGCTCCGGCCACCGAGCGCAGCGGCGGTAGCTACGAGGTCCGGCGTGGAGTTGTCGCCTACGCTCCACGCGACGAGACCGAATTCGCCCACTACGTCGCCCGTACGGTGTCGTACCACGAAGACCGCGTCCGCTGGTGGCAGGTATTCAACGAGCCGGTATTCACCAGCTATTCGTTGCCGCGAGCCAGAGGTTATACGGCCGCCGATTACGCCCGTTGGACGAAGGTCTTCGCCCAGGCAGCGCGAAGGGCCAATCCACAGTGCCGAATCCTGGCAGGAATGGGCTACCTGAGCGAGGGCCAGATCATGGACGACTTCGAGCAGTTCTTCGCTGCCGGCGGGTTGGCAGCCTGCGATGCGGTGGACATCCACCACTACCCCAGGCTCCGCCCACCCGAGTTCGTCGAAAAGCTGCTCGACGACTTGAATGCCATGATGGATCGTCACGGTGGCCGGAAGCCGATCTGGCTGACCGAGTACGGCTACTACGCCGACGACGATCCGTCGAGCCGGCCGATGTCCAGCCACGGTTTCAACCAGCCGCTCCCAAGTGAGCGATTGCAGGCTGCGTATGCAGTTCGTTGGGCGGCTATCATGTTTTCCCGCGGCGTCGAAAAGGTCTTCTACCACGCCGGCACGTGCGACGGCATCGACCGCGACAGCCTGCAAGGCATCTTCTTCGAATACGCCGGGACTCCGCACAGGATATACGCCGCCCAGGCCGTAATGGCCCAATTGCTGACCCCCGAGTTGGAACCGGCCGGACGACTGAACCTGGGCAACGGCGTTCGCGCATATGTCTTCGCCGGCAGGCAACAGGTCGTCGCCGTCGTCTGGGCACCCAACGGTGT